>LJNS01000003.1 GCA_001303245.1 Gammaproteobacteria bacterium SG8_30
CGCATCATGGCCAGGCTCAGCTTGGTCTTCAGAGCGTCACCACCGAAATCGTGGTAGACGAACAGGCCGGGGAAGCGCCAGCCGATCTTGCCCGTCCCGTAGCCGAGCGGAAACGCGACATGCGTCGGCGAGGCTGGCACGTAGCCGAACATCGGCGACCAGGCCTGGCCGATGCGGAAGGTGGTCTTGTTCCGGACTATGTCGACGTACGCGAGCCGCAACCGCGGAGTCTGCTGCTCGTCGCTGAAGGCACCGCTGCCATTGAAACCACCGAAGAAGTCAGCCTCGATGGTCCCGTTGAACTTGAGCCCGCTCGCTTCCGGCCCATTGAAGGCCAGCGTGATCCGGGTGTTGCGCACGTCGCCGCCGAAGACCCATTCGTCGGTCGAGCGATCGGTCGTCGGCCACTGCGCGGCCTGACCGTTCGAGAACGCGAAATCGTTGTCCTGCATGTACAGCGAGGCGATGACGAACCCCTTGATCGTCAGTCCCTCAGCCGTGCCGGTCTTGACCTCTCCGGCGCTCGCCACGCCCGGCAATGCCAATGCGCTCGCAACAGCCAGCGCCGTCGCGGTCCGTTTGATCGTGGAATCCATGATGTGACCTCCCCCGTTGGGCTGTTGCAGGAGAATGCGCCCGGCCCCGCCCCCCCTCTATTGGCGGATGGTCTAAACAACGCGTGGCTTTTGCGCAACGAGGTGGCAGCGAGTCGGTCGCGCGGATCGTGGAAACCACGTACTCGCGGCCTCCCCGTGGCAAGGGAAATCCGTTGCGTGCGTGGCGTTCGACCAACGTCCAATTCATGCGGGAGGGGGGACGTAAAATGCTTGGCCGTATCACAGCCGGGCGTCCCGGAGGACGCCGCCGACGGGGGAAGAACCATGATGGTGAAGACACACCCGGTGCCGGAGTCGTTCGCGGCCCGCGCCGTCGTCAAGGAAGCCGACTACAAGGCGATGTACGCCGAGTCGGTCGAGAACCCGGATGCCTTCTGGTCGAAGATCGCAAAGCGTGTCGATTGGATCAAGTTCCCGACCAGGATCAGGAACGTCTCGTTCAAGGTCGAGGACTTCCGCATCAAGTGGTTCGAGGACGGCGTGCTCAACGTCTCCGTCAACTGCCTCGACCGCCAGCTCGCCAAGCGCGGCGACAAGACGGCGATCCTGTTCGAGGGCGACGACCCGTCGGTGTCGGGCAAGATCACCTACCGGGAGCTCTACGAGCGTGTCTGCCGCTTCGCCAACGCGCTGCGCGGCATGGGCGTGGGCAAGGGGGACCGGGTCACGATCTACATGCCGATGATCCCGGAGGCGGCCGTCGCGATGCTCGCCTGCGCCCGCATCGGGGCGATCCACTCGATCGTCTTCGGCGGCTTCTCGCCCGACTCGCTCGCCGGCCGCATCCACGACTGCGACTCGAAGCTCGTGATCACCACGGACGAGGGCGTACGCGGCGGCAAGAAGATCCCGCTCAAGGCCAACGTCGACGCGGCGCTCGACAAGCACGACCTGCCGTGCGTCGAGAAGGTCGTGGTGCTGCGCTACACCGGCGGGAAGATCGGCTGGAAGGACGGCCGCGACGTCTGGTGGGAGGACGCGGTGAAGGGTCAGCCGGCGGAGTGCAAGCCGGAGCCCATGAACGCCGAGGACCCGCTGTTCATCCTGTACACGTCCGGCTCCACGGGCAAGCCGAAGGGCGTGCTGCACACCACGGGCGGCTACCTCGTGTATGCCAACTTCACCTTCGCCACGGTCTTCGACTACCGCGAGGAGGACATCTTCTGGTGCACCGCCGACGTCGGCTGGGTGACGGGCCACAGCTACGTGGTCTACGGCCCGTTGTCGAACGGCGCGACCAGCGTCATGTTCGAGGGCGTGCCCAACTACCCGACGGTGAGCCGCTTCTGGGAGGCGGTCGACAAACACAAGGTGACGATCTTCTACACCGCGCCAACGGCAATCCGCGCGCTCATGCGCGAGGGCACCGAGCCCGTCAAGAAGACCTCGCGCAAGAGCCTCCGTCTGCTCGGCACCGTCGGCGAGCCGATCAACCCCGAGGCCTGGGAGTGGTACTACCAGGTCGTGGGCGACGAGCGCTGCCCCATCGTCGACACCTGGTGGCAGACCGAGACCGGCGGCATCCTGATCTCGCCGCTGCCCGGCGCGACGGACCTCAAGCCCGGCTCCGCGACCAACCCTGCCTGGCGTGCAGCCGGCGCTCGTGGACGGCGACGGCAAGGTCCTGGAGGGCGCCACCGAGGGCAACCTCGTGCTGCTCGACAGCTGGCCGGGACAGATGCGCACGGTCTACGGCGACCACGAGCGCTTCATCCAGACCTACTTCACGACCTTCAAGGGCATGTACTTCACCGGCGACGGCGCGCGCCGCGACGAGGACGGCTACTACTGGATCACCGGTCGCGTCGACGACGTCATCAACGTCTCCGGTCACCGCATGGGCACCGCCGAGGTCGAGAGCGCGCTGGTCGCCCACGCGAAGGTCGCCGAGGCGGCCGTCGTCGGCTGCCCGCACGACATCAAGGGCCAGGGCATCTACGCCTACGTCACGCTCGTGGCGGGCGAGACGCCGACCGAGGAGCTGCGCAAGGAGCTCAGGGACTGGGTGCGCAAGGAGATCGGCCCGATCGCCTCGCCGGACTTCATCCAGTGGGCGCCCGGCCTGCCGAAGACCCGCTCCGGCAAGATCATGCGCCGCATCCTGCGCAAGATCGCCGCCGACGAGTCCGACCAGCTCGGCGACACCTCGACGCTGGCGGATCCGTCGGTGGTGAGGGAGCTCGTCGACCACCGCATGAACGTCGGCAAGCGGGCGTAGCGACTAAAGGGCCATGACCAAGGAAATCCTGGTCGCCGACGACCATCCGCTGTTCCGTGAGGCGCTCCGGCACGCGGTAGGCCGTGCCGTTCCGGACGCCGCGGTCGTCGAGGCGGACTCGGTCGCAGCGCTCCTCGAGGCCGCCGAGAGGCACCCGGGCGCCGAGCTCCTGCTGCTCGACCTCAACATGCCCGGCGCGCAGGGATTCAGCGCACTCGTCCAGATGCGCTCCCATTTCCCGACGCTGCCGGTGGTCATCATCTCGGCGATGGAGGATCCGGCGATCATCCGCCGCTCCATCGCGCACGGTGCGGCCGGGTTCGTACCCAAGTCCTCAGCCGTGCACGAGATGGTGGAGGCCCTGCAGGCGGTGCTCGAGGGCGACGTCTGGGTGCCGCCCTCGGTGGATGTCGACGCGCCGGCCCTGGAAGACTCCGAGGCCGACATCGCCTCGCGGCTCGCGAGCCTGACGCCGCAGCAGTTCCGCGTGCTCTCGATGCTGTCCGCGGGGCTGCTCAACAAGCAGATCGCCTACGAGCTCGGCGTTTCCGAGGCGACCATCAAGGCGCACATGACGGCGATCATGCAGAAGCTCGGTGCCACCAACCGGACCCAGGCGGTAGTGCTGGCCCAGCGACTCGCGCTCGACACACCGGTCACGGCGCAGGCCGCCGGTCACTGACCGGCAAGCGCTTCCCTTCGCCCGGTCAGGCCGGTTGCTTCTCGGGTCGCTCCGCGTTGGCGGCCATCGCGGAGCGCCGGCGCGCGAGCGCGGCCAGGAGCGCCCTCAATGCCGCGGGCTTGATCGGCTTGTGCAGGACCCCGAATCCCTCGCGCCTCGCCTCCTGGGCGAGTTCGGCACTCGCGTTCGCAGTGATCAGCGCGCCGGGACGGCCGCCTTTCAGCCGCGTCAGCCGCTTGAGCGCCTCGAGCCCCGTCTCGGTCTCGCGCAGGTGAAAGTCGGCGAGGATCACGTCAGTGTGACCGTCCGCCGCCACGGGCTCCGCCTCGGCGATCGAGCGCGCCCCGATCACCGTCACCCCCCAGCGACCGAGCAATGCGGCCATGCCGTCCAGGACGTCCGGGTCGTCGTCGAGGCAAAGGACTGTGAGCCCCGCAAGCGCAGCGCCTCGCACGCGGCCCCGGCTGCCGTCGACGGCCCGCAAAGGCGGCGCGGCGCGCGGCACGCGGATGGCGAAGACGCTGCCCCGCCCGGGCGTCGAGCGGACGGTCAGGTGATGGTCGAGCGCGCGGGCGATGCGCTCGCAGATCGACAGGCCCAGCCCGAGGCCCTTCTCGCCCCACGGCGAGGCCTGGTCGAGGCGCCGGAACTCCTCGAAGATCACCGTGAGCGCCTCGGCCGGTACGCCCGGGCCGGTATCCCAGACCTGGAACTCCACCTCGTCTCCGCGGCGCCTGCAGCCGACCAGCACGCGGCCCGAACGCGTGTAGCGCAGCGCGTTGGCGATGAAATTCTGCAGCACGCGCTTCAGCATGCGCGCGTCGGTGCGCACGGCCAGCGCCGTCCGGGGGACGCGCAGCTCGAGCCCGCGGTCGGCCGCGAGCGGGGCGAACTGCTCGCCGAGCGCTTCGAGCAGCCGCGATGCCTCGACCGTGCTGAACTCCGGCTGCACGGCCCCGGAATCGAGCTTGGAGATGTCGAGCAGCGCGTCCAGCAGCTCCTCGGCCGCGCGCAGCGACGTGTCGACCCGCTCGGCAAGACTGGCGATGGCGGGATCGGCCAGGTCGCGCGAGCGTAGCGCGGAGACGAACAGCCTCGCGGCGTTCATGGGCTGCAGCAGGTCGTGGCTCGCCGCCGCGAGGAAGCGCGTCTTGCTGTGGTTCGCCTGCTCGGCCTCGAGCTTGGCCTGCCGCAGCTGCTCGGTCCGCTCCTCCACGCGCAGCTCGAGCGTCTCGGCGATCTCCCGCAGCTCCTGCTCGACCTGCTTGTAGTCGGTCACGTCGGTGAACGTGGAGACCATGCCGCCTTCCGCCATGGGCTGCACCCGCGTCTCCACGACCTTTCCGTCAGGCCGGCGACGCTCCGAGACGTGCGGCGTGCCGGCGCGAAGGTGGGCCATGCGCCGCCGGACCTGGTCGGTCAGGTCGCCCGGACCGCAAAGCCCCCGCTCGACGTTGAAGCGGATGGATTCCGCGATGGGCATGCCGACGTAGAGGAACCCTGGCGGGTAGTCGAACAGGTCCTGGTATCGCTGGTTCCAGGCGACCAGCCGCAGGTCCCGGTCGATCATGCTGATGCCCTGGGACATGTTCTCCATCATGGCCTCGAGCAGGCCGCGGTTCAGGCGCAGGCGCTCGCTCGTCTCGTCCAGCAGGGAGACCACCTGCTCGAGCTTGAGCCCCGAACCCCGCAGCGTGCTCGTGAGCATCATGCGTGCGGAAGCCGAGCCGATCGCGCCGGCCAGTTCCCGCTCCACTGCCTGCACGAGGCCGACATCGGCCCGGTCCTCCACGGCCAGTTCCCGGCCCGTGGCCCGAGCGTGCTGCGCGAGCAGGCGGGCAGCGACCCGCGGCCCGAGCACGTGCTCGGCCAGCGTCATCAGGTCGCCGACGGTCGTGCTGCCGGGAAGCGGCGCGTCCCGCGCTCCCCGCCCGTGCGTCGCCGGCTCGAGAAAGGCTGCAGCCTGCAGAGAAAGGCTGCAGCCTGCAGTTGGGCGCCGAGGCTCGGCCGGAAGCGTGCCGAGAGCAGCACCAGCATCCCGACGTTGGCGAAGAGCGACCAGAACACGCCGTGCGTGAGCACGTCGGGGGCCGTCCACCCGAACAGAGCCTGCGGCGCCAGGAACGCGACGCCCCACGGCCCGTCCCTGATCCACGCCGGCGGCTCGCCGTCGATTGCGAGCAGGCTCGGCAGCAGCAGCGTGTAGAGCCAGATCGCGTACCCGGTGATCAGGCCGCCCAGCACGCCGGCCCGGCTGGCGCGCGGCCAGTAGAGCGCCGCGATCAACGTCGGGGCGAATTGCGCGACCGCCGCGAAGGCGAGCAGCCCGATGGAGGCCAGGCTCGGCGCCGATGGCACGCCGCGGTAGTAGGCGAAGGCGAGCGTGAGCACGCCCACGATCGCCGCGCGACGCATCCAGAGCACGAGAGAAGTGGTGTCACGCCGGCTCGGTGGCCGCTCGGTGCGCAGGCGCCACACGAGCGGCAGCAGCAGGTCGTTACTGATCATCGTCGCCAGGGCGACGCAGACGACGATCACCATGCCGGTGGCAGCAGAGAACCCGCCGACGTAGGCTAGCAGCGCGAGCCACTCGTGGCCGGCGTTGAGCGGCAGCCACAGGACGTAGCTGTCCGGGCTCGTGCCGGGTTCAGCAATCGCCAGGCCCAGGGCCGCGATGGGCACCACCACCAGGCTGACGATCGCGAGGTAGAGGGGGAACATCCAGCGCGCCTTGGAGAGGTCGCGCGGATCGGTGCACTCCACCACGCCGACCTGGAACTGGCGCGGCAGGCAGAAAATCGCCGTCAGCGCGATCGCCGCCTGGGTCAGGAATCCGGCCGAGGTCTCGCCGCCGGAGGACAGCGAGCGTGCGGCGGGCGCGAACTCCAGCGGCCCCCCCAGCGCGATCAGCGCGAACGCGCCGACTGCGACGAAGGCGAGCAGCTTCACCAGGGACTCGACGGCGATGGCCAGCATCATGCCGGGATGATGCTCGGCCGCGTCGACGCCGCGCGTGCCGAACAGGATGGCGAACAACGCCAGCATCACGGCCACGTACAACGCACTGTCCGCGAACCACGGGCCGGTCGAGCCGCTGTCCGCCGCGCCGGTCAGGACCTGGATGCTCATCGCCACCGCCTTGAGCTGCAGCGCTACGTAGGGCACGGCGGCCGTCAGGGCGACCAGCGTGATCGCCGCGGCCAGCCGACTCGACTTGCCGAAGCGCGAGGCGATGAGGTCGGCGATCGAGGTGACGTTGTGCCGCTTGGCGACGCGCACCAGGCGCTCGAGGAACGGCATGCCGAATAGGAAGAGGAGCATGGGGCCCAGGTAGATGGGCAGGTATGCCGCACCGTCGCGGGCCGCCGTGCCCACGGCGCCGTAGAACGTCCAGCTCGAGCAGTACACGGCCAGCGCGAGGCTGTACACGACCGGACGCATCCGGTCGTTGGCCGGGTAGGTGCGGTAACGATCGCCGAACCAGGCGATCGCAAACAGCGCCCCGACGTAAGCGAGCGACACGAGCAGCAATCCCCACCCCGGGATCATGCCCACCCCCCGTT
This sequence comes from Gammaproteobacteria bacterium SG8_30, assembly GCA_001303245.1. GTDB lineage: Bacteria > Pseudomonadota > Gammaproteobacteria > Steroidobacterales > Steroidobacteraceae > SG8-30. The sequence continues at coordinate 7,081 of LJNS01000003.1, forward strand.
GGCCGGCACAGGCCGGTCCCCGTCTATACGACGCGCCGGCGCAGTCTTGCAACCGGGCGTGAGGGCACTGCCGATACCGCACTGCATCATGAAGCGGGTTAAGCTATCGCTCGCCAGACCGTGAAGGGCGCGCGATGAAGCAGATGCAGGCACTCGTTCCGGTCCTCCTGCTGTCGGGCAGCCTCGTCCTCGGTGCCTGCGCGGAGGAGCCGGAACAGGCGCCGCCGGATGGGCGGCTGACCCTGGCGACGTGGAATCTCGAGTGGCTCATCGAGCCCGCCACGTTCGACGAGCTCGCGCGGATCTGCCTCGCGCGCGGGGCGCGTGCCCGCGGCCACCAGCGCACGATCCCCTGCGACCTCGTGCCCGGGCGTCGCTGGAACGAGGCGGACTTCGACAGGCTGCGTGCGTTCGCTGCGAAGATCCCGGCGGACGTGGTCGCGCTGCAGGAAGTCGACGGCGTCGGCCCCGCGCGCCGCGTCTTTCCTGCGTACGAGCTCTGCTTCACTTCCCGGCCCCACGTGCAGAACGTCGGGTTCGCGGTCCGGGCGGGGATTCCGCATCGCTGCAACCCCGACTACCGGGCGCTGGGGCTGCCGGACGACGACGTGCGCTGGGGTGCCGACGTGACGCTCTACCCAGGCACCGGCCGGGAGATCCGGCTGCTCGCAGTCCACCTCAAGTCGGGCTGCAACCGCGACCCGCTCACGACCGACCGCGACGCCTGCCGCACGCTGCAGGCGCAGGTGCCCGTTCTCGAGGCGTGGATCGACGCGCGCGCGGCGGAGGGCTTGCCGTTCGCCGTGCTCGGCGACTTCAACCGCCGCTTCGATCGCGAATTCCCGCCGTCGCGCACGGCTTCTGGCGACATCGTGGCGATGTGGCCGGAGATCGATGACGGAGATCCACCCGAGGCCGACCTCCTCGATCCGGGCAGCGCGCCAGCGACGGAGGCCTGCCGGCAGCAGGACCCGGTGCGCCCGCCGATCGACCACATCCTGCTGAGCGCCAGCCTCGGACGCGCGGCAGTGCCGGGCTCCTACCGCATGTGGACCTACCCGCGCGGCGCGGACCCGGGGCGCTGGCCGGATCACTGCATATTTTCCGTGAGCCTGGACATCCGATCGCTGCGGAGCTGAGTGGCTCGGCGCCCGTCCCTGGCGCCCGGCCCGCGGCACGAAGACGGAGAAAGAGCGATGAGCTACGACCCGGACAACATCTTCGCCCGCATCCTCCGCGGCGAGATCCCGTGTCACAAGGTCTACGAGGACGAGCACACGCTCGCCTTCATGGACATCATGCCCCAGTCGGACGGGCACACGCTGGTCGTTCCCAAGGCACAGGGCGCGAACATCTTCGACATTCCCGCGGACGCGCTGGCCGCCGCCGTCCGCACCACGCAGCACGTCGCGCGGGCGGTGCGCAAGGCGTTCGACCCGCCGGGCATCATGATCACGCAGCTGAACGGCGCACCTGCCGGCCAGAGCGTGTTCCACCTGCACTTCCACGTCATCCCGCGCTACGAGGGCCAATCGATGCGCGTGCACGCGGGCAGGATGGGCGACCCCGAGGTACTGGCGGGGCACGCCGCACGCATTCGCGCCTGTCTCGAGTAGCTCGCGCCCTGTTCCGCGGCGCCCCGCCGCCGCTCCGTCACACTCCGGAAACGAATCCGTCGCCGCTCGTTAACGCAAGAGGCTCACGCTCGGGCCATGGGATTCGAGTTCGAGTCGACCAGAGCCGACCCCCGGCGCGACGCCGAAGCCCTGCGCCGCCTCGGCGAGCTGGAGCGTCGCTGGCGACTGGCCTGCGAGGAGCTCGACGCACCACTGTCCGACGTCCGGGCATTGGCGGGGGCGCCCGACGAGTCGGCCAGGCTGACTCGGGCGCGGGCGCGCCTGCTCGACGCCCGTCGACGGCGCGTGGTGCTCGCAGAACAGATCGAGCGGCTCGAAGCCGAGCTCGACCTCGACGGCACGTTGATCTGACCGGCGGCGGCGCACGCCGTCACCGCTTCGGGCCGGTAGCGGGACCGGGACCTCGTCAGGAGGAGGAATCGCGCTCGATGGCCCGGCCGGCCGCACTCCATCCCAGGTAGTCACCCTCGAGGTGATAGATCCGCTTGAAGCCCGCGCGCTCGAGGATCCCCAGCGCAATGCCGGTTCGCCGGCCGCTCCTGCAGTACACGACGACATCCTTGTCGCGAACCTGCTTAAGCTCCCCGATCCGGCTCTCGAGTTCATCGTGCGAAATGTTGATCGCCCCCGGCACGTGGCCGTCCGCGAACTCCTTCGCCGTTCTCACGTCGAGCACGACGAGCTCGGAGTCCTCGCCTTGGATCCGCTCCAGCAGCTGCTCCTGGCTCACCTTGGGTGCGCCATCCGCGCACGCGAGCCCCGACAGAAGTACGGCAAGCGAGACGACCAGCACTCGAAGCATTGATTCGATCCTCCGTCCTGTCAGACGAGCACGAAGGTGACCCGCATTCGCACCTTGTAGCTCGTGACCTTGCCTTTCTCGACGACCACTTCCTGGTCGGCGATCCATGCCCCGGTGACGTTCTTCAGAGTCTTGTTCGCGCGCTTGATGCCGCTGGCGATCGCGTCCTCGAAGCTCTCCCGGGACGTTGCCGTGATCTCGGTGACTTTCGCAACTGTCATGGCTGCAACCTCCTGCTGCGGGGTCGCCGCCTCGCGGTCCCAACCGGCGCTGCGGGACCCTCGTCTGCACTCCCATCCTATCGCAGATCCGGCCGGCCGCGGCGCCGGCTGTGGAAAGCCGCAGCGCGAGTCGGACTCAGTCCGGCTTGGCCATGCGCCCCAGCGCCACGCCGCAGAGACGGAAGATCCTCCAGGCCTCCTGCGGCTCGGCGCCGAGCCCCTGGTAGAAATCGATGGCTCGGCGGTTCCAGTCGAGGACCGCCCACTCCATGCGCCCGCAGCCCCTTTCGACCGCGATCGCGGCGAGATGCCGGAGCAATGCCTGTCCGTAGCCCCGGCCGCGATGTGCCGGCCTGACGTACAGGTCCTCGAGGTACAACCCGCGGCGGCCGACGAAGGTGGAGAAGTTGTGAAACCAGAGCGCGAACCCGACCACCTCGTCGTCCAGCCTCGCCAGCACCGCCTCTACGTTGGCCTGCGGCCCGAAGAGTGCCGCATCGAGTTGCGCCGGCGTGGCGACGACCTCGTGCGAAAGTCGCTCGAACTCTGCGAGCTCCCGGACCAGCGCGAGCAGCGTGTCGACGTCGCCGGGGCCGACCCGGGCGATGACCAGTCTCGAGCTCATCTCAGCCTCCGCCGTCGGCCCGCGGGCGCAGGTTGGACGCGTGCAGGTGGAGGATCTTCCACCCCGCCGCGGAGCGACGGAGCAGGACGCTGCGCCGCCCCGGCGCGCCTTCGATGCCGACGGTGAAGGTCGCAAGCGCGTGGCCGGGTCCCGCACCGCGGGTCTGGAGCTGCTTCGGCGCGAAGCCGACATACGGCGTCGCGACGCCGCGTCGCTGCCACGCCGCAAACAGCCTGTCGAAGCGTTCCAGGATCGCGGCCCGACCCGCGACGAGGTCGGGCGTGTCGTCGAAGGGAAAGTACATCGTGGCCTCGGGATCGAAGCTTTCGCCGAGCAGCGCACGATCTCCGGCGTCGACGGCCGCCAGGAAGCCGGTCACGACCCGCTCGATCTCTTCGGCTGAAGGAGCCGAGGCGTCCCTCGGCCCGGCCACGTGCCCCATGTCCTCTCCTCGCATCCCAGCCCGCCGGACGTCGCCTATCATGCCAGCCCGGTGCTCCCGCCTCACCCGACCATGGAGATCCCGATGCTCAGGAAGATTCGCAACGCGCTGGTGCGAGGGCTGGTCGTCGTACTGCCGATCGCGCTCACCGTCTGGCTGCTGTGGTGGCTGGGCTCCTCGACGGAGGCGCTGCTGCACCAGCTGATCGTCGTGTTCGTGCCGGCCGAGTACTACCGGCCAGGCATGGGAATCGCCGCGGCGCTGGTCCTGCTGATCGGCGCTGGAGTCCTGGTCAACGCCTTCATCGTCCGGCGCATGCTCGCGGCCTGGGAAGCGCTCATGGAGCGGATTCCCATCGTCAAGAGCATCTACGGCGCGGTACGCGACTTCGTCCAGATCCTGCCGGCGGGGGGCGGGCGAAGCGAGCTCAAGCGGGTCGTGCTGGCGCGCATCGGCGAGGCGTCCGCCATCGGCTTCGTTACGCGCGACGACGCCCGTGACATGGCCCCGGGCGCCGGCGTCGAGGGCCAGGTTGCCGTCTACTTCCCGATGAGCTACCAGATCGGCGGTTACACGCTGCTCCTGCCGCGCTCCAGGATCGAGCCCCTGGACATCCCGATCGAGACGGCCATGCGCCTCGTGCTCACCGGCGGGATGTCGGGCGCCGCGCCGCGGCCGTGACAGCGCCGGCAGCCGGCGTGGCGGCGCCCGGCTCGACTTGCACCGACACCTCGACCGGATAGTGGTCGGACCCGACGTAAGGGCCGGTGCCAAAACGCGCGATGGCGACTCCCGGGCTTGCGAGGCAGTGGTCGATCTGCAGGTAGAGCGGCGGAAACCACGACGGCCAGGTCGGATGCCACCCTCGACCGGCCGCGCAGTCCGCGAGCCGGCCGCGCGACAGCAGGTGCCGGAAAACGGGGGAGAAGGCCGTCACGTTGAGGTCCCCGAGCACCAGGAGCGGGCCCTCGACGGACCGGGCCAGGGTCCCGAGCGCGCCGAGTTCGCGATTCCGGTTGCGCGACATGCGCGGCCCCAGGGGCCAGTTCGCATGCGTCCCGATGACGGTGAGCTCGCTCTCGCCGGCCCGGACCCGGAGCAGGATCGCGCTGGCCTCGCCGGAGGGCAGCGTCACGGCCCGCACGCCGGCGAGCGGCAGGCGGCTGGCCACGAGCACGTCACCCGCTTGCGCCTGGTAGGGAAGTTCGCCGGCCACGGCGTGCAGCGCCTCACGCCACGCGGGAGTGACCTCGAGCAGCACCGCCAGGTCAGGGCCCGTCTCTTGCAGATAGCCGACGACGCGCCCGTGATCGCCGTTGTAGAAGAAGAGGTTGAGCAGCACGGCATCGAGCGCCTCTCCCCGGGGCGCCGGCCTGATCGGCGTCTCGCCGTAGTAGTGCAGGAGTGGCAGTGCATTGGCGAGGCCGAGCAGCAGTGCCGCAATGCCGAGGGCCGGTCGCCTCAGCGCGAGCAGGCCGATGCCGCAGAGGGCGAGCCAGACGGCGTACTGGGGCCTGAAGTGCGAGAAGAGCTCGAGCCACCACGCGACGTGCCCGAGTGAAGCCAGCGTGCCCGCGAGGGCACCGGCGGCCGTGCCCAGCAGCAGGATCGCCTCGGCCCGGCTGCGGTGCAGCCTCACGGCGAGCCTCGCGCCGCTTGCCGGCCGCGTGCCGCTGCGGTTTCATCCACGCTGGGAGTCCTGCGTGGAAGAATCATGGGCGGAAGGCGGTACTTCGAGGACCTCGAGATCGGCGAGCAACGCGAGTCGTCCGCGCTGACCATCGACAAGGACGAGATGCTCGCGTTCGCCCGACGGTACGACCCGCAGTACTTCCACGCCGACGAGGAGGCGGCCCGCGGGTCCGTCTTCGGCGAGGTGGTCGCCTCGGGCATCTACACCATGGCGATCTGGCGGCAGCTGGACCACGAGATCGCCAGCGACATTGCCTGGATCTGCGGCGTAGCCTGGGACGACGTGCGTTTCCCCCGCGCACTGCGCGCCGGCGACCGGGTCCACGCACGGGCGCGCTGCCTGAGCAAACGCGCGTCGACGAGCGACCCGCGTCGCGGTGTCGTCGTGTACGTGTACGAGCTCCTGACCGAGGCCGGCGAGGTGGTGTTCACCTGTCGCAGCACGAATCTCGTCGAGCGCCGGCCACCGGATCAGCGGCGTCGCCTCACTTCCCGATCTCGGTGATCGCGATCGGCAAGGTGGCTGCACGGATCACCTCGAGCATGTTGACGCCTCCTGGCTGGCTGCCGCCCCGGCGTCGCCGTGCGGCGATACGGGAATCGGCCTATGGTAGCCGCTCGGATACGGCTGACGGAGACACCTTACGTGCACAGGCAGAATCTGTCGGGCAATTCGCCCTGGGAAAGCCGGGTCGGCTATTCCCGTGCAGTCCGGGTCGGCCCCCACGTGTGGGTGGCAGGCACGACGGCGACCGGCGAGGACGGCCGCATCGTGGGCCGCGGGGACGCGGCCGCGCAGGCGCGACAGGCCCTGCGCAACATCGGCGCGGCGCTCGAACGGGCGGGTGCTGCGTTCGGGGACGTGGTACGGACGCGCATGTACGTGACGCGGATGGACGACCAGGACGCCGTAGGACGGGTACACGCCGAGTTCTTCGGCGACGTGCGCCCCGCAGCGACCATGGTGGAAGTCGGCGCGCTGGCCGACCCGGCGATGCTCGTGGAGATCGAGGCCGAGGCGTTCGTCCGGCAATGACGGGCCGGCGGCGGACCTAGGCCACGGCGGCTACGTTGCGCGGACGGCTCTGCGCGTAGAGGACCTCGACCTGGCGGATCCCGGAGGTCCGCCGGGCGACCCGGCGAACCGCCTGGACTAGGCGCAGGAGCAAGTGCTGGTCCGCGAAGGGCCCGCCGGCTGCGTAGTCCTCGGCGACCACGAGGTGCATGATCGTGATCCGCTCGAAACTGTCGCGCGTGTACAGCACGAGCCCCACGGGACGCGAGGTCTCGCCCCGTTTCTCGATGGCGAACAGGCACTGGACCTCGACCGGCCCCGCCACCCTCACCTTCAGGCCGTGGGCATCCGAGACGATCTCCGGCGGCCCGTAGCGGTCGATCGCGAGCTCGATGCCCGGCCGTACCTTGTCCTGCCGACGGTTGAAGAACAGCAGCGACTCGAGACGCAGGTGGTGTGCCTGGGGCAGGCTCGAGACGAAGGCGACTTCACGGGGGCCGGAGCTGTGAGCAACCATGTGCGTCCTCTCATGTCGTCGTTCGCGGGCACGTCGGCCGGCGCTGCGTCCGGCCGGAGCGGGAAACACGGCTCTCTTCGGCGCAGGCCACCTTACGCCTGCCTTCGAGGACTTGTCGAGTTTGACATAAGGACCGCAACACGCCGTCGACGGACCTCGCTGCGGCGCCCTTGCAACAGCTCCTCCAGGCATCGCGAGAGGTCTCTTGGCATGCATCCTAAGGCTGTGAAAACCCACCAGAATCTGAACGGCGTCACAGCCTGGGGGCACGAACCGAGACCTGTGTCTCGTCCGCCACGGCGGCGGATGGCGAAGAATCCACGCGTGAACCTGCCCGCGCGCGGCGTCCACTAGGTGGACGCCCGTTGCGCTGGCGACCCAGCCAGCGAGACGGCAACAACCACGTGGCTAAACGCGCAATCAAGGTCGACGAGCGGTCACTCGCGACTGATTCACCGGCAACCGAGACGGCACGCACCGCCGTCCTGACGAACCTCATCGTCCTCGCCGAGGACAGCGCCCTGATCGAGATGCTGAAGAGCACCCTCGAGGGTCGGCAGCGGATCTGGCGGGCCGAGAGCGCGATTCACGCAGCGGACCTGCTGGTCGCCTCGCAGAACAGCATCATGCTCGTCGACTGCGCGCTCGGCCCGAGCGAGACCCCGACCCTCGTCGCCCAGCTGCACGCGCAGTTCCCGGACCTGCCCGTCATCGTGACCGGGCGTCGCGACGACGAGGCGATGATCGGCGCGCTGATATCGAGCGGCGCCGTCTACCGCTTCCTGCACAAACCGGTCTCGTCCGAACGCATCCGCACGTTCATCGAGGCGGCGGAGAGGCGGCTCACGGACCAGCCGGTCGTGCCGGCGTTCGTCGCCCCGCCTGAATCGCCCGTGATCCCGGTACCCAGCAGGCCGCGTATCCGACTCGATCCGGCATTGTTGCGTCGCCTCCTCGCCACCGCCGCCGCCATCGGTCTCGTGGGCCTGCTGATCGCCGGCGCCGTGGAACTCGTGGAGCGCAGGCCGTGGCAGTACATCGAGCTGCCGAGCCTGCCCTCGCCACCGCCGCGCCCTGCCGCATCGGCCGATGCCACGGCGTCCGCGGCAGCTGCTGCCGCCCGCACGGACGCGAACGTGGCACGCCTGCTGAGCCTGGCGGGCATCGCGCTCTCCCAGGGTCGGCTGGTCGAGCCAGAGGGAGAGAACGCGGTCGAGCTGTATCGCCGGGTGCTGCTCGAGGATCCCGGCAACGAGCCGGCCAAGACCGGGCTCGCACTGGCCGCGGGGCAGTTGCTGGCGAACGTCGAGCAGGCCCTGGCCGCAGGAGATCTGGCCGCCGCCGCCGCGGCACTCGACGCCGCGCGAAGCGCCGCCCCGGACAATCCCCTGCTCGACTCCTACTCCGCCCGGCTGGCGCTGGCGCGCGAGGCCGGGGTGGCCAGCGAGCGCCGCGCCTCGGGCGCGATCGACGAGGCCGAGCGCGCAGTCGGTGCAGAGGTGGCGCGGCTGCTGACCCTCGCCGATGCGAGCATGCGCGAGGGGAGGCTCGTCGGCGGGGCCAGCAGCGCAGAGGCCTACGTACTGGCCGCGCGCCGCTCCCGACCCGACGACCCGGGCGTCCGCCAGGCGCTCAACGCGCTCTCGGGCAGGATGCTGCTTGTCGCGAGTCAGGCCATCGTCGAGGGCGATACGCGGACAGCCATGACGTGGATAGATCGCGCCGACGCCCTCGGCGTGGACGGCAAGGCGGTCGCCCGACTGCGTGCGGAGATCGAGTCGCAGCGCATTGCGAGCGTGCGCGAGGACCACTCCCGGCTGCTCAGCCTCGCCAACCAGCGGATCGCCCAGGGTCAGCTGCTGGGACCAAGTGCCGACTCGGCCATTCACTATCTCGACCTGCTGCGAGCCGCTGCGCCGGACCATCCCGGCCTCGCCGAGACCCAGGCTCTCCTCGCGGACCGGCTGCTGGCGGAAGCTGGTGGTCTGGCAGCCGCGGGCCGGCTCCAGGAGGCCGCGGCCCGGCTCGCCGCCGCGGAAGCGGCCGGCGCCGCGGCCGGCAGGGTTGCCCCCATCCGGTCGCAAATCGACGGCGCCCGCGCGCGGCAGGACGCCGCGGGCTCGGTGCTGCCCGAGAGCAGCCTGCGGCGCATCGAACGCACGCCAGCCGACTACCCGGCGCGGGCCGCCTCTCGTGGCATCGAGGGCTGGGTCGAGGTGCAGTTCACCGTGCTCAAGGACGGCACGACGCGGAACGCGCAGGTCGTCGCCTCCAGCCCCGAGGGCTACTTCGAGCAGAGCGTGCTCGACGCCGTGGCCCGGTGGCGCTACGAGCCCCACGTCGTCGCCGGCGAGGCCGTCGACCAGCGTGTCGAGGCGCGCCTGCGCTTTCAGATGTCGGGTCGCTGAAGCGACGCCCGCTCAGCGCGCGGCGGTCGCCGCAGGGGAGGCCCGCTCGTGGCTGCGGCCGAGCGCGACGGCCACGGCGATCGCGACCGCGGCCACGCCGGCCCCCAGCCAGGCGATGCCCGAAAGGCCGAGCGCAAGGGTCCTGATGACGGCCTCGTGGGCCGACGCGGAGAGCGCGTCGCCGCCACGATAGACCACCGTGTCGATGAAGTTCTTGGCCTTGTACTTGGTCTCGCGGTTCACCGTCGTGAAGAGCATCTCCCGGCAGGGTCGCGTGATCGCGTATTGCCCGACGCGCCGCGCGATCATCACGGCCACCAGCGTCGCCAGCGCGGGCTGAACGGCGAGCAGGATGAACCCCGCGGTGAGCATCGCCGGGATGGACGCCAGCATCGGCGTCACGCCGAAGCGCGAGGTCAGCCGGCCCACGGCAAGCAGCTGCAAGCCGACGGACAGCAGGTTCACCGCGAGGTCGATCCGTCCCAGGAAGGCCGTGCGGGCGCTGCCGTCCGGGTAGAACCGCGCCAGCAGTTCGGCCTGCTGCAGGTACAGGAAGGTCGACACGGTGACCATCAGGAACACGAACACGGCAATGCCGACCAGGTAGCCCGAGCGCGCGACCAGCACGGCGCCGCCGAACGGATTGCCCCCGATCGGCCTGTCCTCCGGCCGGTCACCGGACCCGCGGTGGCGCAGGCTCCAGCCCATCAGGAAACGCATCGGCACGAGGGTCAACGCGAGCAGCGCGGAGGAAACCAGCAGCAGGTTCACGTCGCCGACTGCCTCGGCGAAGAAGGCCGTCGTGCCGGATCCCGTGATCGCGCCGGTACTGGCACCGCCCGCGATGAAGCCGAACATGCGCTTGGCCTGGTCGCGGTCGAAGAGGTCGGCCATGAAGCTCCAGAAGACCGACACCACGAACAAGTTGAACACGCTGAGCCAGACGAAGAAGACGCGGGCGGTCCAGGTGTCGTCCGCGAGCGCTGTGAACGCCATCCAGAAGGCAAGCAGGTTCAGGATGAAGAAGCCGTAGGTCCAGGGCAGGAACACGGCGCGCCGATAGCGGCCGGAGATCCAACCGAACAGCGGCATCGCCAGCAGCATGCCGAGGAAGGTGAACCAGAACAGCTCGTCGAGCGAGCGCACGCCCGCGGTGATACCCATGCTGTCGCGCAGCGGCCTGAGGATGTAGTAGGCGCCGAACAGCAGGAAGTTGTAGCCGAAGGCGGCGAGCAGCGCGGCGACCTCGGCCGAACGCACGCTGACGAGTCGCCCGAGGAGCGCCGTGATCCGGCCCGGCGCCGCCACCTCGGACGGTGTCACGGGCCGACGCGCCCCGCTTGCCCGGCGAGGCCGGCAAGTCCCAGCAGGAACGCGAACTCCTCCGCGATCTCGCGATAGCGACGGAACCGGCCCGACTTCCCGCCGTGCCCGGCCTCCATGTTGATTCGCAGCAGCACGGGATGGTCGTCGGTCTTGAGGCGCCGGAGCCGCGCGACCCACTTCGCGGGCTCGAAGTACTGCACCTGGCTGTCCCAGAAGCCCGTCGTCACCAGCATGGCCGGGTACTCCTGTGCCCGCACGTTGTCGTAGGGCGAGTAGGAGAGCATGTAGTCGTGGTACTCGGGGATGCGCGGGTCGCCCCACTCGACGTACTCGTTGGTCGTGAGCGGCAGTCCCTCGTCGAGCATCGTGGTGAGGACGTCGACGAAAGGCACCTGCGTGACGATGCCGCGGTACAGCTCCGGCGCAACGTTGGCGATGGCGCCCATCAGCAGGCCGCCGGCGCTGCCCCCGGTGGCGAATACCCTCGCCGGGTCGACGCAGCCGGCGGCGACGAGGTGGCGGGTGACGTCGATGAAGTCGTTGAAGGTGTTCTTCTTGGCGAGCAGCTTGCCCGCGTCGTACCACGCCCGGCCCATCTCCTGCCCTCCACGGACGTGGGCGATGGCGAAGACGAAGCCCCGGTCGAGCAGGGACAGCCTCGCGAGGGAGAACTCGGGATCCATCGACAGCCCGTAGGCACCGTAACCGTACTGCAGCAGCGGCGACCCCGGCGAGGGCGGGAAGTCGCGGCGATACACGAGCGTCACCGGGACGCGCGCACCGTCGCGCGCCGGCGCCCAGCGGTACTCCGTGGCGTAGCGACCCGGGTCGAAGTCCCCGAGCACGGGCTCCCGCTTGAGCAGCGTCCGCGCGCCGCTCTCTACGTCGTAGTCGTACGTCGACGGCGGCGTCGTCGGCGAGGTGTAGGTGTAACGGACCTCGCCGGCCGCCATCTCCAGGTTCGCGCCGAGCCCCATCGTGAACGCCGGCTCGTCGGAGTCGATGAACACGTCCGGCCCGCCACGCCAAGGGCGGATCCGCATTCGCAGCAGGCCGCCCGAACGCTCGTTGATCGCGAGGAAGCGCTCGAAGACGTCGAAGTCCTCGAGGGACGCATCGTCACGGTGCGGCACGAGGTCGCGCCAGGCGTCGCGATCGGCTTCCCGGCCGACCGGCACTTCGACCAGACGGAAGTTGGGCGCTTGCCAGTTGCTGCGCATGATCCAGCGGCCGTCCAGGTGCTCCGGGTAGTACTCGTGCCCATCCTCCTTCGGCAGCATGAGCGTGAACCGCGGGACGGGCGCGGTCGCCTCGGCGTAGCGCACCTCGGTCGCGTCGTGCCCGCCTGCGACGATGAGCAGGTACTTCTCGTCCTTGGTGTGATCCACCGACGTGAACAGGCTCGGGTCGTCGAGCTCGTAGACCAGCGCGTCCTCGGCGACGGCCGTGCCCAGCCGGTGGCAGCGGACCCGGTAACCGAGCAGTGTCTCCGGATGCTTTTCGACGTACAGCACGGCGCACGCGTCGGCGAGCCACACCACGCCGGCCTCGACGTTCGGCACCGCGTCCTCGAGGAACTCGCCGGTCGCTAGGTCGCGGAAGCGCAGGGTGTACTGGCGCCGCCCGACCCGGTCCTCCGTGAATGCGAGCATGCGGTCGTCGCGCGCGATCGCGATGCCGCCCACCTGGAAGAACTCCGACCCGGCAGCCATGGCGTTGCCGTCGAGCATCACCTGTTCCGGCCCCTCGGGGCTGCCGGGGCGACGGCAATAAAGGGGGTACTCGAGCCCGCTGTCGTAGCGGGTGTAGTACCAGAAGCCCCGCTTGCGGTACGGGACGCTTGCATCGTCCTGCTTGATGCGGCCCACGATCTCCGCGTAGATCTCGTCCTCGAGCGGGCGCAGCGACTCGAGCATCGCAGCGGTATAGGCGTTCTCGGCCTCGAGGTGCGCGCGTACCGCCGGGTCCGCACGGCTGTCGTCCCGCAGCCAGTAGTACTCGTCGGCGCGCGTCCCGAGCGGAGAGTGCAGCTCGTATCGCCGTGGCGCTGCGGCGGGCGGGGCGGGCACGGGCACGTGGCGGGTCATCGCGCGAGTCCTGCGGGGCGGACGCATTCAGTGCAGGGCCGCGGCGAGGGTACCACGCAGCTCTTCGACCGCAGCGCCGACCCCGGCGAGGTGCGGGTGGATGGCGAGCGCGGCCTCGAAGGCCACGAGCGCCGCCGCGTGCTCGCCCCGGCGCAGACAGATCTGTGCGAAGCCGCAGAGCGCGCCGAAGTGCCTCGGCTCCAGTTCGAGCGTCCTGCCGATGTCCCCGATGCTCTCCTCGTCCCGGCCGTCCAGATACCTGAGCGTCGCCCGCTGGTTCCAGGCCTCGGCCCAGTCGGGAAACTCGGCGATGAGTGGACCGAGCAAGCGCTCGGCGCGACCATACTCGCCGCGCCCGATCGCCGTCGTGGCGAGCTCGAGGCGTCGCGCCATGACCGGGTCCGGATGCGCGGACCAGAGCCTCCAGATCGCATCCTCGATCTCCTGCGGTGGCCGTGGCCGTGCAGCGGCGCGCAGCTCCGCGAACAGCGCGTCGAGAGCAGGCGGCTGCGTCGCCGCCGGACGACGGCCGCCCAGGTCCGCGATGACGCGCAACAGCTCATCAACCTTGGTCATGCGCGCTCGAGGCTCGCGGCGAGGTGCGCACCGAGCCCATCGCCGGACAGGTAGGCCGCCTCCACGCGCGCGTCCAGGCACCAGTCGCCACAGAACCCGATCCCGGCCGCCGCGTCCACGAGGAACGGCTCGCCCAAGGGGGCCTCGACCCGCGCGTGACGCCAGCGGTGCGCAGCCGCCGCCGACATGGGCGGAAGGCCCGCCACACCCAGCCGGCCGGCAAACGCGTCCAGCAGCCGATCCCGTACGTTGGCGGGGGGATCCTCCAGGTGCTCCCGCGACCACGCGGCTGAGGCATGCAGGACCCAGGCCTCGAGCCCCCGGCGTTGCGGCTTGGAGCCGTTGCGCGCGATCCACGGCAATACCGCGTCGTCCTGCCAGTCGGCGTCGAGCGGGATGGCGAGGGGCCGGTCGAAGGCCACGAGCACTGCCCAGCACGGGGCCATCGGCACGGCCGCGATCTTCGGTGCCAGCGTGCTGTGGCCGGCCGCGAGCGCTGCCGCCTGGGGTGCCGGCACGGCGCTCACGAGGAAGTCGAAGGGGCCGTGCCTGCCGGCCCGGTCGTCCTCCAGCACCCAGGTGCTCCGCTCGCGCCGCAGCGCCACGATGCGCGTACCCGCGCGCACGTCCAGCCCCGTGGCGAGGAACCGCGGGAGCGCGGACTGCCCGGGCGTGCCCACCCACAGCTCCGACGATTCCTGCTCGCCACCGGGCCAGCGCGGCATCCACCGCGCCGCGTGCCCGGCCGCGGCGGCTCGCTCGACGAGGGCAACGAATGCTGGGTCACGCCGCGTGAAGTACTGCGCGCCGTGGTCCCAGGAGCAGGCTTCTTCGCGCCGGGTAGCCATGCGCCCGCCGACCGACCTGCCCTTGTCCAGCACGGCCACGGTGTGGCCCGCGGCCGAAAGGCGCGCCGCACAGGACAGGCCGGCGAGGCCCGCGCCGATGACTGCGATCTTTCGGCCGCTCATGATGATCTGGGGAGCGCGGTGATCACGACAGGCGGATTGTATTCGGCCCCGCTTCCGCCCGCAGGGAGCCGATGCATGCCGCCTTCACGGCGCGGCCCCCGGCGAACGTGTTAGCCTGCAGCGCTCAATCCGGAAGGCATCAGGCCCGATGCGGCACTTGACCTGGCCTCTTATCTGTTCCGCCTGCCTGGTGGCAGGCTGCGCCACCGTCTCCGCCCCCTACCCGGGAGAAATGGAGCAGCGACTCGCCGCCTATGCGCGGGAAGGGTCCTGCTGCGACGACCCGGCGGAGTTCCCCTACGCCGAACTGCCGGCGAGCGGCAGCCTCGACTTCGTCATCGGCAGCGCCAACCCGGCGTTCGAGTTCCAGAGCGGCCTCAGCCCGTTTGCGGCCTTCCGGCTTCCCGACACGGACCAGCCTTATCGTGTCCGGATCAAGAGCTATTTCGACGGGCCGGCGCCACCTGCAGGGAGCATCTTCTACCCCGTGCTGGCGATGATGGACGACGCCTTCATCGTCACCCGCGTGTCCAATCTCGACAACCTCTCCCTCGACATCGCCCTGGCCACCCCCGGCGGGGAGAGCGGGCTCTCGATCACCGCTCCGTTCGATCCGGGGCAGATGCGCGAGCGCTACCTCGTGGTCTTCACGCCCGCGGTACTGCTCGGCGCTCCGCCGGACGAGCGCCGCGACGGCGACGTGCTGACCGGGCCGACGCTCGACTGGCTCGACCGGCGGGGCAACGGCGTGGTTGCTCCCTCGCCCTACGGCCGCCTGCACATCTCCATCGCGCCGGTGGCACCGCCCGGCTGAGCGCCCCGCGTCAGGACCGGCCGAGCCCGAGCAGGTGGCGACGTGACCACCCTTCCCAGCCGAGCAGCAGTGCGATGGCGAGCGTGAACGGCACCAGCTCGTAGATCAGCCGGTAGGCCAGCACCGAGCCGAGCAGGGCTTCCGGGTCGAGATCGCGCAGCATCAGGAGCAGCATGGACTCGAACACGCCGAGCCCGGCGGGCACGCTCGACAACAGCCCCGCGACGATGGCGATGACGTAGGCTGCAGCGAAGGGCAGGAACGACGTGCCGGCGGACTCCGGCAGCAGCACGTACAGGACGCCGACGGCGGCGAGCACCTCGACGAGCCCGAGCACGTACTGGATCGCCGTCAGGCGCGGAGTCGGCAGCTCGAACTCGAATCCGCGCAGCACAACGGGCCCGCTTGCGCGCAGCACCGCCGCCCCGTAGGCGGCGTGCAGGAGGATGAGCGCACCGCCGATCAGCATCACCCAGCGGGCGTCGAGCGAAAGCAGCCGCCCTCCGTCCGCGCTGCGCGCCAGAAAGGCGAGACCGCACAGCAGGCCGAGTCCCATCGCGAAAGGAAAGACCGACAGTACCACCACCTTGCCGATGCTGAAGGCGGACAGGCCGGCGGACGAGTAGATCCGGTAGCGCACGGCACCTCCCGACAGGGCGCCGAAGCCGACCGCGTGGCCGATGGGAAACGCCGTGAACGCCGTGAGGGCCGCGAGCCGGTCGGGCAGTCCGGACTTCAGGTGCCGCAGCATGGCGACCTCGTAGGCCGCGACCGCGAGGCACGCGGTCCCGGTGAGGAGCACCGCCAGCGTGATGCTCACCGCAGGAATCGCCTCGAAACGCCTGGCCACGTCCGCAAACTCGATCGAGCCGAGCGCCCGCCAGAGCACGGTGCCCGCGACGGCGATGATCGCCAGCGAGACCGCCGCCGGCAGGACCCGCAGGAGGCGCCGGTTGCGACCGCCGGCCTGGGGAGGGGGATCGAGCATGAGCGACGTCATGGCCCGGCTGCCGCGCTGCTGCCACGCGGCCGGGCGGGCGGCTTCCGCGGCGCGGGGCAGCTCACTCCCGAACCGTTTCGTGCCACACGACGTAGAATGCGCCGCGCAGCTCGCCCGGGGTGAATCCGGTCGCGCGATCCGCCGGATATCGCTCTGCGATGACCGCCGCGAGTTCCGGATCCAGGGCGTCCCCGTGGCAGGTCAGGCACAGGGGCGCCGTCATGATCGGCTTCATCCAACGGCGCTCCGTGGCCCCGTCCACGACCACCTCCAGAGCGTACTCGAGGCCGGCTGCGTCCGCGCCCGCCTCGAGCTGCCGCGCGAAGTCCTCGAGCGCCTCGCGCTGCCAGGGCGCGGGCGCATTGGCCGGGTTGCGGACCCTGAGGGCGGTCCGCCCGACCTTCGCGCCGAGTCGTGCCGACTGTTCCGCGGCGATGGCCGGCGCGCGTGCGCTGCAGACCGAGATGGCCTCGAGCGGCGAGACCGCGAGGGCCGCCGAAAGCTCGCGCATCAACGCGCCCCCGAGGCCCTGGGCGGCCAGCCTGCTCTCCCTGATCCAGCCTTCCGGTCCCGGCTCTCCGGCGCCGGCACACGGGGTCGACGCGAGCCAAGCCAAGACCACCAGCACCAGCCCCTTGCCCATCGCTCGAGCCTCCGTCACAGGGTCGATCCCTGGATGCTGCCGCGGGGACGGCCGCAGGCCATCCGCGCTGCCCGCAAGCGGCCGGCTGCGATACAGTCTTCGCCATGAGCCTGCCGGTTCACACGCGGCACCTCGTCGAGCGCCTGCTGGCGCGCTATTGCGCCCGGATCTGCCCGCCGAGCTTCGAGCGCCAGGTGAGGCTCGGCTACCGGATCGAGGGGCGCCACGTGGTTCTCCACGAGGTCAAGCCGATGTTCGGGATCCCGGGAACCTCGCGGGCCGTCGACGCCGCGCGCTTCAGCTACCGGCCCACGGACGGCAGCTGGCGGCTCGCCTACAACCGCGGCGAGCCCACGCGCTGGCGTCCCTATCCGGCCCTGCGCGAGCGCGCCTTCGTGCGGCTGCTCGCCGAGGTGGACGCGGATCCACTTGGGCTGTTCTGGGGGCGGGTCAACGGCGCCTCGCTGCGTTGGTGCTCCGCGAGGGGTCGCTGCGCCGACTGCGAAGCCGGCTACCGCTCGGTGCTGGGCCCCGCCGGCCATGCCGGTCAGGCGCCAGATCGGGTTCACTCCACGGGCCTCGTCGTCCCCGGCTCCTGAGCCGCGCTGCGCCCGACGCGCCCGCCGGCCAGGAAGTCCACGACGCTCTCGACCACCGCCGCGTCGGCCAGGAGCTCGCGATGGCCGAGGCCCTGCGTGTACAGGAAGCGGGCCGAAGGCCAGGCCCTTTCCAGCAGCCGGGCCTCGTCCACCGGAATGACCTCATCGCCGAGGTCGTGCACGACGAGCGCCTCGGTGGTTCCCGACAGTCGGATCGACACGAGGTCCAGTTCCGCCACCGGCCTGCCCGCATGCTGGTCGAACCAGCGATCGAACGCGGCCCGGGCCGCGGCCGGCAGGCGCAGCTGGTCGGCGTAGCCGCTCACCATCCTGCTCGCGCGCGAGGGGCCGGACATCACGACCAGGCGTCGTGCCGGCAGCCCGAGCTGCACTGCGATGGCGGTCGCGGCGCCGCCCAGCGAATGCCCGACGAGCGCCTCGGCCCCGCCGAGTTCATCGGCCGCCGCCAGCATGGCGTCGGCGAACCGTCGGGGCGTCGCAGACCGCCCTGGCGACACTCCGTGCCCGGGACCGTCGATCGCGACCAGCCGGTACCCGCGCGGCACGAGTGCGGCGGCCAGCCGCCGGAACTGCGTCGGTCTCCCGCGCCAGCCGTGCTGTGCCAGCACGAGGGGACCCTCCCGGCCCCAGGCCAGCGCCCGCAGCCCGCAGCCGAGCACGACGGCGCTCGGCGCGAGTGCATCGGGCTCGAGTTCCCACGGCTGCGGCGGATTGCGGCCGCCGGGGCGCGTGAGCAGGGCGGCGGCTGCGCGGCCGGCCGCTTCCGGGGCCACTCGCCCGGCGGCTCCGAACAGAACGGGCAGCCAGGCTGGGAGCGTGTCGGCCATCGAAAGAAAAAGGAAGGCCGGCACGGTCCCCCGTGCCGGCCCGGATCTCAGGAACCGACAGGCATCACTCTTGCGCCGGCGCCTCGCCTTCCGCGGGCTCCTCGCCGTCGCCGCCTTCCGCCGACTCCTCCATGACCGGCATTTCCTCGACCGGCTCCGGCGGCACGCCGCTGCAGCCGTCGTAGCCGTCCACGAAGTCGACGAGCAGGTCGCCGTCCGCCTGGATGTCGCGCTCGCACTTGTAGGTGCCCGAGCGCAGCGGCGCGCTGAACTCCCATACGCCCGGCGCCAGCGGCAGCGTCTCGGCATTGCCGTTGCACATCGGCGCGCCGTTCTCGTCCGTCGGCCCGGTCATCGGGACTTCGGTGACCATCATCCGGTTGTTGGCGTACTTGTTGGCCTCGCCGCGCAGCTCCTTCGGAGTGATCCTCACGGGCACCGTGTCGCAGACACCGCCCATGGACACCGTCTTGACCTTCACGTTCGCGCGGATCAGCGGCAGCGCGTCGTTCGCGCTCCCGCCGCAGCCTGCCAGCGCGACGAGCGCGGCAAAGGCTGCCGCGGCAATGCCGGCGCGGGCTCCACTCACAATGCTCATATCGGGTCGCTCCCCATGTCTTTACTACGCTCAATCAAAAGGCGGGAGCGTGGCGGCCCCCGCCGTTCGAAAGTATCCGGAGGTTTTTGCCAGCGCCGCCTCGCTACGTCAAGTGGCGCAGGCGGCCCCTGGCCATCGGCGGAGGGGCCGGCAGGCCAGGCAATGCTGCCGCCCGCGCCGGCGCGCGGCCCGTGTCGAGACTGCGCCCGGCACGCGCCAGCGCGGCGAGATCGACTGTAAACTCATGCTAATCATAAGGTTATGACCAAGCCGGGCCCGCACACGTCGCGGCGCTATGCCCCGCTCGGCGGCCACGGCCGCTCGAGCTCCCACAGCAGGGGCTCGCAGCCACGCCGGGCCAGCAGGCCGCCGCCGAGCGGCCGGAAATGCCTCGCCAACCTGCCCAGGTACCATTCCACCGGCCGGTGGTGCACGTCGCCGTCGCTCCTCTTGCGGTCGACGATCGACTTCCAGTCTCCCGTCGTCATCGCCCTGAAGTACAGCGCGCCGCGGCTCAGGCGGCCGAGGTTGGCGAGGGCACGTCGCGCAGCCCGGTCGTCCGCGTACTGGAGCACGTCGTTGCAGATGATCAGGTCGAATGGCGCCCTGGCCCGGTAGTCCTCCAGCGTCGAGTGCACGAAGCCCTGCCGGTGCGCCATGTACTCGCTGGCCTCGAGGCCGATCCACTTCGCCGCCGGAAAGAAGCGCTGCACGGACTCCCTCGTGTGGCCCAGGCCGCACCCGGCGTCGAGCACCCGGGTCACTCGAAATCCGAGGTAGGCCGTGTAGGCGCAGATGAAGTCGGCGAGCTTGGCGATGTCGGCCCGGCTTGCGGCCCGCGTCGTCGGGTTGCCGTAGAACCGCCGGTAGTACTTCGCATCGAATTGCGCCATCTGCCTGCCCATCGCCGCCCAAGAATGCCGGCATGATGCACGACCTGCCCGATGGGAGTTAGGCTGCGGTCATGGATGCTCCCCTGCTCGGCGCGGGCTGGCGGTTCGCCACCTGGCTTCCGTCCCTCGCGATCCTGGTCTGGGCCATCGCAAGCGCACCCTGGCGCAGCTGGCTCGGCGATCCGGAGCGCCAGCACGTCTGGCTCGGTTCCGTGGTCCTGGCGCTGGCCGTCTGGGCCATGCAGGCGGGACTGACGCCGGGGCTGTCGTTCCACTTCCTGCTGGCCACTGCGCTGACGCTGATGCACGGCTGGCAGCTCGCGATCGTCGGCATCGCGATCGTGCTCACGGTGCTGTGCGTGATGGAGCCTTCCTACTGGCAGGCCTGGGGCATGTACCTGCTCGCCGAGGGGGCCGTGCCGGTCTTCTTCGTGGGCTGGCTGCACCGGCTGGTGCAGCGGCGCCTGCCGCTCAACTACTTCGTGTATTTCTTCGTGACCGTCTTCTTCGGCTCCATGCTCGCGTTCAACCTCGCCGGCGCGGCGCGCCTGCTGTTGCTCGCGGCCGCCGGAGCCTTGCCGGCCGCGCAGCTTGCCGACGAGTGGCTGGTGTTCCTGCCGCTGATGAGCTTCGGCGAGCCGTTCCTGAACGGCATCGTCCTGGCCACTGCCGTGGTCTACCGGCCGCAGTGGGTGGCGAGCTTCGACGATCGTCTGTACCTCGCTCCCCGCAAGCCGGACGCGCCCTGACCGCCGGCGGTCACCCGGTTCCGCCGAATGCGTCCTCTTCGTAGGTAAATCCCCGGTTTTCCGGGGATTTTTTCCCGCGGAACATAGCGGTAGCGCGGCGCATCGGGGCGCCGCGCGGCTGTCTCAGCCATGCCAGAACGAAAAGACGATCGGCGGCGCGGTCAGGGTGGCGCGAGCGACGTCGCTGCCGCCATGAACCGCGTGCTCACCGCCGAGCGCGAGGCGGCCGAGGCGCTCGAGTCCTGCCGGCTGGAGGCGGAGCGGATCCAGGAGTCCGGACGGCGCCGGGCGCGCGAGATCCTGGAGCACGCCGAGCGGATCGCGCGCGAAGTGCATGCCCGTACGGAGCGACTGGCCGCCGCGCGTGCGCTGCAGATCACCTCAGAAGCGGCAAGACGCGAGGCCGATCCCGCGACCGATCCGCTGCCCGCGGCCGTCGAGCGGTTGACGCGACGCATGACCGGGGGCGGCGATGCATGACGCCGCTCGCATCGGCTATGCGCAGGCACGGGTGCAGGCGCGGCTCGGCGACCGGCCCTCCGAGCCTTTCTGGCGCGAGCTGGAAGCAGGACGAGAGTTTCCCCACCTCGTCGACCGGGTGCGCGCGAGCGCACTGGCCGAGGCCGTCTCCGCCCTGGCCGGCGATGTCGGCGTGCATGCGCTCGAGGCTCGCCTGAGGCACCACTGGGCCGAGGCCTGCGAGGAGGTCGCTTCCTGGTACCCGGCCTCCTCGCACGAGGCGATGCGCTGGCTGCAGTGGCTGCCGCTGCTGCCCGCGCTCGCCTGGCTCGCGCAGGACAAGCCTTCGCAGCCGTGGATGGACGAGGACCCGGTGCTGGGACCGATCGCGGCGGCCACGGACCCGGAGGAGCGCGCGGCCCGCCTCGGTGAGTCGGGACTGGCGCCCCTCGCGCCGGCATTTGCTTCGGGTGACGACCTCGCCTCCGCGTGGCACCGGCTTTGGCGGGACCGATGGCCTGCGATCGATACACGCGCGCTCCGACGCCTCGACCAGTCGATCGGATGCCTGCTGCCCGGCGTCGGAGGCGGCGCCGGACCTGCATTCGACGCACTCGTGGATGCAGCTGCAACGGATACGCTGCGACTGTTCCGTCGCCACGTCTGCTCGCCGGTCGCGGGCGTTTGCCTGCTGGTCCTGCTCTGGCTGGACCACCTCCGGCTGCGTGCGGCGCTCGTCGGCGCGCGGCTGTTCGGCGCCGCGGAGGCCGCATGAGACTGAGGCCCGCCGCAGCACGCTGGTTCGAGCTGCTCACCGATCGGGAGCACCTGGGCGGCGTGCTCGGGTGCCTGGCCGATACGGATGCCGTGCAGCTCGAGGCCTACTCGGGCCTCGAGACCGGCGTGGCGCTGCCCGACTACGCCAGGGTCATCGAGGACTACGCACAGCTCGAGCGACGCTACCGCGCGTACTGGCCGGAAGTGCGGATCGAAGCGAAGTCCTTCGAGGAGCGATCCGTCGACCGGGTGCAGGCGGACCTCGAGCGCCTGGAGGCCTGGGCCGCCGAGGCGGATCCCTGCATCGAGCGGCTGCAGCAGCTCGCGGGCGAGAAGGCGGCACTCGCCGAGGTCGAGGCGATCTTCGGGAGCGCCGTCGACGGTCTGCCCGATCTCTCGCTGCTGTCGGGCTGCGGACCGACGTTGCAGGCGCGCCTGTTCGCGCTGCCCGAGCAGGTGCCGCCGCTCGCGGTTCCCCCGGGCGTGCTGCACGCCACCGTGCAGGCCGGCCACTCGCGCTACCTGCTCGCGCTCGGGCCGTCGGAGGAGCTCGAGCCGATGGATGCGCAGCTGCAGGCCGCGCGTGCCCGTCCCGTCGCACTGCCCCGCGACCTGCCCGCCGACGGCGGTGCCGCCGTGACCGAGCTGCGCGAGCGTGTGAGCGCCATCGACGAGGCGCTCGCCGCCGAGCGCGCCGGGCTCGACGCGCTCGGCGAGCGCCACGGCCTCGCCGGGATCCTGGCGCACTTCACCTTCCTCGACTGGCTGGTCGCCAACGTGCCGAAGCTGCCGGCGACCGAGCACTTCGCCTGGGTCACGGGCTGGACCAGCGATGCGGAGGGCCGGCGCATCGAGGAGGCGCTCGCCGCGGCCGGGCTGCCCGGGCTTCTGCACTTTCCCGAGCCGCCGTCGGGGCTCGACCCGCCGGTCGTGCTGGCGAACCCGGGCTGGGCCCGGCCCTTCGAGCTGTTCGTGCGGCTGCTCGGCACGCCGAGCGCCACCGAGGCCGACCCTAGCGCGCTCGTGGCCGTCATCGCGCCGCTGCTGTTCGGGTACATGTTCGGCGACGTCGGCCAGGGCGTCGTGCTGCTCTCGGCCGGCGTGGCGTTACGTCGGCGCTATCCGGCACTGCGCCTGCTGGTGCCCGGCGGCCTCTCGGCCATTGCCTTCGGCTTTGCCTTCGGCAGCGTGTTCGCGCGCGAGGACCTCATTCCGGCGCTCTGGCTGCATCCGCTGAACGAGCCCTTGACCCTGCTCGCGGTGAGCGTCGGCATCGGCGTGGTGGTGATCACGCTCGGCCTGGTGATGGACGCGCTCGAGCACGCCTGGAGCGGGCTCGGGCTCGCCTGGATCGAGAGCCGCGCCGGGCTGCTGGTCATGTACCTCGGGCTGGTGGCCTCGCCCTTCGTGCCTGCGGCGGCACTCGTGGCGCTCGCCGGACTGCTGTGGTTCCTGGCCGGCTCCGGACTGGTCGCGCGCTCCGCAGCGGCGGTGGGTGCGGCGCTCGCCGAGCTCATCGAGACGACGCTGCAGCTCGTGGTGAACACCGTGTCGTTCGCGCGCGTAGGTGCGTTCGCGCTGGCCCACGCGGGACTTTCCGCAGCCGTGGTCGGCGTCGGGGAGGCCACCGGGTCGGCCTTCGGCTTCGCGGTGGCCCTCGTCGTCGGCAACCTGCTCATCCTGGCGCTCGAGGGACTGGTCGTCTCGATCCAGACCACCCGCCTCGTGCTGTTCGAATTCTTCATCCGCTTCCTGCGCGGCGAGGGTCGGCCCTTCAAGTCGCTGCCGCCGCCGCGGGGGCGGGAAGCCACCCATCGATAGGAGACCACCATGAAGCTATGGACTGCAGCCGTCATCGCCGCCGCCCTGCTGGTCGGCGCGATCGCCGGCGGCGCCACGATCATGGCGCTGCTCGCGCCCATGGCCGGCGCGGCCGAACCGGGCGCCGCCGCGACCGATCCCGAGCTCGTGCGATGGGCCTTCGCCTCGGCCGCCGCTGCCGCGGCGCTCTCGGCGCTTGCTGCCGGCTATGCCGTCGCGCAGGTCGGCACCGCGGCAGTCGGCGCGCTGGCCGAGAAGCCCGAGCTGTTCGGGCGCATGCTGATCCTGGTCGGCCTGGCCGAGGGCATCGCGATCTACGGGCTGATCGTCGCCGTCCTCATATTCAACCGCGTGGGCTGAAGATGCAGGCGGTCGCGTTCATCGGCGACGAGCTCAGCGCGACGGGCTTCAGGCTCGCGGGCGCCGCCGTATTCATCGTGCCGCCCTCGGAGGCGGGCGAAGCGCTCGAGACGGCGCGTGCGGAATCCGAGCTCGTGCTGATCGCGGCTGCGCACGCACGGACCGTCTCCGCAGACCTGCTCGACGAGGCGCTGCGCTCGGTCCGGCCGCTCACCGTCGTCGTCGAGGACGTCCTGTCGCGCCAGCCCCCGCCGGACCTCGAGCTGGAGATGCGCCGGGCGCTGGGCGTGGAGATCGCATGAGCGACGTGCTCGAACTCCAGGTGCACTCGCTGCTCTCGCGCATGCAGGCCGAGTGCGACCAGGCGTGCACGCGGCTGCGCGAAGAGGCGACCGAACGCTCGTCGCGACTCGTGCAGGAGGCGCGCCACCGGGCACGGATGCGCGTCAAGGAGGCGGTCGCGGAAAAGCGCCTCCGCGTGCGCGAGCACTGCCGGCGCGTGCAGGCCGAAGTCGACGCCAAGCAGCGCGATCGGCGGTTCGTGGAGCTCACCGAGCAGCTCGCACGCGGACTCCAGTTGCTGCCCGACGTCCTGGCGGAGCGCTGGCAGGTCGACGAGGCGCGGGCCGCCTGGTGCCGGCAGGTGCTCGAAGACGCCGCCGCCGCGCTGGGCGGCGGCAGGTGGCGCATCGACCTGGCCCCGGGTACCTCGCCCGCCGAACGCGAGACGCTCGCACACGATGCTGCACGGCTGGCCGGGGAAGCGGCCGAGATTTTCGAAGACGGCGGGGCGCAGGCAGGCCTGCGCATCTCACGCGACGGCGCCTGCTACGACGGCACGGTCGACGGCCTGCTCGCCGACCGCATGCGCGTGCAGGCGGCGTTACTCGCGGAGCTGGGCGACGAGGAGAGTGCCGAATGAGCGAGGCCGTCATCCGCTGGGCCTCCGGGCCGGTGATCCGGGCGCGCACGGAGGCGCTGTTCCACTCCTACGAGGCGCTGGCCGTCGGCGAGGCGGGACTGCTCGGCGAGGTGATCCAGCTGAACGGGGACGAGTTCGTCGCGCAGGTCTACGAGGACACGACCGGGCTCAAGCCGGGAGACCGGGTGACGGGCACGGGCTCGCCCCTCTCCGTGCGGCTCGGGCCCGCCTTGCTGGGCCGGATCTTCGACGGCCTGCTCCGGCCGCTCGATTGCGCGGACGACTTCCGGCTGACCACGGGCACCCTGAGCTGCGAGACCCTGCAGTTCTCCTTCGAGCCGGCCGTCGAAGCGGGCGCCCGTCTCGTCGCCGGCGAACCCTTCGGCCTCGTGACCGGCAAGCGCGATCACCCTTGCCTGCCGCCGCCCGGCGTCAGTGGCACCGTGCGCCGCATCGCCGCGGCCGGGGAGTACACCGACGAGCAGACCCTCTGCGAGCTCGAGGACGAGAGCGGCAATGTCCACGCGCTGGCGATGTCGGAGCAGTGGCCGGTGCGAACGCCGCGGCCCTGTCGCGAGCGCCTGCCACCAAATGCGCCCATGATCACGGGACAACGCATCCTCGACACGTTGTTCCCGGTCGCCCGCGGTGGGCGCGCGGCGCTGCCCGGCGGCTTCGGCACGGGCAAGACGATCCTGCAGGAAGCAATCGCGAAGTGGTGCGACGCGGACGTCATCGTCTACGTCGGCTGCGGCGAGCGGGGCAACGAGATGGCGGAAGTGCTCGACGAGTTCCCGCAGCTCGAGGATCCCCGCACCGGCCGCCCGCTCATGGAGCGCGCGGTGATCATCGCCAACACCTCGAACATGCCCGTGGCGGCGCGCGAGGCGAGCATCTACACCGCGATCACGGTGGCCGAGTACTTCCGCGACCAGGGCCGGCACGTCGCGCTGATGGCCGACTCGACGAGCCGCTGGGCCGAGGCGCTGCGCGAGGTCTCCGGGCGCCTCGGCGAGCTGCCCGGCGAGGCCGGCTACCCCGCCTACCTCAGCTCGCGACTCGCGGGCTTCTACGAGCGCGCGGCGCGGGTCCGCACGCTCGGCGGCAAGGAGGGCTCCGTCACCGTCATCGGCGCGGTCAGCCCGCCGGCGGGTGACTTCTCCGAGCCCGTGACGCTGCACACCAAGCGGTTCGTGCGCTGCTTCTGGGCGCTCGATGCCGAGCGCGCGCGGGCCCGCTTCTACCCGGCGATCCACCCGCTCACCTCCTACAGCGAGGATGCCGGGCGCGTCGCGCCGTGGTGGCAGGCACACGGCAACAGCGAGTGGGCGAAGCACCGCGAGCGGCTGCTGACGCTGCTCGGCCAGCAGGCCAGGCTCGAGCGCATGGCGCGCATCGTCGGCAAGGACGCGCTGCCGGCGGCACAGCAGGTCACGCTGACATGCGCCGACCTCGTCAACGACGGCCTGCTGCGCCAGTCGTCCTTCTCGGAGGTCGACCGCTACTGCTCCCCGGAGCGCCAGGCCGCGATGCTCCGGGTCATCGTCCACTTCCTCGACCGGGCAGAAGAGGCGGTCCAGGCGGGCGCGGACCCCTCCGTGATCGCGGCGCTGCCGGTGCTCGCCGAGCTCGCGAGGCTCGGCGAGGAATACGGCGAGGACCGCATCGCCGGCATCGAGCAGCTCTGGCACGCGATCGACGACGCCTTCCACGCCATCGGAGGTTCGGTCGATGCCGTTCGCTGAGCTCAGCCTGGCCGGCGCGGCGCGCCGCCTCGAGGGCCCGCTCCTGTTCCTCGAGCGCAAAGTCCGCGTCGGGCTCAACTCCGCCGTCGAGGTCATCGGCCCCGACGGGCAGCCGCGCGTCGGGCGCGTCGCGCTCGTGGACGAGCAGCGCATGGTCGTCGAGGTGCTGGAGTCCACCACGGGCCTCGGGCTCGCCGACACGCGCGTGCGGCTGCAGGATGCGCCGCTGGCCTTCGGCGTCGGGCCGGGCATGCTCGGCCGGATCTTCGACAGCATCGGCCGGCCGATCGACGGCGGGCCGCCAGTGCCCGCGCGCGAGTTCCTGCCCGTGAGCGGCTGGTCCATCAATCCCGCGGCGCGCGCGCTGCCGCGCGACTTCATCGAGACCGGCGTGACCACCATCGACCTGATGAACAGCCTGGTGCGCGGCCAGAAGCTGCCGATCTTCTCGGGCGGCGGCCTGCCACACGACCGGATGGCCACCGAGATCGCGCGCCGGGCCCGACTGATCGGCGAGGAGGGCGGCGGCTTCGCCGTCGTGTTCGTCGGCATCGGCGTGTCACACGACACCGCGGGCGGATTCCGCGAGGCGATGGAGGAGAGCGGCGCCATCTCGCGGACCGTGATGTTCCTCAACCGCGCCGACGAGCCGAGCGCACAACGGCTGCTGACGCCGCGCTACGCGCTGACGGCGGCCGAGTACCTCGCCTTCTCGGAAGGGCTGCACGTGCTCGTGGTGATGACCGACATGACCAACTACTGCGAGGCGCTGCGGGAAGTCTCGGCCAGCCACGGAGAGGTGCCGAGCCGCAAGGGCTATCCCGGCTACATGTACTCCGACCTCGCGTCGATCTACGAGCGGGCGGGCTGCATACGCGGGCGTTCCGGCACGCTGACGCAGCTGCCGATCCTGACCATGCCGGCGGACGACATCGGCCATCCGATCCCGGACCTCACCGGCTACATCACGGAAGGGCAGATCGTGCTCGACCGCGAACTCGACCGGCGCGGCATCTATCCCCCGGTCCGCGTGCTGCCCAGCCTGAGCCGGCTGATGTCTTCGGGCACGGGCAAGGGCTATACGCACGAGGACCACCCGGCGCTGTCCAACCAGCTCTTCGCCGCCTACGCGCGTGCGACCCGGGTCCGCGTGCTCGCCAGCGTGATGGGGGCGGAAGGGCTCACGGAGACTGACCGGAAGTTCCTCGACTTCGGCGACGCTTTCGAGACCCGCCTCGTCGCCCAGGAGGCAGGACGGACGCTCGAAGCCAGCATGCGGCTCGGCTGGGACCTGCTCCGGTCGCTGCCCAGGTCCGAGCTGACGCGCCTGTCGCGGGCGCAGATCGAGCGGTACTTCGGCAAAGGGCATGCCTGAGCGCGACCTCACCGCGACGCGGATCACGCTGCTCGAGCTCGGCGACGAGCGACGCATGGTGCGCGAAGGCTACGAGCTGCTCGACGAGAAGCGCATGCTGCTGGCCGCGGAGATCCTCGGCGGCCTGCGCCGGTACCGGGGACTGCGGGACGAGTGGCTCGGCCACCTCGCTGCAGCCCGTGCCGCCCTCGCCGCCGCGGTCCGCCGCCACGGCTTCGACTCGCTGGCCGCTCATCCCGCCGATCGCGGGGCCTTGCTCGCCGTGCACCTCGAGCCGCGCTCCCTGCTCGGCCTCACGCTGGTGGACGCGAGGCTCGAGCTCGGTGATGCCGAGCCGGAGTTCCCGGCCGCCGAGTCCTCCCACGAGGCACATCGCTGTGCCACGGCCTTCCGCGAGCTCGCCCGTACCGCCGCGGCCATGGCAGGGCTCGCTGCGTCGCTCAGGATCATGGCCCGCGACTACGTACGGACGGAGCGCCGTGCCCGGGCGCTCGAGAACGTGATCCTGCCGGAGATCGACGCCGACATCCGTTTCGTGGACACCCAGCTCGAGGCGATCGACCAGGAGGAGTCGATCCGGGTACGGGAGGCCCGGGGACGGCAGCCGTAGCGCAGCTCGCGGGTCGCCCCCCTCTCGACAGGCCGGGCCGGATCAGGCTTACTTGGCGGCCTTGAGCGCCGCCGAGCGGGCGGCTCGACGGAGCGGATCCAGCATGCAACACCAGACTACGGCCGGCCCGAGTCCGGAAGCCTTTGCCGGCAGCGGTTTCGGCGCCCGTGCGCGCCGGGCTTTCTTCGCCATGCGGCCGAAGTTCTTCACCGCCTCGGTACTCCCCGTCGTCGTCGGCACCACGCTCGGTGCCAAGGCGGTGGGCAGCCTGGCCTGGGTGGAGGCGCTGCTCGCGATCCTGGCCACGGTGCTGGTCCACGCGGCCGCGAACGTGCTGAACGACGTGGGCGACGACATCACGGGCGCGGACGGCGCCAACACCGGGCGTATCTATCCCTACACCGGCGGATCGCGGTTCATCCAGGCGGGAATCCTCAGCCGCGACGAGATGCGCCGGCTCGGCGTCTGGCTGCTTCTCGCGGCAGTGCCACCCGGACTCGCGCTGTTCTGGATCGCGGGGCCGATGGTGTTGTGGATGGGCCTCGCCGGCATCGCGCTGGGCACGCTGTACTCGGCGCCCTCCGTCTACCTGTCCGGTCGCGGCGTCGGCGAGCTGGCCGTCGCCATCGCCTTCGGACCCCTGCCCGTCATGGGCGCCGCCTGGCTGCAGGACGGTGTCTTCGACCTCGGCCGGTTCCTGGTCGCGGTGCCGGTCGGCATGTGGGTCGCGGCCATCCTCATGATCAACGAGGTGCCGGACGTGACGTCCGACGGCGCAGCCGGCAAGCGGACGCTGGTGGTGCGCTTCGGCGTGCCCGGCGCTCGGGCAGTCTATCTCGCCATGCACGCCCTGGCGCTCGCCGGGGGGCTCGGCGCGATCTTCCTCGGCGTGCTGCCCTGGTGGTACGCGCTGCCGGCGGTCGCGCTGTGCGCCATGGGCTTCAAGGCCGGGTTCGGCATCGCAGACGTCGACGAGAAGCGCGAGCAGCTGCAGAAGAGCATCGAGGCCACCCTCGCCGTGCAGGCGCTCGGCAGCATCGCGGTGATCGCGAGCGTCGCCTTCGGCGGCTGAGGGCCGGTCCGGTCCCGAGCCCGGGCCCGGCTCTACTCTTCGTCGGTCACCCGGCCGCCGAAGTGGTAGCTGAATGACAGGCCGATCACGTTGACGTCGTAGCGGTACGGGTCCGGGCTCATGCTGAGCACGTTGCGGATCGTCGCCGGCTGCACGCCCTCGATCTGCCAGTCGCTGGTGTCGTACTCCTCCCAGGTCCAGGCCGCGGCCACCGTGAGCCGGTCACTCACGTCGTAGCTCGCGCGCAGCCGCACGGAGTCCATCTCCGTGTCGAGCTGCGGGAAGGGACCGCCCGCGCTTGATGGAACGGCCGTCGTGTCGATCAGGCCCTTCGAGCGCGCGAAGGTGTAGTCGACCGAGAGGTCCAGCTTGCCGAGGATGTCCCGCCAGAGCAGGCCGCCGCCGGCGGTCGTGAACTCATCCTGGTGCGAGACCGTCCATTTCCTCGATGGAGCGCTCGGGAAGACCTCCTCGCCGGCCTGTTCCGTCGACATCTTCTGGTAGCTTCCGGTGAGGTAGGTCGTGACGGCGTCGGTCACGGCCCAGGAGATCGTGCCCGCATACCGCTCGTCGCGTCCCGACAGCAGCCCGTAGGTGGATCGCCGGTAATCGTCGGACGCGTAGTCGGCCTGCATGACGAGGGACAGTTTCCAGGGCGACCAGCTGAGCCGCCCCTCGGCGAAGTCCCTGTCCCGGTCAGTCTGGTTGTATTTCCTGAGCAGCGGGTTCTCGGGAGGCACGACCGGGTTGACGGTGTACTCACCGGCATCGATTCGCGACTGGCCGCCGGCCGCCGAGAACTCCAGCGACCCGGGAAGCCGCAGGCGGACCCGGCCGTAGGCCCGCTCCTCCTGCGTCTCCTTGGAAGCCTGATTGGTGCGCTTGACCTGGTCGGTCTCTCCACCGACGGCAACGTGCAGCCAGTCGAGGATCCTGAGCTCGCCGAGGCCGTCGAAGCGGGTCCGCTCGTAGTCGTAGCGCACGGCACTGGCCGGCACCGTCACCTCCGCCGAGTCCATCTCGACGAAGCCGCTCGAGAATGCCGCGGTCCGGTCGTCGCGCTCGTCGTAGCGGTAGCCGCCCCGGACCCGCAGCCTCGGGTGTGGCTGCAGCGACAGGCTCGCCCGGTAGTGCCTATTCCGCAGCTCGCCGTCGAGCGAGGAGCGCGGCAGTGCGAGACCGCCGGTGAGCGCCGCGCTGGTCGAGAACGGCAGGAAACCCTGGTCCTGGGTCGTCTTGCCGTCGGCGACCCTATAGCTCAGCACCCCCTTCCACCAGGGCAGCAGGAAGTTGCCGTCGAGCGCGATGAGGTAGGCCTTGCTGTCGGGTGCGAGCGCCTTGCGCCCCTGGGTCGTGTCGGGGGCGCCGGGTGTGTACGGGTTGTCGAAGGTCACGCCCGACAGCGCGTTGTCGTAGTCGGACAGGTACCACGAGACCCGCGTGAAGCCCTGCGCGAATCGGTAGATCGCGCCGACCTCGACCTGGTCGTGCGTCGCGTCGACTGGCTCGGCGTACTGGAACGCCTGCAACAGGAACGCGCCGGGTGCCAGGCGGTTGCCTTCGATCTCCTGGCGGTCGTAGTCGGCGTAGAACTCGAACTGGGTTCCCAGCAGGTAGGCCAAGCCCGCGCCATAGGTCGTCCGGTCCCTGCCGATGTCCACGGGTGCCAGCGAGCGGCCGAGCGCGCTCATGCCGGCGGTGCCGGACGCCCGGACCCAGTCCGACGGAAGGACCAGGGAGTCGCTGCCCGACTGGCTGAAGGGCGTCACCGTGGTGTCCCACACGCGGTGAGGCAGTTCGTCGTAGCGCAGGCTGCCCTCGATCGTGCCTTCCATGCCGAACACGACCTCGGCCTCACGCGTGTCGAGCCCGAGGTCGATCAGATCGTAGCCGTAGTACGTGCCGGACTCGGACCGTCCGCTGCCGTTGGCGCTGATGTCGGCATAGCCGCCCTTCTCGTCGAGGCCGTTGTATTCGCCGAACTTGGCGGAGTCGTCGTCCACGTAGAGGGCGCCGAGCTCGGCGTCGGCCTCGTAGCCCGTCTGGAACGGGCAGGACTCGCACTTCCACTCGGAGGTGTCGACCCCGGCGCTGTTCGCCGCGCGGGCATCCGCGGCGGCAAGCGCGGTGCCGACCGCGAGCGCAAGAATCAGGCTTTGCTTGTGCATCATGGCTCGACTCCTAGCGCGACAGCCGGGCGCCGGACGGGTGATTCGATCCGTGCACCTGCGAGTGGCAGTTCGCGCAACCGACTGCGAGCAGCGAGGCGGAGGGCGTACCGCCCGGCAACCCCGAGGGCAGGCCCGGAACCGACGGGTGCCCCTCCTGGCCGTGGCACTGCTGGCAGAGGAACGGCGGGCGCTGCGCGAGCATCGCCGGATGCGCCGAGCCGTGCGGCTGGTGGCACAGCGTGCAGTCCTCGCCCACCGGCTGATGCTCCCAGAGGAACGGGCCGCGCTTGTCGGCGTGGCACTCGTAGCAGGCCTGGTTGATCGTGTCCTTCTTGAGCGATGCCTCCGACAGGGAGCCGTGCGGCGAGTGGCAGGACGTACAGGCCATCTGTCCCTCACGCAGCGGGTGGGCGAAGGGCTGCAGCATGTTGGCCTTCTGGATCTGATGGCAGCCTCCGCAGACCTCCGCCTGCGTGGCCTTGGTGCGGACCGGGTCGCGCGGATCGTGGCTCGAGTGGCAGTCCGCACAGCCGACCTCGTTGTCGTCGTGCGCGGACGTGTGCCAGTCGCCGACATAGGAGTTGTGGCAGCCGAGGCACATCTCGTTCTGCTGTCGCACCGGCGTAACCGCGCCCTCGCCGAACTGGATGACCGGAGTACGCTCCTCGCCCTTCTTGGGGCGCTTGGTATGCGCGCCGCCCGGACCGTGGCAGGCCTCGCATTGCAGCTGGCCGTGGCCGAAGGGCGTGCGCGGATCGTTGGGCTGCGCGTGCTTCGTGCGGAATATGCCGACGACCTCTTCGCCGTGACAGCGCAGGCAGGTGTCGGCCCCGTTGCGGCTGTAGGCAGGCGCCTCGTCGGCTTCCTCCTGGGCCAGCGCGGGAAGCGCCTGCAGGCACCACAGCGCTACCACCGGCAGCGCGAGCGACCAAACTCGTCTTCTCATTTCGGCTCCCGCTCTCCAGATGAATGGCCGGGCGGCGCCTCCGGTCGTCTCATGCCCCGAGTCCCGCGCCATCAGGTGGTGGTCCAACGTGCTGCCCGCAACGGTCAACGGTTGAACCGGAAGTTGTCGACGCCGTGCAGCACACGGATGTCGTAGGGTGCACCCTTGCCGTGGCAGTCTCCGCAGGTCTCGACGTTCCCGGATATCAGCGTCCCGTCGACCTGCTCCACGAGCTGGACGACCGGCCAGCCGGCGACGTCCGCGAGCTCGTTGAACGACGAACCCCTGTCCCACATGTGAACCAGGTCCGGCGACTCGGTGTGGCAGCCCACGCAGGCCGTCTTGTTGGGCGAGACATTGATGTCGAGTTCCGGGTTGGCGATGTCCGCGCCGTTGAGAAGCGTCGACGCCAGCACCTCCGTCTGCGCAACCGGATAGAACGTGTCCTCCGCGTGACAGCCCTCGCAGTTGTTGAGCTTGCCGGGATAGCGCGTGAGGCCGGTCAGGTCGTTGCCGCAGGAGTCGTACGTTCCCGCGTGGATGGCGTGGATCATGTACTTCATGTCGAGCAGGCCCGGCGCCGGAATGGGCGTTCCGTCGGCGGCGAACTGCGGGCAGGCCCGATCGGGCCCATGGCAGGACAGGCAGACGAACCCGGCCTCGTTGTTCGCCGCGTAGGTGCTGCCGTGGCCGGCGTAGGCGACCTTGCCGTGGCAGTCGTTGCAGTTGTCGAAATCAACTACGGTACGGCGCTCCTGGACCGTCTCGTCCGTGATCGCGAACGCACTGCCGGCTGCGTCGACGTAGACGTAGTCGTTCACCGGGTCGCCCGTGAGGCGCTCCGTGTCTACCTGCATTGCGGGGCGCGCAACCAGGAAGACCGTGCCGGATCCGGTGATCTTCTCCGCCGGAACCGGGGCGTTGGATCCCTTGGTGAACGTGCCGTCGCCGTTGTCCGTCACGCCGTCGCCGAGGAAGTCGATCGTGGTGGCGGTCCCCGGAGACAGGTTGCCGTCACGGTCCAGCGCTTCACTCCGGTAGTTGCTGTAGTCCTGGTTCGACCAGTTGACCAGGGCCCGCAGCCGGGTGGAGGTGGCGCCCGGCAAGCCGGCGAACGGGCCTGCGGGATCGAGAATGTCGTAGGCCTGGCCGCTCTCCGGGTCGCTGACCCGTATCGTCACCTTCGCATACTCGCCCGGCGAGACCCGGCCTTCGATCGCGCCCGGAGAACCGTCTTCCAGCACGCCCTCGACGGCTACGATCTCCAGCCTGAACCGGGACGAGAACTCAAGCTGCCGGTTCTCGTGCGCTCGCGCTACCCGCAGGCGCCCATCGGCGAGCGTGGCGTCCGGCCCGTGGCAGTCGATGCAGTGCTCGTCCCCGGAAGGACCGGCTGCGTGGTTCTCGCCAGTCTCGAAATTCACGTTGTCGTGGCAGCTTCCGCATGCGGCCGCGTTCGGGACGGTTTCCCAGTTCCCGGCCTGCGGCGCATCCGGATCGCTCGCGTCGTGGCAGGTCTCGCAGTTGCTGAGCGGCTGTGGAAAGACGATTCCCTGCCCCCACGGCCCCTTGCCCGCGTGGATCTGGTGGATCATGTAGGGGAAGTAGGCCGCCCCGCCGCCAAGCTCAGGAGCGTGGCAGAGCACGCAGTACTGCGTTTCCCTGCGATTGGCGTGCCCCTCGAGATCGTCGTGGCAGCTGTTGCAGGTCTTCGTGCTCACGATCTCCCGGCTGGGAATGTCGGCAGTCGCTCCGTCGGCAGGCCGCCAGGTGTACAGGCCGTTGTCGGCTTCGGGAACGCTCAGCTCGAGTCCGATGCGGGTGGTCTGCGACGCCTCATAGCGTGCATCGGCCGTCACATCGGTACTGAAGGAGTAGGTATACGTGCCGTCGCCGTGGTCGATCAGGGTGCCCAGGTTGCTGCCCGAGGCGGCCGCTCGCTCATAGGCCAGCCGTGCCCAGATCGTCGACTTGCCGCCGCTGTCGGGAGGCGCCAACTGGGACAGCACGAAGCGCATGCCGTTGCCGGACAGCGTCGCGCCGCGATAGAGGGTGCTCCCGCTCCTATCCTGCAGCTGGAACTCGATGACCGGTGCAGAGGCGAGGGCGACGCTCGTGATCGCCGGTACGACGTAGTCGGCAGCGGCGATGTTCACGACCGGCCCGTTCCCGGGCGAGCCGCTTCCCCCGCCAGGTCCCGTCGGGCCCGTCCCGCTGCCCGGAGCCTCCGGCGGCGGACCGCCGCTGCCACTGCAGCCACCGAGACCCGATACGAGGAGCATCGCCGCCACGATGGTGGCCAGCCGACCCATGTTTTCTCTGCGGAATGCCAGCACGGCGCGCTCCCATGGTTGCCTGAGGCCGTCATTGACGCGCGCAACACGACGTTGCCGTCGCGGCGGCCCTTCAGACGCGCACGGTATTGCCCGCCGCGCCACGCTGGAATCGTCGTTTAGCGAAAGCGCAGCTGTCAAATCCTGCGGGTTAACACAGCCTGATACGTATTTCTGGCAGAATTGACCGCCGTGCCATAGGCGGTTTCCGGTTTCGAACCGGTTCACGATAGGGCTTTCCCTTTCGCATTCGTGATTCCCGCAGGATCCATGGCATGCCAAAGGAGACTTTAGATGCCCGACAAGGCATGGTGGCTCAGCCTGCTCACCGCGATCGACGCCAAGGACGTCCCCGGCTTCCTGGCGTTCCTGACGCCGGACGCCGAGTTCCGCTTCGCGAGTGCCCCGTCCGTGTACGGTCGTGAGGCCGTGGGGGCGCTCGTCCGAGGCTTCTGGGACGCGATCGGCGGCAGCCGGCACCGGCTGATCAGGACGTGGCAGGATGCCGAGACCGCGGTCTGCGAGGGCGAGGTGACCTACACGCGCAAGGACGGCAGCACCCTCACCGTCCCCTTCGTCAACGTGTTCTACCTGCGCGACGGCAAGGTCGCCCGCTACCTCATCCACATCGACAACAGCGGCCTGTTCTCGTAGGGGACATTCCTATTTTCCTTTTCTCGCTAACCCATTGATCAGAGATGGATTTCCCCGCAGGCCGACCACGCGGAGGCAGCCTGCCCGGGTCACGATCGAAATCCCAACGACATCAGGTACTTGGGCAGAAAAGGAAAATGGGAATGTCCCCCACTATCGTCTTGCCCATCGGGTGATGCGCTCGAGTGCGACGGCTGCTTCCTCGACGTCCTCGTCGCGCTCGAGCTCGGCGTGGATGTGCAGCCGCATCTTCTCGCGGAACACGTTCACGGACTCGAAGAACGCCGACATCATCAGTACCCAGAGGTACATGCCGCGCTCGGTGAGCGCATAGCCGAGCTCGTCCTCGACCACCGCCCCGATCGACTTCAAGGCGGCCATCTCGGCGAACATCAGGCGGGCGAACCGATCGCCGAACCGGCGATTCAGCCAGTCGTGGTCCATGCGCAGGCCGAACAGCCTGAGCAGCATCTCGTAGCGCATCTGCTCGTGCAAAGTCAGCGCACGCCGTTGCGTGACCGCCGGCTGGCCGCGGGCGATGCGGTCCGAGTAGGCGTTGAGCGAGAACGTCGTCGCGTACATCACCCCACCCACGTAGCTGAAGGACCCGCTGCCGACTCCGACGTAGTCGCCCGCATCGGCGATGTACTCGTCGACCACCGCGCCGCGTCCGCGCGAGAAGCACCATGCGGACTGCGCCGTGAACTCTGGCCGCAGGCGCGACAGGATGCGTCCGTAGTACTCGCGCACGCGGCGCCGGTCCAGGCGGCCCATCCGCGCCGTCATCTTCCGCCGCACCTCGTCTGAGGTCATCAGCGGGTAGAAGGAGACCTGGTCGGCGGCGCTGTCGAGCACCGTGTCGAGGTCGCGCTCGAGGATCTCCGGGGTCTGGTGCGGCAGGTTGAAGATCATGTCCACGTTGAGAGGGTCGAAGCGATCCCGCGCTCGCTCGAGGTTGGCGAGGATCTCCGTGCGATTCCCGTACTTCTCGTAGCGCTCCATTTCCCTGAGCAGGCCGTCGTCGAAGCTCTGCACTCCAACGGAGAGGCGATTGACGCCACTTGCCTCTAGCAGGTCGATCACCTCGGGGGTCAGGTCGTTGGGATTCGTCTCGACCGAGATCTCGCCAACCGGGAAGGAGCCGCGGATCAGCTCGAGAGTAGCGGCCAGCTCCCTCGGCGCGACCGTCGGCGTGCCGCCCCCGACGTAGACGCCGTTGAAGCGGAACCCGGCGTCGCGGTAGGTCTCGATCTCCCGGCGCAGCGCCTTGAAGTAGCGGGCTGCCTTGGCGTCGCGGTACTGCACGCGATGGAAGGAGCAGAAGGGGCACAGCACCCTGCAGAAGGGGATGTGGACGTACAGGAAGGCGGCGCCGCCGGGCGGCGGCACGGGAGGCTCCACCGGCCCCGCGTCGAATGCCATCGCCGAGCGCGACGCGCGGCGGAAGAACGGCAGGATGACGCGCTCGTAGAGCATCGCGGCCGGTGGACTTGGCAATGCCCGGGATGCCGGGCGCAAGTAATCGACGCTACCGGCAAGTGGCCAGAAGCGACAATGGGGACATTCCTATTTTCTATTTCGTCTCAAGTCGTTGATTCGATCGAAAAACAACGGCTTGCAGAAGAAAGGAAAATAGGAATGTCCCCTATTCGACGGTGACGCTCTTGGCCAGGTTGCGCGGCTGGTCGACGTCCGTGCCGCGCAGCACCGCGACGTGGTAGGCAAGCAGCTGCAGCGGCACCGTGTAGACGGCCGGTGCCTGGAAGTAGCTCACGTGGCGCGGCATGGTGATGACGTGCACTCCGTCGGAAGGCTCGATGCCAGACTCCGGATCGGCGAACACGTACAGTTCGCCGCCCCGCGCGCGCACCTCCTGCAGGTTGGACTTGAGCTTCTCGAGCAGGTCGTTGTTGGGCGCCACGGCGATGACCGGCATGTCCGCGTCGACGAGCGCGAGCGGCCCGTGCTTGAGCTCGCCGGCTGCATAGGCCTCGGCGTGGATGTAGGAGATCTCCTTGAGCTTGAGCGCACCTTCCATGGCGATCGGGAACAGCGCGCCGCGGCCGAGGAACAGAGCGTGGTGCTTGTCCTTGATCCGCTCCGCGAGCTGCAGGACGTCCGGGTCGAGCGTCAGCGCAACCTCGATCAGTCCCGGGATCTCGATCAGCCTGTTGACCAGCGCGTGCTCCCGCTCGCGCGGGATCCCCTGGTGCTTGGCGAGTGCCACGACCAGCATGCCGAGCGCCGCGAGCTGCGTCGTGAAGGCCTTGGTCGACGCGACGCCGATCTCCGGCCCCGCACGGGTCAGCATGACGAGCTCGGACTCGCGCACGAGGGAGCTCTCCGGCACGTTGCAGATGGCTAGCGTCGACAGGTAGCCCTTCTCCTTCGCGAGCCGCAGCGCCGCGAGCGTGTCGGCCGTCTCGCCCGACTGGGAGATCGACACGAACAGCGTGTTGTCGAGCACGACGGGTTGCCGATACCGGAACTCGCTGGCGATGTCGATCCAGCAGGGCAGGCCGGCGATCTGCTCGATGAAGTAGCGCGCGACCGAGGCGGCGTGGTAGCTCGTGCCGCAGGCGACGATCTGCACCGCACGCGTCCTGCGCAGCACCTCGCGCGCCGCGGGACCGAAGGCCGCCTCCAGCAGCTTGCCGCCGGCGGCGCGCTCCTCGAGCGTCTGCGCGACGGCACGCGGCTGCTCGTGGATCTCCTTCAGCATGTAGTGCGGGAAGTCGCCGCGCTCGACCGCATCGGCCTCGAGCTCGCTCTCGCGCACCGGTCGGTCTACCTGGTTGCCCGCGGCGTCGGTGACGGTGACACTGCGGCGGTGGATCGCAGCCACGTCGCCCTCGTCCAGGAACATGAACCGCCGCGTCACGGGCAGCAGCGCCGAGACGTCCGAGGCCACGAAGTTCTCGTTGTCGCCGAGACCGATCACGACCGGGCAGCCGGCGCGGGCCAGGACGATGGTGTCCGGGTCCTCCTCCGAGACCACCGCGAGCGCGTAGGCCCCGTGCAGCTCGCGCACGGTCGTCTGTACAGCTGCGAACAGGTCGTCGTGGCGGGCGAGGTTGTAGTGGATGCGGTGGGCGATCACCTCGGTGTCGGTCTCCGAGGAAAACTCGTAGCCGTGCGCCTCGAGGTCGGCACGCAGCTCTTCGTGGTTCTCGATGATGCCGTTGTGGACGATCGCCAGGCCGTCGCGGGAGATGTGCGGGTGCGCGTTGCGCTCGCTCGGCACCCCGTGGGTGGCCCAGCGCGTGTGTGCGATCCCGAGGTAGCCGGACGCCGGCTCTGCGTCGAGGGCCTCCATGAGGCGCGCGACCTTGCCCACGGTGCGCAGCCGGCGCATCTTCTTCGTGCCGTTCAGCACGGCCACGCCCGCCGAGTCGTAGCCGCGGTACTCGAGGCGACGCAGCCCCTCGATTAGGATCGGAACGATATTCCGGTCAGCCACCGCACCGACGATGCCGCACATGAGGACCTGCCTTGCCCTTGGCCGGGCGGTCGCGGCATGCCGCGGCGCGCCCCTTGTCTCGACGAACCTTTCTTGACGGACCTTCCGCCGCGCCGGCAGCCACGGGAACGGCTGCTGCGCCGACAGTAGAATTCTAGACCATCGGCCGGGGCCCGGATCCGGGGCCGATTTCACAGAATCCCGGCACAGGCGCCGGGAAGGGTAGCGGCTACGCGGTCGGCGGCTTCTTGACCGGCCGCTGCCAGCCTTCCACCGTCAGCTGCCTGCTGCGCGCGATGGTCAGCTTGCCCGCCGCCGCGTCCTTGGTGATGGTGGAACCGGCCCCGATGGTGGCCCGCTCGCCGATCGTCACCGGCGCCACGAGCATGGCGCCCGAGCCTATGAAGGCGCCGTCGCCGATCAGGGTGCGGTGCTTGTTGGCCCCGTCGTAGTTGCAGGTCACGGTCCCCGCGCCGACGTTCACCTTGCTGCCGACGGTCGTGTCCCCGAGATAGGTCAGGTGGTTGGCCTTGCTCCCCTCGCCGACCTGGCTGTTCTTGAGCTCGACCCAGTTGCCGATGTGCACCCCGTCGGCGAGACGGTTGTTCGGACGCATCCGTGCAAAGGGACCGATGCTGCAGTCCTTGCCGATCACGCTCTGTTCCAGTACGCAGTTCGGGTGGATGACCGTGTCGGCGCCGATCTCGCAGTTACGCACGACGACGTTCGGGCCGATGCGCACGCGGTCGCCCAGCTTCACTTCGCCCTCGAATAGCACGTTGGCGTCGATGAAAACGTCGCGGCCGTGCTCGATGCGGCCGCGTACGTCGATGCGCGCCGGGTCGACGAGCGTGACGCCCGCTCGCATCATCGCCTCCGCTACGAGCTGGCGGTGCTCGGTTTCCAGCTGCGCGAGCTGCAGCTTGTCGTTGACGCCGAGCACCTCGGCCACCGTCGGCGCGATCACGGCCTCCACGGCGAAGCCGTCGCGGACAGCGAGCGCGACCACGTCGGTCAGGTAGTACTCTCCCTGCGCGTTGTCGTTGGACAGCCGGCCGAGCCAACCCTTGAGGGCCGACGCCGGAGCGGCCATCAGCCCGGTGTTGACCTCGTCGACCGCCAGCTCCTTGCGGGTCGCGTCCTTCTGCTCGACGATGCGGTAGACGTTTCCTGCGTTGTCGCGCAGTACCCGGCCGTAGCCCGTGGGCTCCGCCAGGCGTACGGACAGCACCGCGAGCTGCCGCTCGCCCGCAGCGGCCAACAGCGATCGCAGCGTCTCCGGCCGGTTGAGCGGCACGTCGCCATACAATACGAGCACGGTGTGGTCGTCGGGGATGCCTGGTGCCGCCTGCATGAGCGCGTGGCCCGTGCCGTGCTGCTCCGCCTGCAGGACCCACTGGACAGGCGCACCGGCGAACGCCTCCCGGACGCGCTCCCCGCCGTGGCCGTAGACGACGTGGATCCCGTCCGGGTCGAGCTCGCGGGCACAGGCGATCACGTGCGCGAGCAGCGGCCGGCCCGCGAGGGGCTGCATGACCTTCGGCAGGTCGCTCTGCATGCGCTTGCCCTGGCCTGCGGCCAGGATCACGACGGACAGCGGCATGGCGTCAAACTCCCCAGGACTGCCGGCATTCTAGCGGAGGGGCCGGGCCGCGCGACGTGACCGACGGTCCCGGCGTGCTAGGCTCGGCAGAAGCACCGTCGCAGGGAAGTCGCCGGGTGAGCACTCGCAGGTACTACTCCGTTCCGGCCCTCGCCGTCTCGTCGCTGTTCGGCGGCCCGCTCGCTGCAGTGGCGTTCGCGGCGATCGAGGCCCGTGCCCTCGGCAGGCTCGAGCGCGACCTGCCCTGGATCGTGGGCGGAGTCGCCACGGTGGTCCTGGCGGCGCTCTGGGCCGCCTCCTCGGGGCTCCTGGATGCCGCGCTCGTCGATCTCGGTACGCGGCGGGTGCCGACCTGGGAGCACGTCGCCTACCGGGCGACGGCACTCGGGTTCTTCCTCGGCTACTGGCTGCTGCACCGCCGGGACCGGCGCGAACTGGCCCGTGCGGGCGTGGCCCCTGTGCCGGGCTATGCGGCCGGACTGGTCGCGCTGCTCGTCGGACTCGTTGGCGGCACGCTGCTGCTGCTTTCGCTCAGATAACAGGGGACATTCCTATTTTCCTTTTTGGCGGAAGTCCTTGATCGGGAGGGACTCTCCCGATTTCCGTGTCTTCCAACTAGCCGGTCCGGTTGTCCGTCGGGGCAGAGAAAGAACAGGAAGGCCCCCTTCAATCAACAACTTGCAGCAAAAAGAAAAATAGGAATGTCCCCTAGCCGCGCTTGAGCTTGCGGATCTTCTCGATCGCCTTCAGCTGCGCAGCGGCGCGGGCGAGTTCGGCCTGCGCCTCGGCGACTTCCATCGCCCCGGTGCGATCCCTGAGCGCCTCCTCGGCGCGTTGCTTGGCCGCAAGGGCGGCGGCCTCGTCGAGGTCGCGGGCGCGTGCGGCAGTGTCGGCTAGGACGGTGACCAGGTGCGGCTGGATCTCGAGGGCGCCTCCGCCGATCCAGAACCACAGCTCCTCGCCCCCGCCGGCGGGCTTGACCCGCACTTCGCCCGGCTTGAGCGTGGTCAACAGTGGCGCGTGCCGGGGCGCGATGCCGATCTCGCCCTGCGAGGCGGGCACGAAGACCATCTCCGCGTCCCCGGAGTGGATCTCGCCCTCGGCGCTGACGATGTCGACGTGGATGGTGTTG
Organism: Gammaproteobacteria bacterium SG8_30; assembly: GCA_001303245.1. Lineage (GTDB taxonomy): Bacteria > Pseudomonadota > Gammaproteobacteria > Steroidobacterales > Steroidobacteraceae > SG8-30. The sequence goes on from LJNS01000003.1 coordinate 48,984, forward strand.
GCCATAAGAAACCTCGTGAGTCGTGAGTCGTGAGTCGCGGCGAGCGAAGGGCTCACCAGTCACGGCTCACGGCTCACCTCTTCATGCCAGCGTCTTCGCGCGCTCCACGGCCTCTTCGATCGTACCGACCATGTAGAACGCCTGCTCTGGCAGGTGGTCGTACTCGCCGGCGATGATCGCCTTGAAGCCGCGGATCGTGTCCTTGAGCGAGACGTACTTGCCGGGGCTGCCGGTGAACACCTCGGCGACGTGGAACGGCTGCGACAGGAACCGCTGGATCTTGCGGGCCCGCGACACGGTGAGCTTGTCCTCTTCCGACAGCTCGTCCATGCCGAGGATCGCAATGATGTCCTGCAGCTCCTTGTAGCGCTGCAGGATCGCCTGCACGCCGCGGGCCGTCTGGTAGTGCTCGTCGCCGATGACCAGCGGGTCCAGCTGGCGGCTAGTGGAATCGAGCGGGTCCACTGCCGGGTAGATGCCGAGCGCCGCGATCTGGCGCGACAGCACCACCGTTGCGTCAAGGTGGGCGAAGGTGGTCGCCGGCGACGGGTCGGTGAGGTCGTCCGCCGGCACGTACACGGCCTGGATCGAGGTGATCGAGCCGGTCTTGGTGGAAGTGATGCGCTCCTGCAGCACGCCCATCTCCTCGGCCAGCGTCGGCTGGTAGCCCACCGCGGACGGCATGCGGCCGAGCAGCGCGGACACCTCGGTGCCGGCGAGCGTGTAGCGGTAGATGTTGTCGATGAACAGCAGCACGTCGCGGCCCTTGCCACCTGCCTGCTTCTCGTCGCGGAAGTACTCGGCCATGGTCAGGCCTGTCAGGCCGACGCGCAGGCGGTTGCCCGGCGGCTCGTTCATCTGGCCATAGACCATTGCCACCTTGGAGTTGCTCAGGTCCTTGGCGTCGATGACACCGGACTCGCGCATCTCATGGTAGAAGTCGTTGCCCTCGCGGGTGCGCTCGCCGACGCCGGCGAACACCGACAGGCCCGAGTGAGCCTTGGCGATGTTGTTGATCAGCTCGAGCATGTTGACGGTCTTGCCCACGCCTGCGCCGCCGAACAGGCCGATCTTGCCGCCCTTGGCGAAAGGCACCAGCAGGTCGATGACCTTGATGCCGGTCTCGAGCAGGTCCTGGCCGCCCGCCTGGTCCTCGTAGGACGGGGCGGGACGGTGGATGGGCAGGTAGGACTCGGCCTCGATCGGCCCCACTTCGTCCTGCGGCTTGCCGAGCACGTCCATGATGCGGCCCAGCGTCGCCTTGCCGACGGGCACCATGATCGGCGCGCCGGTCGACTCCACCGGCAGGCCGCGCCGCAGGCCCTCGGAGGCGCCCATCGCGATCGTGCGGACGATGCCGTCGCCGAGCTGCTGCTGGACCTCGAGCGTGATGTCCTCTTTCTCGAGTTTCAGCGCCTCGTAGACATGTGGAATCCCGTCGCGCGGAAACTCCACGTCGATCACCGAGCCGATGATTTGCACGATCTTGCCGGTAGCCATGCTGTAATCCTCTGCCTATTCAAACCGGGGACAGTCCCCTTCGGGGACAGTCCCCATTAAACCGCCGCCGCGCCGCCCACGATCTCCGAGATCTCCTTGGTGATCGCCGCCTGGCGCGCCTTGTTGTAGATGAGCTGCAACTCGTCGATGAGCTTGCCGGCGTTGTCGGTGGCGCTCTTCATCGCCACCATCCGCGCGGCCATCTCGCAGGCGAGGTTCTCGACCACCGCCTGGTAAACCTGTGATTCCACGTAACGCATCATGTAGCCGTCGAGCAGGTCCGCTGCGCTCGGCTCGTAGATGTAGTCCCAGCGCTCCTGCAGCTCCGAGGCATCGACCGTCTCGGCCGGCAGCACCACCCGCTCCTCGGGCTTCTGGCTCATCGTGTTGATGAACTCGCTGCTGACCAGCGAAAGCCGGTCGATCTTGCCCTCGCGGTAGAGCGTCAGCATCGCCTGCACCGTCCCGATCAGGTCGGCGACGTGCGGCTTGTCGCCGAGGTGCGCGACACTCGCCTCGACCGGAAGCTTCAGGCGCCTGAAGAACTGCATGCTCTTGGAGCCGATCAGGCACAGATGGACCTCGACGCCCTTCTGCTGCCACCCGCGCACCGAGGCCAGCGTCTGCTTGAACACGTTGACGTTGAGCGAGCCGCAAAGGCCGCGGTCCGAACTGACGACGATGATGCCGACGGACTTGACCTCGCGTTCGACCAGGAAGGGATGGCGGTAGTCGGGATTCGCCTGCCGGATGTGGCCGATGACCTTGCGGATCTTCTCGGCGTAGGGCCGCGCGGCGCGCATGCGGTCCTGCGCCCGGCGCATCTTGCTCGCAGCGACCATCTCCATGGCCTTGGTGATCTTCTGCGTGCTCTTGATGCTCGAGATCTTCGTGCGGATTTCTTTGGCGCCTGGCATTCAGTCCTCGCTTACGCTCGGTCCGGTGAGTCGTGAATCATGGGTCGTTTCGAGCCGTGAGATCGCCTTCTGACGATTCACGACTCGCGATTCACGATTCAATTCCTCAATACGCTCCCGTTGCGACGAAGTCGTCGCAGCACTTCTTCAGGTCGGCCTCGACCTCCTTGGAGAGCTCCGGCTTGTCGTTGATCTGCCTGAGCAGCTCGCCGTAGTTGGTCTTGGCGAAGGCCTGCAGCGCCTGCTCGAAGTCGACGACCTTGTTGCGGTCGACCTTGTCCATGTAGCCGTTGTTGACGGCGTACAGCGACAGCGCCATCTCGGCCACGGACATCGGCGTGTACTGCGGCTGCTTCATGACCTCGGTCACGCGCACGCCGCGCTCCAGCTGCCGGCGGGTCGCCTCGTCGAGGTCGGAGGCGAACTGGGAGAACGCCGCCAGCTCGCGGTACTGCGCGAGCGCGAGCCGGATGCCGCCGCCGAGTTTCTTGATGATGTTGGTCTGCGCCGCGCCGCCGACGCGCGACACGGAGATGCCGGCGTTCATGGCCGGGCGGATGCCGGCGTTGAACAGGTCGGTCTCGAGGAAGATCTGGCCGTCGGTGATCGAGATGACGTTGGTGGGCACGAACGCCGTCACGTCGCCGGCCTGGGTCTCGATGATGGGCAGGCCGGTGAGCGAGCCGGTACGGCCCTTGACCTTGCCGCCGGTGAACTTCTCCACGTACTCGGCCGAGACCCTTGCCGAACGTTCGAGCAGGCGCGAGTGCAGGTAGAAGACGTCTCCAGGATAGGCCTCGCGGCCCGGCGGACGGCGCAGCAGCAGCGAGATCTGGCGGTAGGCCCAGGCCTGCTTGGTGAGGTCGTCGTAGACGATCAGCGCGTCCTCGCCGTTGTCCATGAAGTACTCGCCCATGGAGCAGCCGGAGTAGGGCGCGATGTACTGCATGGAGGCCGGCGTCGAGGCCGAGGCCGCGACGATGACGGTGTGCTCCATCGCGCCGTGCTCCTCGAGCTTGCGCACGACGTTGGCGATCGAGCTCTGCTTCTGTCCGATCGCGACGTAGATGCACTTAACGCCCGTGCCCTTCTGGTTGATGATCGTGTCGATCGCGAGCGCGGTCTTGCCGGTCTGGCGGTCACCGATGATCAGCTCGCGCTGGCCGCGGCCGATCGGCACCATCGAGTCGATGGCCTTGAGGCCCGTCTGCACCGGCTGCGAGACGCTCTGCCTCCAGACCACGCCGGGCGCGACGCGCTCGAGCGGCCGGCGCTCGGTGGCGGCGATCTCGCCCTTGCCGTCGATCGGGCTGCCGAGCGAGTCCACCACGCGGCCGAGCATGGCCGGTCCGACGGGCACCTCGAGGATGCGGCCGGTGGTCTTGACCTGCGCGCCCTCGGAGATGTGGCGATACTCGCCTAGCACCACCGCGCCGACCGAGTCCTGCTCGAGGTTCAGCGCAAGGCCGAAGGTATTGTCGGGGAACTCGATCATCTCGCCGTAGGCGACGTCCGCGAGCCCGTGAATGCGGCAGATGCCGTCGGTGACGCTGACCACGGTGCCGACGTTGCGCGCCTCGGCCGCCGCCTCGAACTTCTCGATGCGCGCCTTGATCAGATCGCTGATTTCCGAAGCCTTGATGGACATGGATCGTTTCCTTCCTTAAACAGCCATCGCCGACGACAGCCGCTCGAGGCGGCCCTTCAGCGATCCGTCGATGACCAGGTCGCCGGCGCGGACGACGGCTCCCCCGATGAGCGTTGGGTCGATGCGCGTATGCATGCGGACGTCGCGGCCGAGACGCCGCTTGAGCGCCTGCTGCAGGCGGTCCTGCTGTGCAGGCTCCACCTGCATGGCGGCCACCAGCTCGACGTCCACGACGTTCTCGACCTCGGCACGCAGCACCTCGAACTGCGAGGCGATTTCCGGCAGCAGCGCCAGACGGTCGTTGTGCGCCACCGTCCTGAGGAAGTTGCGCCCGTGCTCGTCCGCCGCCTCGCCGGCCGCTGCGGTGATCAGCGCAACGAGGTCGTCCTCACGGACTTCCGGATGGCCGATGAGCCGCACGACGCGCGTGTCCGAGACGACTGCTGCGGCCGCGGCGAGCATCGCGGAGAAGCGCGGCAGCTGGCCGTGCTGGTGCGCGAACTCGAAGGCCGCGCGCGCATAGGGCCGGGCAGTAGTGGCTTTTTCCGCCATCGGGACCTCCGCTCAGCGCCTCTCGATCTCGGCCGCGAGCTGCTCGAGCAACTCGGCGTGTGCCCTGGCATCGACCTCGCGGCCGAGCAGGCGCTCGGTGCCGGCGACTGCGAGGGCCGCCACTTCCCTCCGCAGCCCGTCACGCGCACGGGCCGACTCGGTGGCAACCTCCGCGCGGGCCGCGGCGACCAGGCGCTCGCCCTCGGCGACGGCCGTGTGCTTGGCCTCGTCGATGAGCTCGCCGGACCGCTTGCTGGCCTGGTCGACCACCTGTACGGCCTTCTCGCGGGCCTCGCGGACGATGTCGCCCGCCTTCGCCTTGGCGTCCTCGAGGTCCTTCTGGCCCCGGTCCGCGGCGGCGAGGCCGTCGGCGATCTTCTTCTGCCGCTCCTCGATCGCACCGAGCAGCGGCGGCCAGATGAACTTCCAGGTGAACCAGACGAGGATCAGGAAGCCCAGCACCTGGCCGATGAGGGTCGCGTTGATATCCATGGCGACGTCCCCCGGACGTGCTTGAGTTCAGTGGGCGCTCAGCCTTCGAGGCGCGCGAGCAGTGGGTTGGCGAACGCGAAGAACATCGCGATGGCCACGCCGATCAGGAACGCGGCGTCGATCAGGCCGGCGAGCAGGAACATGCGGCCCTGCAGCGTCGGGATGAGCTCCGGCTGGCGCGCAGCCGACTCGAGGAACTTCGAGCCCATGATGCCGATGCCGATACAGGCACCGATGGCGCCGAGGCCGATGATGATGCCCAGGCCGAGCGCGGTGTAGGCCTGAATCAGCGCGATGTTCTCCATCGTAGTCTCCTAGGTCAGCGTCTGCGTTAGAGGGTCAGTGATGTTCATGCGCCATCGAGATGTAGACGATGGTCAGCACCATGAAGATGAAGGCTTGCAGCAGGATGATCAGCACGTGGAAGATCGCCCAGGCTGCCGTCAGCAGGATCTGGCCGACGAAGCCGATCGCGAAGCCGAAGATGTTGCCGTCGTGCAGCGCGCCGGCCCAGGCGAAGCCGAGCAGCGCGATCAGCATGAACACCAGCTCGCCGGCGTACATGTTGCCGAACAGTCGCATCGCCAGCGAAACGGGCTTGGACAGCAGCTCGACCACGTTGAGGGCGAAGTTCGGGATCCACAGCAGCGGATTCGAGCCGAACGGCGCACCGAACAGCTCGTGCATGTAGCCGCCGGCGCCCTTGGCCTTGAAGCTGTAGAGGACGACGAGCGCCAGCACAGTGAGCGACATGGCGAAGGTCGTGTTGGCATCCGCCGTCGGCAGCACGCGCCAGTAGTGCGCGCCGGCCGTGCCGGCGACCATGCCCGGGATGTCGATCGGGATCAGGTCCATCGTGTTCATGAAGATCACGAGGATGAAGATGGTCAGGGCGAGCGGTGCCAGGAAGCTGCGGTCGCCGTGGAAGACCTCCTTGATCTGGCCGTCGACGAATTCCACCACGAGCTCGATGAAGGCCTGGAACTTGCCGGGCACGCCCGGGCTCGCCTTGCGGGCCGCCGAACCGAACATCCACAGGAAGGCGATGCCGAGGATCGCCGTCATGATCAGGGTGTCGACGTGGAGCGACCAGAAGCCCTCGCCGACCTTGAGGTGCGTCAGGTGATGGGGAATGTAGTCGGTGCTCGATCCGGCCATTTATTTCCCTTCCATGCCCTGATGGGGCTGCCCCCACGAATTCTCAACCCGCCCTTGCTCACCGCCGGGACAGGGGCTGGCGAGGCGCCGCCCAGTAACCCGCGAAGGTGGCCACGTAACCGACGAGCAGCGCCAGCGGAACCACGCCCTGCGCACCGAAGGCCACCACCAGCAACGCGATCGACAGCGCCACCTTGAGGAACTGACCGAGGTAGAAACCCCAGGCGATCCGCAGGGCGCCCGCTCCGTCGGGGTAGCGAAACACCGCCACCACCATGAACAGCGTCGCCGCCATCCCGATGCCGCCGCCCCAGGCGGCGGACTTGCCTGCCGCGACACCCCAGCCGGCCGCCGCGGCGGCCCCCACGCCCAGCGTGATCGCACCCTGCGCGAGCACGACCCGAAAGGCGGCCTTCCGCTCGGCCTGGACGCGTGTCAGACGCAGAGTCACGCTCCCGGGCAACAAAAAAGCCACTTCTGCGACGGTCAGGCCCCCGAAGTGGCGACTCTCATAGCCCCCGTCTTCGTCCGGGGCCTGCAAAGCCCTCGTATGTTAGCGGCCTTTTTGCACTGCTTCAACGGACCCGCAAGGCTGGTTTACCGCAAGGGGAGGGCCCGGGGACTGTCCCCGAAGAGGACTGTCCCCTGTTCCCCGAAGGGGACTGTCCCCCGTCACCGGATGTGCTCGAGGATCCCGTCGAGCTCGTCGAGGCTGTGGTAGCTGATCACCACCCGGCCGCGGCCGCTCGCACTGTGCCTGAGCTCGACTTTCGCGCCGAGCCGCTCGGCGAGGTCACTCTCGAGCCGGGCGATGTCGGGGTCCTTGCGCGGCGCTGCGCGCTCTCCACCCTCGGCAGGCTTCGCCAACAGGCGCTTTACCAGCGCCTCCGTCTCGCGGACGGACAGGCCCTTCTTGGCCACCAGCGCGCCAACCTCCGCCTGCTGGCGCCGGCCCTGCAGGCCGAGCAGCGCCCGGGCATGACCCATCTCCAGTTCCCGGTGCTCGACCAGCGTCTTGACCTCGTCGGGCAGCTCGAGCAGCCGCAGCAGGTTGCTGACCGCCGCCCTGGACCGGCCGACCGCCTCGGCCGCCTGCTGGTGCGTCAGTCCGAACTCCTTGATCAGCCGGTCCAGTGCCCGGGCCTCCTCCAGTGGGTTCAGGTTCTCCCGCTGGATGTTCTCGATCAGGGACATGGCCACAGCGGCCTCGTCCGGCACGCGGCGAATGACGGCCGGCACGTCGGCGAGCCCCGCCATCTGGGCGGCGCGCCAACGACGTTCGCCCGCGATGATCTCGTAGCGCTGCGAGGCGCCCGCCGCCGGCGGGGCCAGCGGGCGCACCACGATCGGCTGCACCACGCCCTGGGCGCGTATGGAATCGGCGAGTTCCGCCAGCGACTCCTCGCGCATGTCGAGGCGGGGCTGGTACTTGCCCCGCTCCAGCAGGTCGACCGGCAGGCGGGCCAGCTCGTCGCCCCCGGGTCGTGCCGGCTTGTCTCCGGACTCCCCGGCCGGCGACGGAGCGCGCGCTTGCGCCTGGCCGAGCAGCGCCTCGAGGCCGCGCCCCAATCCCCTCTTCTTGTCAGCCATGCCCGCTCCAGGTCCCCGCTAGGCAGGAAGTGTAGCCACCGGCTGCGGGAAAAATCACGCCGGCAGGGACAGCCGGGCGATGCACCCGCTGCGGTCCTCGCGGTTTTCCAGGGTCAGGCTGCCGCCGTGGCCGTCGGCGACCTGCCGGGCCAGCACGAGCCCGATGCCGCTGCCCCCGGGCTTGGTCGAGAAGAAGGGCACGAAGAGATTGTCGGGATTGGCCACGCCTCCGCCGGTGTCGAGCACCTCGAACTCGATCCTCCCGCCCCGGCGGCCCGCCGACAGCTGCACTGGCTCGCCGCCCTCGCCCGTCGCCTCGATCGCGTTGCGGACCAGGTTGATGAGCGCCTGCTCGAGCTGGTCGGGGTCGCCACGCAGGCGCAGGCCCGGCGAGGCGCTGATGCGCAGCGTCGCCCCGGGATGGACCGCCGCGACTCGCTGCAGCAGCTCGATCGCGTCGCAGTCCCGCAGTCTCGGGTCGGGCAGCCGGGCGAGCTCGCTGTAGCGCGACAGGAAGCGGCGCAGCGCCTCGGAGCGCTCGGCGACGAGCGCCAAACTCTGCGCGAGCTCGTGGCGCTCCTCCGGGTCGGGCGCGCCGGCCGCGAGCGCGTCGCGCGTCGTCTCGATCACCGACTTGATCGGCGCGAGCGAGTTGTTGAGCTCGTGCCAGATCACGCGTATCAGCCTGCGCCAGGCGCGGCGCTCTTCCTCGCGCAGCGCCGCGCTGAGGTCGGTGACGACGAGCAGCCGGAACAGCCGGCCACCTTCGCGGAAGGTCTCGCGCATCACCTGCCAGCGTCCGGAACGGGCCGGGAAGGCGTGCGCCTCGGAAGCCGCCGCGGGACCTTCGAGGATCTGCGCCAGGCCCGCCTCCTCGGCGGTCAGCCCGGTCAGCGCCTGCGGGCTGCGGCCCATGAGCTCGCCAGCGGCACGATTTGCGAGCCTGAGCTTGTCCTCGCCGTCGACCGCGAACACCGCGACGTCGATCTCGGCCAGGACCTTGTCGAGCAGGGCGGACGCCTCGATGGCCTCGAAGCGCTGCGCGCGCAGCGTCGCGCCGAGGCGGTTCGCCTCGAGCACCACGTCGCCCAGCGCGTCGCCCCGGCGAGGATGGCGGCCGCGGATGGCGAAGTCGCCGGCCCGAAGCGACTCGAGCACGTTCGCGATCGACTTGAGCGGCTCGATCGTGGCCCGGTACAGCGCGAGCGCGAAGCCGAGCCACGACGCCAGCACGACGACCCCCAGGAGGACGCGGACAGAGCCCGGCACGGCGAGCCCCGGCAGCAGCACCAGCCCGAGCACGACGGCCGGCAGCCCGCCGGCAAGGGCCAGCAGGACCACGCGGCGCTGGAAGGACAGCCGCCACCGACCGGTCACCGGCCGCGAACGAAGGGGCGTGCGCTGCAAGGGCAGGTCCGTCATGGCGCCTTCCGAGTGTGCTCGTTCGCGTCGCCGCGTGGAAGCGCCGTCAACCCTCCTCCGGCCTGAGCCCGAGCTTCTCGAGGCGACGGTACATGGCGCTGCGGGAGAGGCCGAGCGCCTCTGCGGCGGCAGGAACGCTGCCGTCGTGACGCCGTAGTGCGGAACGGATCAGCGCCCGCTCGGCATCCTCGAGGCTCATGTCCTCGAGCGAGGGCGGCGCCTGCCGTCCGGCCGACAGCCGCAGGTCGGCGAGCGTGACGAGCGACCCCGAGGCGAGCAGCACGGCCCGCTCGACCACGCTGTTGAGCTCGCGAACGTTGCCGGGCCAGGCGTACTGGGCCATGGCGGCGAGCGCGGCAGGCTCGAATCCCCCGAGTCCGCGGCCGTACTGCGTGGCCTTCCGCCCGAGGGCCGCCGTGGCGAGCGGCGCAATGTCATCGCGCCGCTCCCGGAGCGGCGGAAGACGGATTTCCACGGTGTTGATCCGGAACAGCAGGTCCTCGCGAAACGATCCCTTCGCCACCAGTTCCTGCAGGTCCGCATTCGTGGCCGAGACGATGCGCACGTCGGAGTGCTGCGTGCGCGACGAGCCGACCCGCTCGAACTCGCCGGTCTCGAGCGCGCGCAGCAGGCGCGCCTGCTGCGCCGGAGGCACGTTGCCGATCTCGTCGAGGAACAACGTCCCGCCGTCGGCGAGCTCGAACCGGCCGGCGCGGTCGGCCCGCGCGTCGGTGAAGGCACCCTTCACGTGGCCGAACATCTCGCTCTCGAACACCGTCTCGGGGAGGCCGCCGACGTTGACCGAGATGAGCGGGGCCTCGGCGCGGTCCGACCAGCCGTGGATCATCCGCGCGAGCAGGCTCTTGCCGGTGCCGGGCTCGCCCGTCACGAGCACGCTGGCCGTCGACGGGGCTACCTGCCGCGCCATCGTCAGCACGTCCTGCATCGCAGGCGACGCCGCGATCATCTCCTCCGCCGCGCCGCGAAGCAGGGCGTTCTCGTCGGCGAGCCGTCGCCCCTGGCGCCGCGCCTTGGCGAGCGCGAGCTGGTTGCGCAGCACGCTCAGCAGGCGCTGGTTCTCCCAGGGCTTCTCGATGAAGTCGTTGGCACCGTGATGCATGGCCGTCACCGCCACGTCGACCGTGGCCCAGGCGGTCATCACGACGACGGGGAGGTCGGGATCACGCTCGCGCAGCCGGTCGAGCAGCTCGAGGCCCTCTGCGCCCGAGGTCGTGTCGCGGGCGTAGTTGAGGTCGATCAGCGCGACGTCGACCGGCTCGCGGCCGACGATGTCGAGCACGCCGGCCGGCGAGCTGGCGGTGACGCGACCTCACTCGTAGCGCAACGCCGCCGCAGGCTCGATCCTGAGCGCCCTCCGCGTGGGTGCCAGGGTGGCCAGCGCGGCCACCACGACCATCGCCGTCATCACGCCCGCGTAGATGCCCGGGTGATAGGGGCTCATGTCAAGCAGCATGACGCCGAGGCCGCGGCCCAGGAAGGGCAGCAGGGCCATGCCGATCGCCACTCCAACGAGCA
>LJNS01000112.1 GCA_001303245.1 Gammaproteobacteria bacterium SG8_30
AGACTGCTTGAACGATCTTCCCTTCTGCGGTGTGACCGTGTCGACGGACAATCTCGCGTCATTACGAGTATGTGAATGTATCCCGAAAGCCGTCACTCCACCAAACGGGTTCGAATCATTCGCCGACCCTCGGAATGAGCACTTGGCAGACTGCGGCAGGTGCAACACGGGATGTCGGCTTCCGGGCAGAAGCCGAAGTCGTGCCGCGACCACAGGGGCTCATACCCCGCAAGATTTTTGGCGATGGTCGATGGGTTGGCCTTACGCGATCGCTCTGACTATTCAGGATTAAACGCAGAGTCCGAGCGCAGAATCACCAAGCCGAGCCAGATGAACCAGATTATCTGTGACAGTCCAAAAACCTCGGTAAATAGTTCTTCAGGATAAATGGTAGCTATTCCCGCAATCCCAACGAAACACCCAAGGTAGTTGAGCATCCGCGATAAAACCACGGATTTCAGCGCTGCAAGACTCACCGACAGGACCCACAGGCCACCCACTATCTCGTTGCCACCTCCGAGACTGTTAGCGACTACCGAGACCGTTCTCCACAAGGAGAAAGCCGTGTCGGGACTCTCATCCAGCAGGCGGACCGACTGATCCAGGCCGACGGTATAGATCATCCCACTGGCAATAACCAAGCCGACCCAGACCACGCCAAAGATCGAAGCAAGGGAAGCCACTGGCGGGCTGGCGTTCTTCAGTATCTCGTGCACGCCGACAACCAGGATCGCCAGAAGAACTCCGAACAGCACATAAATCGAAAAATAGACGACCGACACTTCCAGCTGGTGATCCGATAGAAAGCGCATTTTCTCTTCCGGGGCGCCGCTTACCGGATAAGAGAAAAAGGCACCGAAATAGACGAAGGCGGCGATATAAATGAGCCCGAGTAGGATCGCCGAAAAGCCCGAAGGCAGGCGTAAAGCAGACATTAGTGCCAACCTCATTGCTTGCTTGATTAAGGCAGCAGCCTATACCGCGCCTCTGTAGAGCGTCTATTGGAAATTAGAGATTGATTACAGACAGATGATCTTCGCGACCCATGACATCTTCGCGACCCATGACATGCCACCGCATACATGATCCGGTATTCACCAAGGCAACGATTGTGAGGAACAGGTCCCCCACAAGCCGGATCGGCGATTGTCTGTCCAGGGTCGGAAGCATACCCTCAGATTCGACCGATATTAAACTGGCCTAATGCATGGCCGAGTGGTCGCTTCCGGCCAATCCAGTTGTTCTCGAACTTAACGCTCGCCTCGGTCAAAGTGGTTGGGAACCTCAATGCCGTGATCCGGGAAACGACCAACGGCGGGCCGGAGCCTCGGCCCAAGCTCGATAATGCGAAGCTTCCCCGCCCATAGAATATCTTTCGGGCATGGGTCAAACGGATAACGCCGTCGTATTCGAGCTGAATGCGGATTCGGCGTCGCCGACCGGCCTGTGAATCAGCGTGGCAGCAAATTGAATCGATACAGCGAAGGGTCTTCTGACAATCCCAGGTTTTTCGGCATTGAACGCGGCGCTTTGCAGATCAATCCGTTTCGATCAGTAAAGCGGAACTCTTGTTTAATGGGTCGCACCAATCCACATCAGCTGAGTCTGATTCCAGCTGCTGGCGCATTGCCTCAATGGTTTCCCAACCCACGCGTCTGCCTTCAAACCCGGATGGGCGGCAATTTGATAGATTTCTGGCAATACCAGTTTCGATGAGTACGGCGTCCTGCATGAGATCGCAGTACTTGCTCGCCATTAGAATTTCGTTGATAGCGCTTTCCGGTTCGTCGATCTTCTCGAAGCGCAGCGCTCTCCACAGGTGAAGCCGCGTCACTTCGCGTCTCGAACCGACTGTTGACAGCCATGATTCGGATGCCTCAAGAGCTCTACGCCAATACGCGATCGCCGAGGCGCGATCTCCGGTGTTGTTATACAGGATGGCGATTCTGTCCAGTGTGTCGGCGTCGGATGGTTCGTCAGCCAGCTTGCGGAATTCCTTTGCCAAGACACGGTCTGCCGCCCCCCTAGCCTCATCAGTGCGACCAAGTTCATAGAGAAGAAATGCTCGAATGTTGAGATACTCCTCTCCCCCATTTCGCGAGGTCCTTTGCAGATAGTCGATGATATCCAGCGCCTGTTGGTGCAATCCTACCTTTGGGAACTCATATTTCCCCGCAAGTTTCAGGCTGCTGCGAAAGTCTCCTGGGTTTCCTGCAAGCTGTGTCAGCATGATGCCGGCGACCAGGGTGCCGATCAATGTCAGCGGTACGGTGCTGGCTTGTAACGATGCGATTCGTTTTGAGCGGTCCTGTGACAGTCTTTCTGAAGCGACCACGAAAGGAAGAACAAGCATGCATGCCACCAACATGAGACCAAGCATGCTCCAGCCGAGCATGTGTCCCTTGTCCAGGTAGAAATCGATTCCGTGCATTGCCTGCCCCGTGATGAGATCGTTGAGCACGGACAGGCTATCGCCTCGGTAAGCGGTCTTTATGAGGTATGGTAGAACCAGCAAAAACGCGATAATCCATAGAAGGAAACCGAGAGAAACGATGCTGAAAAAACGTCTCAGAATTCCTAAACGGGAACCGATTGTCGGGAGAGCTGCAATGGCGTGATCGGCAGCCATGGCGACGATCGATAGACCGAGAAAAAGCTCGCCCAGCTCCCAGGCGTCGACCAGGGTAGCCCAGGCCAAGAAATATCCGGTTGCAAGGAAGAGAGGTGAGAGATACAGGTTTGGCAGCGGGAGACCGAGACGCTTGACAAGACATGCGATTCGCGTTGTTCGAGCCGCGGCTAAAGGAACCAGAAACCCGAGCAGAATGCACAGAACACCCAGCGTCCGATAGGTCGTCACGGTATTGGGGTTGAGCCAGTCGATGTTATGGAGCGTTGTCTCGTTCTGGAGATTTATCCGAGCTAAGACCTCGGGCGTTTCGAGGCCGAGAATCCGCTGACCCCAACTGATTTCCTCCATGCCGACGAAGAAACACGCTAAAGCAAGTAGCAAATACCAGTACCGGCCACGTGACACCCGGTGCGCCCGGTAGCAAATCGCAAACAGTGCAGCGGCGATCAGAAATGCCGCGCTGGTCGAAAATTCTCCCCAATTATCTTCATCGATAAGCCGGACATAGGTTACCGGCATCACGAAGTACACGATCGGGACCAGCGCGATCAGAAAAAGTTGCAGTAATACAGACCAACGTCTCTGCATCATGCAAGAAAGGCTACGTAGTCGGGGGACAAGCTACGGTGATCGAACTCTCAGAAATGTATCGAAGAAGAACTCATCGGGCGCTGTGAGAAAGCGGCGTTGGCATGAGCCTGGCATCGCAACAAAAGCGAACGCGGAGCCTGAAGAACCCACCTTGACCGCTGTTATGCAAGTACAGTTATCGGTGCACTGTAGATAAGACGTTGGAGTAGATGAGTGGAATAATGCGGGACATCTCGAGCTCGTTTGGCCAAGTGAATAAGCCCTGACCGCAATGGGCGCGGTAATCCTTGGGATAGAGTGCCGAAGAAAGCGAAGCCGTTTCATGGCCAAGTACTAGAAAGTCCGCTGCAAATACGCACCTTTATCGAAATGACGATCTGGTCGGTAGTTCAAGTCCCGACGAGGAGCCACATTCCAGAGGCCCGTCTGCGGCTTAGGAGACGTCGTCTGGTGGGGGCGGTTTTCATGCCAGGACCCGGCAAGATTTACATCGCCGGGCAAGGACGACGGTTCTGACCACGGACTTGCCAAGCTGACAACCAGGAAACTGAACATCTGCAAACCTGGCTCCTTACCCTCCGGGATGTCAGACCTTGAGGGTTTCAGCTGCCCCCAAACCTCTGTAATCATCTAGACCGACGCTGGGCGGCTGCTTGCGGCCATGAGCGCACCTCAGCGCATCAGGTAGGCTGTGTGCATTAACAAATGAAAAACAATGGAGGGCAGTGAGTGTCATCCAACACCTCCCAACCGGGATTCCAACTCTACTACTGGCCGATTCCTTTCAGAGGCTGTTTTGTAAGTTATCTCTTCGCCTATCGGGACGTTCCGTTGCTCCAGGAAGCGTCTTATGAAGAGAACATAAGCTTGATGAGCCGGCATCCCGGCGAGCAAGACGTTCCCTTTATGGGTCCGCCGGTGATCCGTGATCTTGAATCAGGTCGCACTCTCAGCCAGATGCCGGCCATTGTTTTCTATGTTTCCCGCGAACTCGATTTTATGCCTGAAGATCCTTTCGATGTGGCGATGTGCATGAAGATCCTTATGGACTGCAACGACGTGCTGGTGGAGATCTGCCGAAACAACGGCTCGACCATGTGGGATCGCAAGGAATGGGTTCAGTTCAGATCGCAGCGCTTGCCCCGCTGGATGCAGATTTTCGAGGAGTCTCTGAAGCGTGGCCATATCGGCAAGGAGCCCGTCAGTTTCGCTGACATTGGCGTTTTCGCGTTGTTCGGCAATATGACCCGATGTCTTCCGGAACTCGAGGCCGATCTTCTCCGGCACGCTCCCGGCATTCATCGCCTGTGTCAGAGAATTGGATCCCAGCCGTCACTCGCGAGGTATGTCGCGGACGAAGAGCAACACTACGGCAAACTGTACTGTGGCGGCCAGATCGAAAAATCGATTCGAAAGATGATAGAGACGGATGCGGTATGACGATTGGCGCACCGAGACCATGATCTGGGCAAGGTCTGGTATATCTCTCGCCGGAAGCCGACTGCTTTCGCTTCCGCGAAATGGAGTGGACTAGGTGTCCGGACAAGCGCCTGCCAACAGCCACAAGCAGACCGCGCGAACGCAGCAGCCCGCCTCTCCTGGCCGGGTCTTCTTTTCGGGCAATTCCCACGCGCGCTGCGGCGCCATTCTTTCTATTAATCAATAAATTGGTCAGTCGAGGTGCAGACGCACGGATTACCGTGCGGCAGCCCGTAACTATCCGCTATAAACTCAGGGTGTGGCGCTGTCGTCCGCGACCGGAGGATCACGTCCTTGTCCAAATCGCGATCCCGGGCCAACCGTCTCTTCGATGAGCTGAAGCGGCGAAAGGTACTCCAGGCCGCTGCTGGCTATGCAGTGGTGTCCTGGATATTGCTGCAAGTCGGTGAGGTCACCTTCGAACCTCTGGGCATACCGCCCTGGGGCTTGACGGCGCTCATCGTGCTGGTCATCGCGGGATTCCCAGTGGTCATGGAGGATCCGCAGGACGGCCTGGCAGCGGGATCAGAGCCGGCAGCGGACACCCGGATTTCTCCGGCGGGCGCCGACAAGACCTCCATCGCCGTACTCCCCTTCGAGGATATGAGCCAGGCCCACGACCAGGCTTATCTGTGTGACGGCATCGCAGAGGAAATCCTCAACCGGCTGTCCCAGATCCGGAATCTGCACGTCGCCTCGCGCACGTCCTCGTTTCGATTTCGGGGAAAGCCGATTGGCGCGAGCGAGATCGGGCAGGCGCTCAGTGTCGCCACCGTGCTGGAGGGCAGCGTCCGCAAGGCCGGTAATCGTCTTCGCATCACCACCCAGCTGATCGACACCGCGAACAACTTCCACCTCTGGTCAAACAGCTACGATCGCGACCTCGAGCACATTTTTGAAATCGAAACCGAGATCGCAGCCCGCGTGGCCGAAGCCCTTGAAGTCAAACTCGGAACCCGAAGCAAGCAGGAGTGCAGCACCACGGCGAACGCCAGGGCCTACGAGTATTACCTCAAGGGCCAACACTACTTCCGCCGCTGGGGCACGAGAAACATGGCCTTCGCCGTGCAGATGTTCGAGAAGGCCGTGGCAACAGACCCTGGATATGCGCGCGCCTGGGCCGCCCTGGCGGATAGTTACGCCATGATCTGCATGTACTGGGACGCCAGCGAGGCGAACCTGACTGCGGCCGAAAGGGCCAGCACATTTCGTCCGCGGCGACAGCACAGCGGCGATTGCGGAGTTCGAGACCGCCCTCAACCTCGATCCCGAGCTTTTCGACGCGTGGTATTTCTACGGCCGGGTGTGCTTCCAGCAGGGAGAGCTGCAGCACGCCACCGAGCTTTTCGAGAGGGCCGAGCGGATCGATCCGGAGGATTTTCAGGCACCAATCCTGCTGCGCCAGATCTACCGTACGCTGGGCCGGGACGAAGAGGCACTCGCCGCGGCGCGTCGGGGCACAGAGCGGGCCGAGCGCAGACTCGAGCTCAATCCCGACGACACTCGCGCCCTGAACCTGGCCCTGGGCGGCCTCGTGGAGCTCGCCGAGAAGGAAAAGGTGATCGAGTTCGCCGAACGCTCACTGGCCATCGATGGCGACAACCCGGACACGCTGTACAACGTCGCCTGCGGCTTTGCCCGAATTGGCGAACCGGAACGGTCGCTGGACTGCCTGGAGCGAGCCAGCATGCGCGGGATGGCGATTGCCAAGTGGGCCGAAAACGATTCGGATCTGGATTCCCTGCGTGCCCTGCCCCGTTTCCGGGAAGTGATGGAAAAGCTCAGGCGCCAGGAATCGAACGGCGGCCCGTAAAAGGCGCATGCATGCCTTCGAGCGGCCCGCGAGACAGGCGCTGGCGTAACGTTCAGATCAACTCCCCAGGTCCGTAAAGACACCAACAGCAAGTTCCGCCCATATGTACAGGAGTGCTGCGATGAACATGCCGCCGATGAAAGCTCGGTGCCTGCGCGGCGCCCTCCTCGCCGCCAGTACCCAGGAGCTCCCCGCGACAAACAAAAGAAATCCCATGACGACGAAGTCCCTCACGTCCCAGATGACCTCGGCGGTCAACCGCATTGCGACCAGGGGGACCAGCAGTAGCCCAGCGGCGGTAAGCGCGATCCAGAAAAAGATCCTGTTCTGAAAAATCAGCTCGTTATCTCTTTGCTTCAACGGTCGTCTCGCTTGCCACCTGACTCAATTGGCAGGACGTAGCATTGAACCACATTGCAGCCATGGCGCCGGAACGCCCGGGCAGGCTGATTCCGGCAGGAAGGCAGCCGGTACCGAAGCGCTAGAGCAATACCTTCTCGATTCCTCCGGACCGCGCCTGCTCGACGAAGCGCTGTTGCCATCCCTCGTCCAGCATACGGTTCGCAAGTTCGACCACGATGTAATCGGTGTCCAGACCCGTGTCGTCGGCGTAGCGCGACAGCCCCTGCTGGCATGCCGGGCAGGAGGTCAGCAGCTTGACGTTGCCGTCTCGCGCGCGGCGACTGCCGGTGAGCTCCTGAATACCGAGCTTTAACTCGGCCTCCTTGCGGAATCGGACCTGGGTGGCGATGTCCGGCCGGGAAACCGCGAAGGTGCCCGCCTCTCCGCAGCAGCGGTCGGAAAGCAGCACTTCCTGCCCCATCAGAGCGCCGGCCACCTTGACCGGGCTATGCTGCTTCATCGGCGTATGGCAGGGATCGTGGTACAGGTACTGCACCCCCTCCACGCCGTCCAGGCTCAGACCCTTCTCCATCAGGTACTCGTGGATATCGAGCAGCCGGCAGCCGGGAAAGATCTGCTCGAATTCGTACTTCACGAGCTGATCCATGCAGGTGCCGCAGGAGACGATGACCGTGCGGATGTCCATGTAGTTCAGCGTGTTGGCTACCCGATGAAACAACACCCGGTTCTCGGTGTTGATCTGCCGGCCCTTCTCCGCGTCCCCACCCGCGCTCTGGGGGTAACCGCAGCACAGATAACCGGGCGTCAGGACCGTCTCTGCCCCCACCTCGTAAAGCATGGCGAGTGTCGCCAGACCGATCTGGCTGAACAACCGCTCGGAGCCGCAGCCTGGAAAATAGAACACCGCATCCGACTGGTCAGTCACCTTGGCGGGGTCGCGCAGGATCGGAACGATCCGGTCGTCCTCCAGCCCGAGCATTGCCCGCGTGGTACGAGCGGGAAGCCCGGCAGGCAGCGGTTTTTTCACGAAATGAATCACCTGGGCGGGGACGGATGGGTTGCCCGTGGTCGAGGTCGGGCGACGCCCCTCGCGAATCATCGCCGTGTTCTTCAGCAGCCGATGGGCCCAGCGCTGCGCGCGAAAGCCCCATCCGATCGCCGTCTTCCGCATCAGCTTGATAGTGGCGGGATCCGTGACGTTCAGGAAGGCCATGGAAAACCAGGTGCCCGGGCTGAAACGCTTGTGCCCCCGGTCGCGAAGAATGGTCCGCATGCGGATGGTGACTTCACCGAAGTTGATATTCACCGGGCAGGGAGAGAGGCACCGGTGGCAGACCGTGCAGTGATCGGCCACGTCGTTCATCTTGGTGAAATGACGCAGTGAGATGCCGCGCCGGGTCTGTTCCTCGTACAGGAACGCCTCGATGATCAGCCCGGTCGCGAGAATCTTGTTGCGCGGCGAATAGAGGAGGTTGGCACCGGGTACGTGGGTGGTGCACACCGGCTTGCACTTGCCGCAGCGCAGGCAATCCTTGATCTCGTCGTTCAGGGTGCCGAGGTCGCTCTCCTCGAGGATCAGGGCCTCCTGCTGCACCAGCCGCAGCGACGGCGTATAGGCATCATGCAGACCGGAGCCGGGCATGAGCTTGCCGCGGTTGAACACCCCGCGGGGATCGACCTTCTGCTTGTACTCGGTGAAGGCCTCCGTCTGCCGCGGATCGCAGTACTGCATCTTGGTGATGCCGACGCCGTGCTCGCCGGAGATGACGCCGCCCAGGGATTTCGCCAGGGCCATGACCTGGTCCACGATGCGCTCGGCCTCGTGCATCATGGCGTAGTCGTTGGAGTTGACGGGAATATTGGTATGGACGTTGCCGTCGCCTGCATGCATGTGCAGGGCGACGAACAGGCGGCTCGACAGCACCCGGGCGTGGATGGCGTCAATCTCGCTGCGCACCGGTTCCATTTCGCTGCCGCCGAAAAACTCCTTGATCGGGCGCTCTACCTCGCGCCTGTAGGAGATTCGCAGCGAACGCCTCAATAACAGACTGAGCAGGGTATCGCCGTCCCGCAGCTGCGCGGTGGCGGACTCGTCGAGCAGGTCACGATGCGCATCCGCGGGATCGTCCAGATGCTCGAGCAATGCCGTCCACCGGGTGCGGACCGCGCGCAGATGGTCGAGGGCCGCATCCACTTTTGTCCGCATGCTCCTGGTCCACTCGGCGGTCGCCTCGTACTCGGAGACCCGGTGGAGACCCGCGACTTCGTCCCGGAGATACGGGATCAGCTCGTCCACCATGCGCAGCTTGTTACGCATGGACTGGACGATATTGATGCGCTCCACCCCCTCGCTGTATTCCGCCAGGCGCTCTAGGGGAATGACGACGTCTTCGTTCAGCTTGAAGGCATTGGTGTGGGCAGCGATGGCGGCGGTGCGGGCGCGTTCCTGCCAGAAACTTTTCCTCGCCTCGGCGCTGACAGCGATGAAGCCCTCTCCGTTGCGGGCGTTGGCGAGCCGAACGATCCTCGAGGCGGCGGCCGCGACAGCTGCCTCGTCCTCGCCGGCCAGGTCGGCCAGCAGGACCATCTTGGGGCGCTCGCCACGCGCGCCCTTGGGCGTGTAATCGACCGCCCGGATATAGCGTTCGTCGAGATGCTCCAGGCCCGAAAGCAGCACCTCCGGATCACGCTCCAGCACATCCCGCGTCTCGACGATCGCGGGCACCGCCTCGTGCAGGTCGTCGCCGTAGAACTCCAGGCACACGGTTCGCATGTGGGCAGGCATGCGGTGGAGGATGAAAACGCCGGAGGTGATCAGGCCGTCGCAGCCCTCCTTCTGGATACCGGGCAGCCCGCCCAGCACCTTGTTTGTCACGTCCTTGCCGAGCCCCGGCTTGCGGAACGACGCCCCCGGCATCCGCAGGATCTCCGGCTCGCCGATACTCGTGACGCCGTCCGCCTCGAGCCGGCTGATACGAAACTCGACTGTCTCCTGATCGTGGATCTTGCCGAGGTTGTGATTGAGCCGCTCCACATTGATCCATTTTCCATCAGGCGTAACCAGCCGCCAGGAGACCAGGTTGTCCAGCGCGGTGCCCCAGAGCACGGCCTTCTTGCCGCCCGCGTTCATCGCGATGTTGCCGCCGATGGTCGAGGCGTCCTGGGAGGTCGGATCCACGGCGAACACGCGACCGTGCTGGGCCGCCAGCTCCGAGACACGTCGCGTCACCACGCCGGCGCCGGCCCGCACCGTCGCCACCGGCGTCGCCACACCCGGCAATTCGCGGGTCTCGACCGGTCCGAGACCTTCCAGCTTCTCTGTGTTGATGACGGCGCTCATGGCGTCCAGGGGCACCGCGCCGCCGTTGTAACCGGTGCCGCCGCCCCGCGGGATCACGGTCAGGCCGAGTCCGATGCACTCGCCCACCAGACCCGGCATCTCGTCCTCGTCGTCCGGCGTCAGCACGACGAAAGGAAGCTCGACCCGCCAGTCGGTGGCGTCGGTCACGTGCGATACCCGGGCCAGCCCGCCGAAGTCGATGTTGTCCCGACGCGTGTGGCGCGAGAATCGTCGCAGCGCCCGGCGACGCAGCTCCCGAGTCTTCGGAAAACCGGCCTCGAACCTGGCCACGGCCTGGCGCGCGCTGTCAGCTAACCGCAGGGCGAGGTCGTTACCCTCGGCTCGCGCGACGACCTGATCCAGTCGATGGTGCATGGCATCGACCAGGGAACCGAGACGCCTGCGGTTGTTCATCAGGTCGTCCTGGATATAGGGGTTGCGGCTGACCACCCAGAGATCGCCCAGCACCTCGAACAGCATGCGTGCCGAGCGACCGGTGCGCCGGGTCCCGCGCAGCTCGTTCAGCACGTCCCACATGTCCTCGCCCATGAAGCGGATCACGATCTCCCGATCGGAGAACGAGGTGTAGTTGTAGGGGATCTCGCGGATACGCTCGGTCATCAGCTGATCGCCTCCCTGGCCCGACCGGAGGAAGCCGGCAATGAGCCTCGTCCCGTCCGCGATGACGGCGCCGATGTAAGCGACCCGGCTGAAAAACAGCGCGCGTATTGCGGGGACGTTGTCTCCATGCCCTCTCCGATGAATGGACTGACCACAGTCTGTGTAGCCCAGATCCATGGAAGGCGCATTGAGGGAGGTCAGTTTCAGGGAAGGTTTCCGGA
>LJNS01000044.1 GCA_001303245.1 Gammaproteobacteria bacterium SG8_30
AACGCCGCCGTCAAGGTCGTCTTCCCATGGTCCACATGACCAATCGTCCCAACGTTCACATGCGGCTTGCTGCGTACGAACTTTTCCTTAGCCATGGCAGGTTCCTGGTTTGTTGTCCGTGGTTGAGTGGTTCTGCGGGGTCGCTCAGGAGGCCTTCTTCAGGACGGCGTCGGCGACGTTCGAGGGCACCTCGAGGTACTTGGCGAACTCCATCGTGAAGGTCGCGCGGCCCTGGCTCATGGAGCGCACCGTCGTCGCGTAGCCGAACATCTCGGCCAGCGGCACCTCGGCCGTGATGATCTTGCCCGACGGGCTCTCCTCCATGCCCTGGATCTGGCCGCGCCGGCGGTTCAGGTCGCCGATGACGTCTCCGGAGTACTCCTCCGGGGTCACGACCTCGACCTTCATGATGGGCTCGAGCAGCACCGGCCGGGCCTTCACGAAGCCGTCCTTGAAGCCCATGCTGCCGGCGATCTTGAAGGCCATTTCGCTGGAGTCGACGTCGTGGTAGGAGCCGTCGAACAGCGCCACCCTGACGTCCACGACCGGATAGCCGGCGATCACGCCGCCCTGCAGCGCCTCCTGGATGCCCTTGTCCACCGCCGGGATGTACTCCCTGGGCACGACGCCGCCGACGATCTCGTTGACGAACTCGTAGCCCTTGCCTTCCTCCAGCGGCTCGATGCGCAGCCAGACGTGCCCGTACTGGCCACGGCCTCCCGACTGGCGCACGAACTTGCCTTCCTGCTCGACGCTCGAGCGGATGGTCTCCCGGTAGGCGACCTGCGGCTTGCCCACGTTGGCCTCGACCTTGAACTCGCGCTTCATGCGGTCGACGAGGATCTCGAGGTGCAGCTCGCCCATGCCGGAGATGATGGTCTGACCGGACTCCTGGTCCGTGTGCACGCGGAAGGACGGATCCTCCTTGGCGAGTCGCTGCAGCGCCAGGCCCATCTTCTCCTGGTCGGCCTTGGTCTTCGGCTCCACCGCCACCGAGATCACCGGCTCCGGGAATTCCATCTTCTCGAGGATGATGAGCTTGTCCGGGTCGCAGAGCGTGTCGCCGGTCGTCACGTCCTTGAGGCCCACGGCGGCCGCGATGTCGCCGGCACGGACTTCCTTGAGCTCGATGCGCTCGCTCGCGTGCATCTGCAGCAGGCGGCCGACGCGCTCCTTCTTGCTCTTGTTGGGCACGTAGACCTGGTCGCCCGAGTTCAGCACGCCCGAGTAGACGCGGAAGAATGTCAGGTTGCCGACGAAGGGATCGTTCAGGATCTTGAAGGCGAGCGCCGCGAACGGGGCCTCGTCGGAGGACTTGCGGCTGGCCTCCTCGCCGTCCTCGGTCTGGCCGCGGACGTCCGGCACCTCGGTCGGCGAGGGCATGAACTCGATGACCGCGTCGAGGACAGCCTGCACGCCCTTGTTCTTGAAGGCCGAGCCGCAGGTGACGAGGCAGATCTCGTTGCGGACGGTGCGCTCGCGCAGCCCCTTGCGGATCTCCGTCTGGTTCAGCTCGCCTTCCTCGAGGTACTTGTGGAGCAGTTCCTCGTTGGCCTCGGCCGCGGCCTCGACCATCTTCGACCGCCACTCCTCGCACTGCTCCTGCATGTCCTCGGGGATGTCGCGGTACTCGAAGCGCGTGCCCTGGGTCTCGTCGTCCCACCAGATCTGCTTCATGCGGATCAGGTCGACCACGCCCTGGAAGCGGTCCTCGGCGCCGATCGGCAGCTGGATCGGCACGGGGTTGCCCTTGAGGCGGGTACGGATCTGGTCGACGCAGCGCAGGAAGTTCGCGCCGGCGCGGTCCATCTTGTTGACGAACGCGAGGCGCGGCACCTTGTACTTGTTCATCTGCCGCCACACGGTCTCGGACTGCGGCTGCACGCCGGACACGGCGCAGTACACGGCGACGGCGCTGTCCAGCACCCGCAGCGAGCGCTCGACCTCGATCGTGAAGTCGACGTGCCCGGGCGTGTCGATGATGTTGATCCGGTGCTCGGGGAAGTGGCTGTCCATCCCCTTCCAGAAGCAGGTCGTGGCCGCGGCCGTGATCGTGATGCCGCGCTCCTGCTCCTGCTCCATGTAGTCCATCACCGCGGCGCCGTCGTGCACCTCGCCGATCTTGTGCGATACGCCGGTGTAGAACAGGACGCGCTCGGTCGTCGTCGTCTTGCCGGCGTCGATGTGTGCCGAGATACCGATGTTGCGGTAGCGCTCGATCGGGGTCGTTCGGGCCATGATGTCCTCGTCGAAATCCTGTGCCGGCGTGGCTTATTACCAGCGGTAGTGCGCGAAGGCCTTGTTGGCCTCCGCCATGCGGTGCGTGTCCTCGCGCTTGCGCACGGCTGCGCCGCGATTCTCGGCGGCCTCCATCAGCTCGTTGGCCAGCCGGTGCGCCATCGACTTCTCGCTGCGCGAACGCGCGGCGTCGATGATCCAGCGCATCGCGAGCGTCTGGCGGCGGGTGGGCCGCACCTCCACCGGGACCTGGTAGGTCGCGCCGCCTACCCGCCGGGACTTCACCTCCACGGCGGGCTTGACGTTGTCGAGCGCGACCGAGATCAACTCGACCGCGTCCGGCCCCTGGCGGCCGGTCTTCTCCGAGATGCGGTCGATCGCGCCGTAGAGAATGCGCTCGGCCGCCGACTTCTTGCCGTCCTTCATGACCATGTTCATGAACTTGGCGAGCACCTCGCTGCCGAACTTCGGGTCGGGCAGGACGTTGCGGGTGGGTGCCTGGGCTCGGCGTGACATGGGGGAATCCTCTCTTCTTACTTCTTCGGGCGCTTGGCGCCGTACTTCGAGCGGCCCTGCTTGCGGTCGTTGACCCCGGCGCAGTCGAGCGTGCCGCGGACCGTGTGGTAGCGGACGCCCGGCAGGTCCTTGACGCGGCCGCCGCGGATCAGGACCACCGAGTGTTCCTGCAGGTTGTGTCCCTCGCCGCCGATGTAGCTCGTCACCTCGTAGCCGTTCGTGAGCCGGACGCGCGCGACCTTGCGCAGCGCCGAATTCGGCTTCTTGGGTGTGGTGGTGTAGACGCGCGTGCAGACGCCGCGCTTCTGGGGCGAGCGCTGCAGCGCCGGCACCTTGGACTTCTCGGTCGCGGCAACGCGGCCGCCTCGGATCAGCTGGTTGGTCGTGGACATGCCAAATGGGTCCCGTTCAGTCACCGCGCCGGGCGGATTCCCGGACGCATGAAGCGCCGGGCCGCCACGCGGCGGCCCGGCTGAACCTGTCAGTCCTCGCCCGGCGGGGTTCTCAAGCGCCGAGCGGAAAGGGCGGCGATTTTAGAAACCGCGCCGGGGAGTGTCAAGAAACCTTCCACCCGGCGCGCATCCCCCGCCCGACCCTTTGTAAGCCCTTGTTTTATCCGGTCCTGGGCGATCGCTTCAGCAGGATCGACCGAGTCCGGTTCTCAGCCCCCGGATTTCCGCTTGCCGCAGCGCAAAATCAGGGGCTCCGCGGACCGACGGGGCCGGCCGCCGGCCGGCCCCCCGGGCCCGTCACTCGGCGGACGTCGCGGACTCGCTCGACTCGCCCTCGCCCGCTGCTTCCTCGCCCTCGGGCAGCGCGCCGCCGACCTCCATGAAGCCGCGGTGCAGCTCGGCGCCGGCCTCCCGGCGCCGCTGGGCGTGGAAGGAGCTGCCGGTGCCGGCCGGGATGAGCCGGCCGACGATCACGTTCTCCTTCAGGCCGCGCAGGTCGTCCTTGATGCCGCGCACCGCCGCGTCGGTGAGGACGCGGGTGGTCTCCTGGAAGGATGCCGCCGAGATGAACGAGTCGGTCTGCAGCGAGGCCTTGGTGATGCCGAGCAGCATGGGCTCGCAGACGGCCTCCTGCTTGCTCGCCTCGCGCATGCGGTCGTTGATCTCCAGCATGCGGGCGCGCTCGAGCTGCTCGCCGCGCAGGAGCCCGGTGTCGCCCGGCTCGCGGATCTCCACCTTGCGCAACATCTGACGCACGATCACCTCGATGTGCTTGTCGTTGATCTTGACGCCCTGCAGGCGGTACACGTCCTGGATCTCGCGGGTCAGGTAGTTGGCCAGCTCGGTCACACCCTGCAGCCTCAGGATGTCGTGCGGGTTGGGCTCGCCGTCCGCGATCACCTCGCCCCGCTCGACGTGCTCGCCTTCGAACACGTTGAGGTGGCGCCACTTCGGGATCAGCTCCTCGTACCTGTCGCCGCCCTCGCCGGTGATCACCAGGCGCCGCTTGCCCTTGGTCTCGCGGCCGAAGCTGACGGTGCCGGACACCTCGGCGAGGATCGCCGGCTCCTTCGGCTTGCGGGCCTCGAACAGGTCCGCGACGCGGGGCAGGCCGCCGGTGATGTCGCGGGTCTTCGACGACTCCTGCGGGATGCGGGCGATGACGTCGCCGACCGACACGGTGGCGCCGTCCTCGAGGGAGACCAGCGCGCCCGCCGGCAGCGTGTAGACCGCCGGGATGTCGGTGTTGGCGAAGGTGACCTCCTTGCCCTTGGCGCTGACCAGCTTGACGGTCGGCCGCAGGTCCTTGCCCCCCGAACCACGCTGCTTCGGGTCGAGCACGACGATGCTGGACAGGCCGGTGATCTCGTCCACCTGGGCCTGCACGGTCACGCCGTCGAGGAAGTCCTCGAACTTCAGCCGGCCCGCGACTTCGGTGACGACCGGGTGGGTGTGCGGGTCCCAGCTCGCCACGACCTGTCCCGGGCTCACTGCATCGCCCTCGTTGGCGACGATGGTGGCGCCGTAGGGGATCTTGTAGCGCTCGCGCTCGCGGCCGAACTCGTCGATCACGCCGATCGCGCCCGAGCGCGACGTCGTGACCAGGTGGCCCTTCTCGTGGCGCACGGCCTTCACGTTGTGGAAGCGCAGCGTGCCCTGGCCCTTGATCTCGACCGAGGACACGGCCGCGGCCCGCGACGCCGCGCCACCAATGTGGAAGGTCCGCATCGTCAGCTGGGTGCCCGGCTCACCGATGGACTGCGCCGCGATCACGCCGACGGCCTCGCCGATGTTGATCAGGCGGCCGCGCGCCAGGTCGCGGCCGTAGCACATGGAGCACACGCCGTAGCGGATGTCACAGGTGATCGGCGAGCGAACCTTGACCTCGTCGATGCCGTGCTGCTCGAGGCGCTGCACCCACTTCTCGTCGAGCAGCGTCCCGCCCTCGACCAGCACGTCCTCGGTGCCCGGCTTGAGCACGTCGGTCGCGATCACGCGGCCGAGCACACGCTCGCCGAGGCCCTCGACCACGTCGCCACCTTCGACGATCGGCGTGACCAGCAGGCCGTCGGTGGTGCCGCAGTCCGTGTCGGTGACGACCAGGTCCTGCGCGACGTCGACGAGGCGGCGGGTCAGGTAGCCGGAGTTCGCGGTCTTGAGCGCGGTGTCGGCGAGGCCCTTGCGCGCGCCGTGCGTCGAGATGAAGTACTGCAGGACGTTGAGGCCCTCGCGGAAGTTGGCCGTGATGGGCGTCTCGATGATCGAGCCGTCCGGCTTGGCCATCAGGCCGCGCATGCCCGCCAGCTGGCGGATCTGGGCGGCGGAGCCTCGTGCCCCGGAGTCGGCCATCATGAAGATGGAGTTGAAGGACCCCTGCTGCACCGTCTGTCCCCTCGAGTCGGCGACCTCCTCGAAGCGCAGCTGGTCCATCATCGCCTTGCCGATCCGGTCGTTGGTTCGGGACCAGATGTCGACCACCTTGTTGTAGCGCTCGCCGTTGGTCACCAGGCCCGACTCGAACTGCTCCTGGATCTCCTTCACCTCGCGCTCGGCGCCGGAGAGGATCTTCTCCTTCTGCGGCGGCACGAGCATGTCGTCGACACCGATCGACACCGCGGCACGGGTCGCGTAGGAGAAGCCCGTGTACATCAGCTGGTCGGCGAACACGACGGTCTGCTTGAGACCCAGCGTGCGGTAGCAGGTGTTGATGACCGCGGAGATCCGCTTCTTGGTCATGTCCTGATTGATCAGGTCGTAGGTCAGACCCTTCGGCACGATGTCGAACAAGAGCGCCCGGCCGACCGTCGTCTCGACCAGCCGACGGATCTCGTGCATCTCGCCGTCCTCGCCAGCGAGGTACTCGCGGATGCGGACCTTGACGCGGGCGTGCAGCCCGACGCTGCGGGTCTCGTAGGCGCGGTGCACCTCGTGGCGGTCGGCGAACACCATGCCCTCGCCCCTGGCACCGGCCCGCTCGCGGGTCATGTAGTACAGGCCCAGGACCACGTCCTGCGAAGGGACGATGATCGGGTCGCCGTTGGCCGGCGAGAGGATGTTGTTGGAGGACAGCATGAGCGCGCGGGCCTCGAGCTGCGCCTCCAGCGACAGCGGCACGTGCACCGCCATCTGGTCGCCGTCGAAGTCCGCGTTGAACGCCGTGCAGACCAGCGGGTGCAGCTGTATGGCCTTGCCCTCGATCAGCACCGGCTCGAAGGCCTGGATGCCCAGGCGGTGCAGCGTCGGCGCGCGGTTGAGCAGCACCGGGTGCTCGCGGATCACTTCCTCGAGGATGTCCCAGACCTCCGGGCCCTCGCGCTCGACCAGGCGCTTGGCAGCCTTGATGGTCGAGGCCAGGCCGCGCAGCTGCAGCTTGTGGAAGATGAAGGGCTTGAACAGCTCCAGCGCCATCTTCTTCGGCAGCCCGCACTGGTGCAGGCGCAGCGTCGGCCCGACCACGATCACCGAGCGGCCCGAGTAGTCCACGCGCTTGCCGAGCAGGTTCTGGCGGAAGCGTCCCTGCTTGCCCTTGATCATGTCGGCCAGCGACTTCAACGGACGCCGGTTGGTGCCGGTGATGGCACGTCCACGGCGGCCGTTGTCGAGCAGCGCGTCGACCGACTCCTGCAGCATGCGCTTCTCGTTGCGCACGATGATGTCGGGGGCGTTGAGCTCGAGCAGGCGCCGCAGGCGGTTGT
This sequence comes from Gammaproteobacteria bacterium SG8_30, assembly GCA_001303245.1. Taxonomy (GTDB): domain Bacteria; phylum Pseudomonadota; class Gammaproteobacteria; order Steroidobacterales; family Steroidobacteraceae; genus SG8-30. The sequence continues at coordinate 6,902 of LJNS01000044.1, forward strand.
TGCGATTGATGACGCGGCGATAGAGGTCGTTCAGGTCCGAGGTGGCGAAGCGCCCGCCGTCCAGAGGCACCAGCGGCCGCAGGTCGGGCGGCAGCACAGGCAGGACGGTGAGCACCATCCACTCGGGCCGGTTGCCCGACTCGATGAAGGACTCGAGCAGCTTGAGACGCTTGGACAGGCGCTTGATCTTGGTCTCGGAGGTCGTGCCGTCCATCTCCTCGCGGACCCGGGCCGACTCGGCCTGCAGGTCGATCGTCTTGAGCAGCTCGAGGATCGCCTCGGCGCCCATCCGGGCGTCGAACTCGTCGCCGTGCTGCTCGAGCGCCTCGAGGTAGCCCTCGTTGGTGAGCAGCATGCCGCGCTCGAGCGGGGTCATGCCCGGGTCGATGACCACGAAGGCCTCGAAGTACAGGACGCGCTCGAGGTCCCTCAGCGTCATGTCGACCATCAGCCCGATGCGCGAGGGCAGCGACTTGAGGAACCAGATGTGCGCGGTCGGGCTCGCCAGCTCGATGTGGCCCATCCGCTCACGGCGGACCTTCGACTGCGTGACCTCGACGCCGCACTTCTCGCAGACGGTGCCGCGGTGCTTGAGCCGCTTGTACTTGCCGCAAAGGCACTCGTAGTCCTTGACCGGGCCGAAGATCTTCGCGCAGAACAGGCCGTCGCGTTCCGGCTTGAAGGTCCGATAGTTGATCGTCTCCGGCTTCTTCACCTCGCCGTAGGACCAGGAGCGGATCATCTCCGGCGACGCCAGCCCGATGCGGATCGAGTCGAAGTTCTCGACCTGGGGCTGCTGCTTGAACAACTTGAGAAGGTCCCTCATCTCTTAGCCCTCCTGCTCCAGCTCGATGTTGATGCCCAGGGAGCGGATTTCCTTCACGAGCACGTTGAAGGACTCCGGCATGCCCGCGTCCATGGCGTGGTTGCCGTCCACGATGTTCTTGTACATCTTGGTGCGGCCGTTCACGTCGTCGGACTTGACGGTCAGCATCTCCTGGAGCGTGTAGGAGGCCCCGTAGGCCTCGAGCGCCCAGACTTCCATCTCGCCGAAGCGCTGCCCGCCGAACTGCGCCTTGCCGCCGAGCGGCTGCTGGGTGACCAGGCTGTAGGGCCCGGTCGAGCGGCCGTGCATCTTGTCGTCGACGAGGTGATTCAGCTTGAGCATGTACATGTAACCCACGGTGACCGGTCGCTCGAACTGCTCGCCCGTGCGGCCGTCGACCAGCTCGGTCTGCCCCGACGTCGGCAGCCCGGCGAGCTCGAGCAGCTGCTTGATCTCGCCCTCGCTGGCGCCGTCGAACACCGGTGTGGCGATAGGCACGCCATCGGACAGGTTGCGCGCCAGCTCGACGATCTCGGAGTCCGCGAACGCGGCGAGGTCCTCGACCTGGCCGCCCGTGCCGTTGTAGACGCGCTCGAGCAGCTGCCGCAGCTCGCCGATCGCCTGCTGCGACTCGAGCATCCGGTTGATCTTCTCGCCGATGCCGCGCGCCGCCCAGCCGAGGTGCGCCTCGAGGATCTGGCCGATGTTCATTCGCGACGGCACGCCGAGCGGGTTGAGCACGATGTCGACCGGTGTACCGTCCGCCAGATAGGGCATGTCCTCCACGGGGACGATGGTCGAGACGACACCCTTGTTGCCGTGCCGGCCGGCCATCTTGTCGCCCGGCTGGATCCGGCGCTTCACCGCGAGGTACACCTTCACCATCTTGAGCACGCCCGGAGCGAGGTCGTCGCCCTGGGTGATCTTGGTCTTCTTGGCCTCGAAGCGCTTCTCGAAATCCCGGCTCTGCTCCGCGAGCCGCCGGCGCGCGCCCTCGAGCGCGGCGTTGGCGGCCTCTTCGCGCAGCCGGATCTCGAACCACTCGTCGCGCTGCAGGCCGTCGAGGTACTCGGCCGACACCCCGGAGCCGGCCTTGAGCTTCTGCGGCCCGCCGTCGGCCACCTGGCCGACGATCTCGGCGCGCAGCCTGGCGAACAGGTCGTCCTCGAGGATCCGGCGCTGGTCGTTGAGGTCCTTGCGTACCCGCTCGATCTCGGCCTTCTGGATCGCCAGCGCGCGCGAATCCCGCTCGACGCCGTCGCGGGTGAAGACGCGGACGTCGATCACCGTCCCGTCCATCCCGGGCGGGACGCGCAGCGAGGTGTCCTTCACGTCGGAAGCCTTCTCGCCGAAGATCGCCCGCAGCAGCTTCTCCTCGGGGGTGAGCTGGGTCTCGCCCTTCGGGGTCACCTTGCCCACCAGGATGTCGCCGGCCTTGACCTCGGCCCCGATGAACACGATGCCGGCCTCGTCGAGCTTGGCGAGCGCCGCGTCGCCCACGTTGGGGATGTCCGCCGTGATCTCCTCGGCGCCGAGCTTGGTGTCACGCGCGACGCAGGTGAGCTCCTCGATGTGGATGGTCGTGAAACGGTCCTCCTCGACCACGCGCTCGGAGATCAGGATCGAGTCCTCGAAGTTGTAGCCGTTCCAGGGCATGAACGCGACCAGCACGTTCTGGCCGAGCGCCAGCTCGCCGAGGTGCGTCGACGGGCCGTCCGCCAGCACGTCGTTGCCCGCGATCCGGTCGCCGACGCGCACCAGCGGCCGCTGGTTGATGCAGGTGTTCTGGTTGGAACGCGTGTACTTGGTGAGATTGTAGATGTCCACACCCGGCTCGCCGGCGGTGACCTCGTCCTCGTTGACGCGAACCACGACGCGCGACGCGTCGACCGAGTCGACCACGCCCCCGCGGCGGGCGTTCACGGTCACGCCGGAGTCGGTCGCAACCGTGCGCTCGATCCCGGTGCCCACCAGCGGCGTGGCAGCACGCAGCGTCGGCACCGCCTGGCGTTGCATGTTCGAGCCCATCAGCGCGCGGTTGGCGTCGTCGTGCTCGAGGAAGGGGATCAGGGCTGCGGCCACCGAGACGATCTGCCGAGGCGAGACGTCCATGTAGTCGATGCGGTCGACCGGCATGAGCGTGAACTCGTTCTGGTGTCGGCAGGAGACGAGGTCGTCCGTGAAGCGGCCCTTGTCGTCCAGCGCGGCGTTCGCCTGCGCGATGACGAACTCCGCCTCCTCGATGGCCGACAGGTAGTCCACCTCGTCGGTGACCCGGCCGCTGCTGACGCGCCGGTAGGGCGTCTCGAGGAAGCCGTACTTGTTGGTGCGCGCGTACACGGCCAGCGAGTTGATCAGGCCGATGTTCGGGCCTTCCGGCGTCTCGATCGGGCAGACCCGGCCGTAATGCGTCGGGTGCACGTCGCGGACCTCGAACCCCGCCCGCTCGCGCTTGAGCCCGCCCTCGCCGAGGGCGGACACCCGACGCTTGTGGGTGACCTCGGAGAGCGGGTTGTTCTGGTCCATGAACTGCGACAGCTGCGAAGATCCGAAGAACTCCTTCACCGCGGCCGCGACCGGCTTGGCGTTGATCATGTCCTGCGGGTTGATCTCCTCGCTCTCGGCCAGCGTCAACCGCTCCTTCACCGCGCGCTCGACGCGCACGAGTCCGATGCGGAAGGCCACCTCGGCCATCTCGCCGACGCAGCGCACGCGGCGGTTGCCGAGGTGGTCGATGTCGTCCACCTTGCCGTCGCCGTTCTTGATGGCGATCAGCGTGCGCAGGACGTCGATGACGTCGGAGAGCTCCTCACCGTAGCGCTCGAAGTGCGCGTGCGCGGCCTCGTCCTTGCGCTGCTCCGTGTAGGTCCGGAAGTAGCGTCCGTCGTACAGGATGCCGGGGTCCTCCAGCCAGGCCTCGACCTCCGCCGGCGACAGGTCCTCGGGCGGCTGACGGTTCACGCGGCGGTTGAACTTCATGCGGCCGACGCCAGACAGGTCGTAGCGCTCGGCGTTGAAGAACAGGTTGTGGAACAGGTTCTCGGCGGCATCCTTCGTGGGCGGCTCGCCGGGACGCATCATCCGGTAGATCTCGATCAGCGCCTCCAGCCGCGTGCGCGTCGGGTCGATGCGCAGCGTGTCCGAGACGTAGGGACCGCGATCGAGGTCGTTCACGTACAGGGTGGCCAGCTGCTCGATGCCGGCCTCGACGAGGGCCTCGACCGTCTGCACCGTGAGCACGTCGTTGGCCTTCGCGAGCACCTCACCCGTCTCGCCGTCGACCACGTCGTGGGCGAGGACCTTCCCCTGCAGGTAGTCGGCCGGTACGGCGAGGCGCCTGACCCCCGCCTCCTCCAGCTGGCGGACGTGCCGCGCGGTGATCCGGCGGCCCTCCTCCACGATGACCTTGTTGCCCGCGCGGATCTCGAACATGGCCGTCTCGCCGCGCAGTCGCTCCGGGACGAGTTCGAGCTCCACACCCTTCTTCTTCGAGAGGAAGAACAGGTTCTTGTCGAAGAACAGGTCGAGGATCTCCTGGTCCTCGTAGCCGAGCGCCCGAAGCAGGATGGTCACCGGCAGCTTGCGCCGGCGGTCGATGCGGGCGAACACGCAGTCCTTGGCGTCGAACTCGAAGTCGAGCCATGATCCGCGATAGGGGATCACGCGGGACTGGAACAACAGCTTGCCGGAGCTGTGGGTCTTGCCCTTGTCGTGGTCGAAGATCACGCCCGGGCTGCGGTGCAGCTGGGAAACGACCACGCGCTCGGTGCCGTTGACCACGAACGTGCCGTTGTCGGTCATGAGCGGCAGCTCGCCGAGGTAGACCTCCTGCTCGACCGCGCGCTTCACCCGGGTACCGCCGGGCGAGTCCTTGTCGAAGATGCGCAGCCGCAGCCGGACGCGCAACGGGGCCGCATACGTGAGGCCGCGCAGCTGGCACTCCTTGACGTCGAAGACCGGCTCGCCGAGGTAGTAGTAGACGTAGTCGAGCACTGCGTTGCCCGAGTAGCTCTTGATCGGGAACACGCTGCGGAAGGCCGCGTGCAGCCCGGCTTTCGCGAGGTGACGGTCGATGATCGCGCGCTCCTCGGCCTCCGAAAGCAGCTTGCCGGACGCGCTCTGCTGGCCCGCGGCCTCTCCCGCCTGCAGTTCCGCGTGCAGCGCGCGCGCGGCGTCGAGCTGCAGGAACTGTGCGTAGGAGTCGGTCTGGATGGCGAGCAGCGGCGGCACAGCCAGAATGCTCGGCCTCTTGCCGAAGTTCTTCCGGATGCGCTTCTTCTCGGTGAAGGAATAGGCCATCGGGTCACCCTTGAGCTTGGTCTGCGGCACCGGGCATCAGGCCCGGGCCGCCGGGGAGCCGCGCCGTCGGCGCGGCAGACGGGAAAAACAGGACGCCATCACGCCGGACCACGGCAGAAGCCCGGCTCCCCGAAGGGAGCCGGGCGGGCCGGCTTCCGGCACGGCGGCTTGCGGGGCCGTATGCCCTCGCACGCACGCCCTTACTTGACCTCGACTTCGGCGCCGGCGTCGGTCAGCTGCTTCTTGATCTTCTCGGCCTCGTCCTTGGACACGCCTTCCTTGACGGTGTTCGGCGAACCCTCGACCAGGTCCTTGGCCTCCTTCAGTCCGAGGCCGGTGATCTCGCGGATCACCTTGATCGTGCCGACCTTCTTGTCCGCCGGGTAAGCCTTGAGCACGACCGTGAACTCGGTCTGCTCCTCGGCGGCCGGGGCGGCGGCGCCCGCGGCGCCCGGCGCGGCAGCGACCGCGATCGGCGCGGCGGCAGTCACGCCGAACTTGTCTTCCATCATCTTCACGAGGTCCACGATCTCCATGACGGTCATGTTCGAGATCGCCTCGAGGATTTCTTCCTTGCTAGCAGCCATCGCAATTACTCCAGTTGAAAAGTGGTATCCGGTTCAGTCCGGCCGCGGCCTCAGGCCGCCGCCTTCTGGTCCTTGATCGCAGCGACGGTCCGCACCAGCTTCGCGTGCGGCTCCGCCAGCGTGCGGACGAACTTCGAGATCGGCGCCATCAGCACGCCGGCGAGCATCGACAGGGCCTCGTCACGGGTCGGCAGGCTCGCAACCTTGTCGAGGTCGGCGGCGGGCAGCAGCTGCCCACCGATCGACACGAGGGTCGGAACGAGCTTGTCGTTGTCCTTGGCGAACTCCTTGACGACGCGGGCAGCCGAGCCCGGGTCGTCGGTGGAGAAGGCCAGGATCAACGGACCCCTGAGGTCTCCCGAGATGCACTCGAAGTCGGTGCCGGCGACGGCCCGGCGGGCGAGCGTGTTCTTGACGACCCGCAGGTACACACCGGATTCGCGCGCCTTCGCGCGCAGCCCGGTGATCTGCGAAACCGTCAGCCCACGATACTCCGCCGCCACGACCGCAAGCGCTTCGCGCGCCACGGCGTGGACTTCGGCCACCATCGCCTGCTTGGCTTCAAGCGTTAGTGCCATCGGTTCCTCCTGGCAGAAGATCAACCCACGGGCACGGATCCTTCCGTGCCCACCCTTGGAGGTCGTCGCTTCCTCGCGGGAGCTCGACCCCGCCGGCCCGCGGGGGCCGGCCGATGGCGACCTTCACCAGTCGTCAACTGACTCGGGTACCACCATCTGCGCAGGCGGTCATTAAGAGGCCGGTGCCTCGCCTGCGGTCTTCGATGGCCCGGGGAACCGCGGCTCCCCGGCCCAACTCCGGGCTCACGCCCGGCAAATCGTGGCGGCCCGTCGCCGGGCCGCCGGAAAACTCGGTCCTCAGAGGCCCAGCGACGAGCGGTCGACGGGCACGCCGGGTCCCATCGTCGAGGACACCGTCACCCGCTGGATGTACACGCCCTTGGACGTCGCCGGCTTGGCCTTCTGCAGGTCCGCGAGCAACGCCATGAGGTTCTCGCGCAGCTTGGCGGGGTCGAAGTCCGCCTTGCCGATCGTGCAGTGGACGATTCCGCCCTTGTCGCAGCGGTAGCGGACCTGGCCCGCCTTCGCGTTCTTCACCGCCGTGGCGACGTCCGGCGTCACCGTGCCCACCTTGGGGTTGGGCATCAGGCCGCGCGGGCCGAGGATCTGGCCGAGCTGGCCCACCACGCGCATGGCGTCCGGGCTCGCGATCACGACGTCGAAGTCGATCTGGCCCGCCTTGACGCGCTCGGCGATGTCCTCCAGGCCGACCTGGTCGGCCCCGGCCTCCCTCGCCGCGTCGACGTTCTTGCCCTGGGTGAACACGGCCACCCGGACCGTCTTGCCGATGCCGTTCGGCATGATCGTCGAGCCGCGGACCTGCTGGTCCGACTTGCTCGCGTCCACGCCGAGGTTGACGGCGACGTCGACCGACTCCTTGAACTTGGCGCCGGCGAATTCCCTGACCAGACCGAGCGCCTCGTCGATCGGGTACTGGCGGCCCGGCTGGATCTTGTCCTTCCACGCCTTCTGGCGCTTGGCTACGGCTGCCATGTCACACCCCCTCCACGTCGACGCCCATGCTGCGGGCGCTGCCGGCGATGGTGCGCACCGCGGCGTCGAGGTCGGCCGCCGTCAGGTCCGGCGTCTTGGTCTTCGCGATCTCCTCGAGCTGGGCGCGGGTGACCTTGCCGACCTTGCGCGTGTTGGGCGTGCCCGAGCCCTTGTCGAGGCCGATCGCCTTGCGGATCAGCACCGAGGCGGGCGGCGTCTTCATGATGAAGGTGAAGCTGCGATCGGCGTAGACCGTGATCACGACCGGGATCGGCAGGCCCTTCTCGATGCTCTGCGTGGCAGCGTTGAACTGCTTGCAGAACTCCATGATGTTGACGCCCTGCTGGCCGAGCGCAGGCCCCACCGGCGGGCTCGGGTTCGCCGCCCCGGCCGGTATCTGGAGCTTGATGTAGCCCTGTACCTTCTTTGCCACCTTGGTTACTCCTTAACGGGTGCAAGCGCCGCGAGGCTCCCCGTTGCCACGAATCAGGTCTTCTCCACCTGCCCGAAGTCCAGCTCCACCGGCGTCGAGCGACCCAGGATCTGGACCGCCACCTGCAGCCGGCTCTTGTCGTAGTTGACCGATTCCACCACGCCATTGAAGTCGTTGAACGGACCGTCGGTCACGCGCACGACCTCGCCGGGCTCGAACAGCACCTTGGGACGCGGCTTCTCCGCGCCTTCCTCGACCCGGCGCAGGATGGCGTTCGCCTCCTTCTCCGTGATCGGTGCCGGCTTCTCCGGCGTGCCGCCGATGAAACCCAGGACCTTGGGCGTCTCCTTCACGAGGTGCCAGGTCTCGTCGTCCATCTCCATCTGCACGAGCACGTAGCCCGGGAAGAACTTGCGCTCGCTCTTCCGCTTCTGCCCGTCGCGCATCTCGACGACCTCTTCCGTCGGCACGAGGACCTCGCCGAACTTGTGGTCCAGCGAGTGGAGCTTGACCCGCTCCTTGAGGCTCGAGGCGACCTTGTGCTCGAAGTTCGAGTAGGCGTGGACGACGTACCAGCGCAGTGCCACGGGATCAGCCCCCTTGTCCGGTCAGGTGCCGCGTGGCCCAGGCCAGCAGCATGTCGACCAGCCAGAAAAACACGCCGAGCAGCAGCACGAACACGAACACCACGATCGTGGTCTGCAGCGTCTCCTGACGGGTCGGCCAGACCATCTTCCGCAGCTCGATCCGCGAGCCCTGGATGAACTGCCAGAGCACCTGGCCCTGCGCCGACCAGAACAGCAGGCCGGCGCCCGCCGCCACGCCGCCGAGCACCATCAGCAGCCGCACGGCCGTCGGCCAGTCGGCGTACCAGTAGTAGCCGCCGATGCCCGCGACCACCATGACCGCCGCCATCAGCAGCTTGGCGGTGTCTACGACTGTCGACCCGCCCTTGTCGGCTTGCTCGCTCATGAGTTCCCGTGTCTTGGTCCGGCGCCACCGCCCGGGGCGATGGCAGGGCAGGAGGGAATCGAACCCCCAACCTGCGGTTTTGGAGACCGCCGCTCTGCCAATTGAGCTACTGCCCTAGCGGAACGTCGGATCGTCACCTGCGGGCTGCGGGTCCTGTGACCCGCGGGCCGCCGGCCGCGATCCGCTATCTGTTACTTCAGGATCTTCGAGACCACGCCGGCGCCGACCGTGCGACCACCCTCGCGGATGGCGAAGCGCAGGCCTTCCTCCATCGCGATCGGCGCAATCAGCTCCACCGTCATCTTGATGTTGTCGCCAGGCATCACCATCTCGACACCCTCCGGCAACTGGATCGTCCCGGTCACGTCCGTGGTGCGGAAATAGAACTGCGGACGATACCCCTTGAAGAACGGCGTGTGACGGCCACCCTCCTCCTTGGTCAGCACGTACACCTCACACTCGAAATTGGTGTGCGGCGTGATCGATCCCGGCTTCGCCAGCACCTGGCCACGCTCCACGTCCTCACGCTTGGTGCCACGCAGCAGCACACCCACGTTGTCGCCAGCCTGACCCTCGTCCAGCAGCTTGCGGAACATCTCCACGCCCGTGCAGGTCGTCTTCACCGTGTCCTTGATGCCAACGATCTCCACCTCGTCGTTGACCTTGACGATGCCGCGCTCGATACGACCCGTCACCACCGTGCCACGGCCGGAAATCGAGAACACGTCCTCGATCGGCATCAGGAACGGCTTGTCAATCACACGCTCCGGCGTCGGGATGTACGCGTCCATCGCCTCCACCAGCGCCACGATCGACGGCGCACCCAGCTCGCCCGCGTCGCCCTCCAGCGCCTTCAGCGCCGAACCCTTCACGATCGGCGTGTCGTCGCCAGGGAACTCGTACTTCGACAGCAGCTCGCGGACTTCCATCTCCACCAGCTCGATCAGCTCGGCGTCGTCCACCATGTCGCACTTGTTCAGGTACACCACGATGTACGGCACGCCCACCTGACGCGCCAGCAGGATGTGCTCGCGCGTCTGCGGCATCGGGCCGTCCGCCGCCGACACCACCAGGATCGCACCGTCCATCTGCGCCGCACCCGTGATCATGTTCTTCACGTAGTCAGCATGCCCAGGACAGTCCACGTGCGCGTAATGCCGGTTGGTCGACTGATACTCCACGTGCGCCGTCGAAATGGTGATGCCACGCGCCTTCTCTTCCGGCGCCTTGTCAATCTGGTCGAACGCACTCACCTCACCGCCGTGCGTCTCCGCCATCACCTTCGTCAACGCCGCCGTCAGCGTCGTCTTCCCATGGTCCACGTGACCAATCGTCCCAACGTTCACATGCGGCTTGCTGCGTACGAATTTTTCCTTAGCCATGGCGTGATTCCTGCGTTCTTGTCTGTGTTCAGGTCGTTACGGGTAGCGGTCAGGAGGCCTTCTTCAACACCGCCTCGGCGACGTTGTTGGGCACCTCGAGGTACTTCGCGAACTCCATGGTGAAGGTCGCGCGTCCCTGGCTCATCGAGCGCACGGTGGTCGCGTAGCCGAACATCTCGGCCAGCGGTACCTCCGCCGTGATGATCTTGCCGGAGGGGCTCTCCTCCATGCCCTGGATCTGGCCGCGGCGGCGGTTGAGGTCG
>LJNS01000045.1 GCA_001303245.1 Gammaproteobacteria bacterium SG8_30
ACGACACGCCGGGCACGCTCTCGTGCAAGACTCTCGTGCCAGGATCCTCGGGGCAACGCGGAACGTGAACTACAGGCACGCCTTCCACGCTGGCAACTTCGGCGACGTGCTCAAGCACATCGTGCTCGTCGCGCTGCTCGAGCGCATGACGCAGAAGGCCAAGCCGATGTTCTTCCTCGACACGCACGCCGGCCGCGGCCGCTACGACCTCGACGCTCCGGCCGTGGCCCGGAGCCGCGAGGCCGACCGCGGCATTCGCCGGCTGTCCGCGGCGCCCGATCTGCCGCCGCTCGCGCGGCGCTACGTCGAGCTCGTCAGGGACTTCGAGGCGGCCAATTCAAGCCGGATCCGGTTCTATCCGGGCTCGCCCCGGTTCGCCGCCAGGCTCCTGCGCGACACGGATCGCGCCGCATTGTGCGAGCTGGAGGCGGGCGAGGCCGAAGCCCTCCGGCGGGAGTTCGCAGACGACGAGAGATTCTCGGTTCACCGGCGAGACGGCTACGAAGCCCTCAAGGGCCTGCTGCCGCCGCCAGAGCGGCGCGCGCTGGTGCTGGTCGACCCCCCCTACGAGACCCGGCAGGAGGAACTGCGGAAGGTGGCAGACGCCCTCGTCGCAGCCTACGGGCGCTGGCCGCAGGGCGTGTACGTCGCGTGGTATCCGATCAAGCGCGCGGCCCCGATCGGCGCGATGCACCGCTCGCTCGTCGCACGTGGGCTGCCGAGCTTGCTCGCGGTCGAGCTCAGCATCCACCCGGAGGACAACGACGCGGGCATGAACGGCTCCGGCATGCTGCTCGTAAACCCGCCCTGGCGCATCGAGGAAGAACTGGCCGGCACCCTGCCTGTGGTGCACGCTGCTCTCGCCGGGCAGGGGGCGGGCGGAACACGCATCGAGCGGCTCGCCGGCGACTGACCGCACCCGGGGTTCGACCAAGTGCGCCTCGACACGCAGGAGGGCCGTGACGCCCCCACCGGGACGCCACGGCCCTGAGCATCCGGCCCGGGAGCTCGATCCGTCTAGATCAGGTCCGGACCTGCGAGTGCGGGATCAGGCTTCCTTGTTGCCGCCGCACTTGCCCTCGCCGCACTTGCCTTCCTCGCCCTTCTTGTCGCCGCCGCACTTGCCTTCCTCACCCTTGTGGTCCCCGCCACACTTGCCCTCGCCGCACTTGCCCTCCTCGCCCTTGTCTCCATGGCTAGAGGCCAGCTGGACGTAGCCCTGGCCGAGGTCGGTGGCGCTGAACGTTCCGGCCTGCGCGGCGCCGGCTACTGCCATCGAGCCGGCGATCGCGGCGCCGATCGCGAGCGCCACAGGCTTCTTCAGGGTCGTCTTCGTCATGTGTCAATCCTCCGTGTCTCCAAGGGAACCCCCTCTCGGGGGACGTACTTCAGGGTTTGCCGTCCCCCGGAACCTCAGGCATTCCAGTCGACGGCGTCGAAAACCTGCCTGGCGATCGTGTCCAGCTCGGTCACGTCCCGACCCACGACCGCAATGCTGCCTCGCGGCGCGGGCAGGACCACGCCGACGAATCCTTGTTCCTCCACGCGTGCCGGGCCGTCGACCTGGCGGTGCCCGAGCAGGAAGACCGTCACGGGCCCCCGCGCCGTCTGCACCACGAGGTGCGGCACCCAGTGCCGCTCGAAAAAGCAGCGCCTGGCGTAGGTCACCGTGCCCACCGCCGCGCGCAGCCGGACGCCGCTCGGGCCCAGGACTTCCTCGAGCCGGTCCTCTGCCACGACCTGGTGGGCGGTCCAGGAATCCGGCTCGTGCGACGCATGCCCGATGACCTCCCCCGCAAGCGAGGGTTCCGGGTGAGACAGCCACAACGTGGCCGCAATCAGCACGCCGGCGACGAGGCTGGCGGCCATCGCGAGCCAGCGCTGCGGGATCGAGGCGGGACCCCCGGCAGCCTTTGACTCGCTCGACGCCGGCCGACCCGGCGCGGGCGCCGGGTCGACGCGCATGGCCCGCGCGAGCAGCGCATCCATCGCCCGGAGCTCCTCGCGGTTGCGGGCGCAGGCCGGACAGCCGGCAGCGTGCGCCTCGATCGCTTGATCCGCCGAGAACGGCTCGGCGCCGACGGCGCGGCGGAACTCGAGACAGTTCACTGCTCTTCCTCCGTCGTGTCGGGGCCGCCCAGCGCCTTGCGCAGCTTCTGCCGGGCGCGGAACAACCGCGTCAGCACGGCCCCCTGTGTCAACCCCATGTGGGCGGCGATCTCACCGGTGGTGTAGCCCATCATCACCTGGAGCACGAGCGGCTCGCGGTAGTCGTCCTCCAGCCGGAAGAGCGCCTCGCGCATCTCCCCGACCGCCGCGTCTTCCGGGGCGGCCAGGACATCCGCCTCGGCCCGCACCAGGGCGTCGAGGTCCTGAACCTCCAGCCGCTTTCGCTCCCAGACCCGGGCGTGCTCACGTCTCACGATCGTCAACATCCACTGCTTCGCCTTGCCCTCGTCTTCCAGCGCGTCGAAGGACCTCCAGGCCCGCAACAGCGCCTCCTGAACGACGTCCTCGGCGAGCGCCCTGTCGCGCGCGAGCCAGAAGGCGAACCGGACCAGGTCCGGCCGGAGCGTCTCGCAGAGCGCGCCGAAGCGCGCCTGCCTGAGCTTGTCGTCGTTCACTGGGACAGACCGGTCGTACGTGGGAGATATTTCAGGATGTCGTCCGGGCGGGTCGGTAAAACGCAGGTTGGCGCCGGCCCGGGTCCGGGTAACATGGGCGCCCGACTGTACAGCAGGACCGGACTCACGAGGAACCCCATGACCCATCGTGCCGCGGGTACCTGGCCCCGCACCCGACTGCGCCGCATGCGCCGCGACGAGTTCTCGCGGCGGCTGATGCGCGAGACCACGCTGTCACCGGGCGACCTCATCTATCCGATGTTCGTGATCGAGGGCTCGGGACGCCGCGAGCCGGTGCCGTCGATGCCCGGCGTGGAGCGCGTGACGCTCGACGAGCTGGTTCGCGAGGGGGAGCAACTGGCGGGGCTCGGCATCCCTGCCGTCGCGCTGTTCCCGGTCGCCGCCGCCGACCGCAAGACGGAAGACGGCCGCGAGGCCTACAATCCGGAAGGCCTCGCGCAACGGGCCGTCAGGGCCCTCAAGAAGGCTCTGCCCGAGCTCGGCGTCGTCACCGACGTGGCGCTCGATCCGTTCACCACGCACGGCCTCGACGGCGTGATCGACGCGACCGGATACGTTCTGAACGACGCGACCGTCGAGGTGCTGGTACGGCAGGCCGTGTCGCACGCAGAGGCCGGCGCCGACGTGGTCGCGCCTTCGGACATGATGGACGGCCGCATCGGCGCCGTTCGCCAGGCACTGGAGGAGGCCGGCCACGTCAACACGCGCATCCTCGCCTACTCCGCCAAGTATGCCTCGAGCTACTACGGCCCGTTCAGGGATGCCGTGGGTTCGGCCGCCAGCCTCGGCAAGGGCACGAAGCACTCGTTCCAGATGGATCCTGCCAACTCCGACGAGGCGCTCAGGGAGGTTGCGCTCGACCTCGAGGAGGGAGCGGACATGGTCATGATCAAGCCCGGCATGCCCTACCTGGACATCGTCCGTCGCGTGAAGGACGAGTTCGGTGCGCCGACCTTCGTGTACCAGGTCAGCGGCGAGTACGCGATGATCATGGCCGCGGCCGCGAACGGCTGGCTCGACGAGCGCGCCGTCGCGCTCGAAGCGCTCGTCGGCATGCGCCGCGCCGGTGCCGACGGCATACTGACCTACTTCGCGAAGAAGGCGGCGGCCTGGTTGCGGGAGGCCTGAACCCCAGATGCCCGGTCCCGACCGCTACGTGCTGTTTGGCCACCCGGTCAGCCACAGCTGGTCGCCGTTCATCCACGGCATGTTCGCCAAGCAGTCCGGCGCGGACATCCATTACAGCCTCATGGACGTCGCTCCGGAACGCTTCCGGCGTGCAGTCGTCGAGTTCTTCCAGAGCGGCGGGAGCGGAGCCAACGTCACGCTGCCGCACAAGCAGGCCGCAGCAGAACTGGCCCACGGCCTGACGGACCGTGCGGCACGGGCCGGCGCAGTCAACACCATTGCCGTCCGGTGGGGAGACAAGCTGTACGGCGACAACACCGACGGCGCCGGTCTCGTCCACGACCTGAAGGCCAACCTCGGGATCCGGATCGCGGGCCACCGTGTGCTCGTTCTCGGGGCGGGCGGCGCAGTGCGCGGTGTGCTCGGGCCACTGCTCGCCGAGCGCCCGGCGGAACTCGTCATCGCCAACCGCACCGTGGACCGGGCCGAGAGGCTTGCCGCCGAATTCATCGACCTCGGCGCCATTCGCGGCGTCGGCTTCGACGCCGTAGGCCAGGAGCCCTGGGACATAGTGATCAACGGAACTTCCGCGAGCCTCGCCGGCGAAGTACCCGATCTGCCGGCGCGGGCGGTCGGCCCCGACTCCGTCTGCTACGACATGGCCTACGCACGTACCGACACGCCGTTCCAGCGCTGGGCCGCGAGCCGCGGCGTCAGGCGCAGCCACAAGGGCTGGGGAATGCTCGTGGAGCAGGCCGCGGAATCCTGGGTGGTCTGGCGCGGGACGAGGCCCGACACCGGGCCGGTGCTGACGGCGCTCGCCTCGCTCTAGACGCTCCTGGGCGCCGCCGCGAGGTATTCGTCCTTGACCTTCACGTACCAACCCGCGCTGTAGGCGAGCTGGTCGAGCTCGCGCCCGCTGAGCGGACGGAGCCGCCGGGCCGGGCTGCCCGCGTAGAGGGAGCCCCGCTCGCAGCGGCTGCCGGGCGTGACCAGCGCGCCGCCGGCGACGATGACCTCGTTCTCCACGATCGCGCCGTCCATGACGATCGCCCCCATGCCGATCAGGCAGCGGTCCCCCACCCGGCAGCCGTGCAGGATCGCCCGGTGGCCGATCGTCACGTCGTCCCCGATCGACAGCGCGTACCCGCCCGGGTTGTAGGGGCCGTCGTGGGTCACGTGCAGCACGCAGCCGTCCTGCACGCTCGTGCGTGCCCCGATCGCGATGACGTTGACGTCGCCGCGGATCACGGCCGTCGGCCAGACGGACGAGTCGTCGCCGATCGACACCTGCCCGACGACGACGGCGGCGGGATCGACGTACACCCGCTCGCCCAGCACGGGCATGACGCCCTTCCACGACCTCAGGTTCGCGCCCATCGCAGCAGGCCGGGTACTTAGCGCATCGTCACGAACTCTTCGGCGCTGGTCGGGTGGATCGCGACCGTGTCATCGAAGTCCTTCTTGGTCGCTCCCATCCTGAGCGCGACGGCGAAACCCTGCAGCATCTCGTCCGCCCCTTCGCCGATCACGTGCAGGCCGACGATGCGCTCCTCCGGGCCGACCGTCACGAGCTTCATCTCGGCCCTGCGCTTGTGCTCGGTGAGCGCGTGGTACAACGGAACGAACCCGGAGGTGAAGCAGCGCACCGCCTCGCCGTGTGCCTCGCGAGCCTCCGTCTCGGTCAGGCCCACGGTGCCGATGGGCGGGTGGCTGAAGATCACCGTGGGGATCAGGTCGTAGTCGAGGTGGCGGTCCTCCATGCCGCCGAACAGCCGGTCCGACAAGCGGCGGCCCGCGGCGATGGCCACGGGCGTCAGCGCGGCCTGGCCGGTCACGTCGCCGATGGCATGGATGCCGTCGACGTTGGTCTCCTGGAAGCGGTTGACGATGATGTAGCCGTCGTCGTACTGGCGCACGCCTGCCTTGTTCAGGTCGAGCGCGGCGACCGAGGGCTCGCGGCCGACCGCCCACAGCACGCACTCGAAGGGCCCGAGCACGTGCCCGTCGGTAGTCCACAACTCGTGATGATCGCCGACGCGACGCACCTGCAGCGGTACCGCGTTGGTGACGATCTCGATGCCGTCCTCCTGCATCTGCCGCATCAGTGCGGCCGACAGCATCACGTCGAAGCTGCGCAGCAGGCGCGTGTGCCGGATCGCGACCGTCACGCGTGTGCCCAGCGCGGCGAACACGCCGGCCAGCTCCGCGGCGACGTATCCGCTGCCGACGATCACGACGGACTCGGGGCGTCGCGTCAGCTCGAAGAAGCCGTCGGAGGTCACGCCGAACTCGGCACCCGGCACGTCCGGCACCACGGGGTGCCCGCCCGTCGCGATCACCACGCGGGGCGCCGCGAGGAGCCGGTCCCCTGCGACCACGAGCCCGGGCTCCGCGAACCTGCCCGGCTGCGCGACGTGCGTGATTCCGCGGCGCCCGAGGTTGCCGGCGTAGATGCCGTTGAGCCTCCTGACGTACTCGTCGCGGGAACGTTTCAGGGCCAGCCAGTCGTGGCCGTTCGGGGTGACGTCGAAGCCGTAGCCAGCCGCGTCGCGGATTCCCTCCGCGAGGCTGGCTGCGTAGTACATCACCTTCTTCGGTACGCAGCCCGCGTTCACACAGGTGCCGCCGAGCGGCCGCGGTTCCAGCACAGCGACCTTCGCGCCGTAGTCGGCAGCGCGTTGCGCACAGGCGAGCCCGCCGCTGCCGCCTCCGATCACGATCAGGTCGAACTGTGCGGGCATCGATGGGACCTCCGTCCGGACGGGTCGTGCGACCCCCGATGATATACTTCGTCGCCCCCTACGGCACGGCGCGGCGAGGAGATCAGGCAATGGGCTTTGTGGTGTTCCTAGGGATCGTGGCGATCCTCGCCGTCTACGGCATCGGCATCTACAACGGCCTCGTCAAGCTGCGCGAGAACGTGAAGCAGGCGTGGTCGAACATCGACGTCCTGCTCGTGCAGCGCCACGACGAGCTTCCCAAGCTGGTCGAGACCTGCAAGCGCTACATGGAATACGAGCAGGAGACGCTCGATCGCGTCATGAAGGCGCGCGCATCGGTGTTCCAGGCCGCAGGCCGTGGCGACGTCGCAGCGCTCGGCGCCGCGGAGACGGCCTTGCGGGCCGGCCTCGGCCAGCTGTTCGCGGTGGTCGAGAACTATCCGAACCTCAAGGCCGACGAGTCCTTCCGGCACCTGCAGACGAGGATCACGCAGCTCGAGGAGAACATCGCGGACCGGCGCGAGCTGTACAACGCCTCCGTCAACCTCAACAACGTCAGGATCCACCAGTTTCCCGACCTGGTCGTCGCGCGGCTGTTCGGCTTCAGCGAGGCGACGCTGCTCGAGTTCACCGAGGAGCAGAAGTCCGACGTGGACATGAAGGCGCTGTTCGGTTGAGGTGAATTCCGCCGAGTACTGGGTCGTACTGGCACTGCTCGCCGCAGCGAGCGGCTGGGGATTCCTGCGCGGCTTCCGCTGGTGGCGGTGGGCGCGCCTGATCGAGGACACCCCCACTTCGCGCGTCCGTAGTGCGGCCCAGGGCTACGTCGAGCTCATCGGTACCGCACGCATGATGCCGGGAGCACCGGTCATCGCGCCGCTGTCCAAGTGCCGCTGTGTGTGGTGGAGCTTCACGGTCGAGCGCCGCGTCCGCGACCAGCGCGGCCGCAAGAACTGGAAGGTCGCGCAACGCGGCGTGAGCGACAGCCTGTTCCACCTCGAGGACGCGAGCGGGCACTGCGTGGTCGATCCCGACGGCGCGGAAGTGCTGTCAATTGCCCGGGACACCTGGTACGGCGACACGCCGCTGCCGGTCGCCGGCCCGCCGGCGGAACGCGGCTTCCGCGGCTTCGGCCGCGATTACCGGTACCGCGAGTCGCGCATCCACGACGGCGAGCCGGTGTACGCCATCGGCTGGTTCCGCACCGAGACGAATCCCCCCCTCGGCCCGCCGAACGCCGACGTGGCTGCGCTGCTCCGCCAATGGAAGCGCGACCCCGCCGAGCTCGTGCGGCGCTTCGATGCCGACCGCGACGGCACGCTCAGCCTGGCCGAGTGGGAGCGCGCCCGCGAGGCTGCGCACGCGCAGGTCCGGCAGGAGCGCAGCGCGAGTGCAGCGGAGCCCGGCGTTCACGTGCTCGAGCAGCCCCGCGGCGAGGATCGGCCGTTCCTGCTGGCGGTGGGGGACGCCGAGTCCCTTGCGCGCCGCTACCGGTTGCACGGCCTGCTCGGCCTCGGCATCTTCCTCGGCGGCGCCGTCTCGCTCGCCTGGCTGCTCATCCATGCCCGGGCCTGACGCCGGCTCGCGTGCGGGTGTTCAGGCGGCCTAGAATCGGCGCCCCGAAGGTACCGGACGGAAGAGGTATGGAGAACCCCCTGCTCGCAGCCGATGGGCTGCCCGACTACGCCGGTATCCGTGCGGAACACGTGGTGCCGGCGGTCCGCGAAACCATCTCGCGGCACCGCGGCACACTCGAGCGGATCCTCGCGGCACCGGAGCGGAGTTTCGCCGCGTTGGTCGAGCCCTTCGAGGCGGCCAACCACGCGCTGGCCCGCACCTGGAATCCCGCCGAGCACCTGAACGCGGTCCTCGACAGCGAGGCGCTCCGCGGCGCCTACAACCGCTGCCGCGTCCTGCTCGCGGATTACCACGCGGAGGTGGGCCAGAGTCCGGAGCTCTTCCGCGGCCTGCAGGCCGTGCTCGACCGCGAAGGCGGCTTCCTCGACGCCGCACAGCGCAAGCTCCTCGAGAACCTCTTGCGCGACTTCCGATTGGCGGGAGTCGCGCTCCCCGATGCCGGCAAGGCACGCTTCCGTTCCCTGATGCAGCGGCTGGCCTCGGCACAGTCTCGGTTCGACGAGAACGTGCTTGATGCCACCCAGGCCTGGAGCCGACAGGTGGACGACGCGTCCCTTCTGGATGGACTGCCTGCGGGCGTGATCGCCCGAGCCGCGGCGGCAGCGGCCGAGCGCGGCCGGACCGGCTGGCTGCTCATTCTCGATCAGCCCAACTACGCCGCCGTGATGTCGCACGCCACCGATACCGCGCTGCGGCGCGAGTTCTACGAGGCCTGGACCACGCGCGCGTCCGACACGGGACCGGCAGCGGGCGGGTTCGACAAC
Source organism: Gammaproteobacteria bacterium SG8_30 (assembly GCA_001303245.1). GTDB lineage: Bacteria > Pseudomonadota > Gammaproteobacteria > Steroidobacterales > Steroidobacteraceae > SG8-30. The sequence goes on from LJNS01000045.1 coordinate 8,899, forward strand.
TCGGCGCTGATGGAGGAGATCCTCGCGCTGCGGCACGAGGTCGCCCAGCTGCTGGGCTTCGAGTCCTACGCCCACCTGTCGCTCGCGACCAAGATGGCGGCCGACCCCGCCGAGGTGCTCGGCTTTCTTCGCGAGCTCGCGCGGCACTACCGGCCGGCTGCAGAACGCGAGTTCGCGGAGCTCGAGCGCCATGCGGGCGGATCCCTCGAGGCCTGGGATGTCGCCTTCTACGCGGAGAGGCTCCGCCGCGAGCGTCACGGAGTGTCCCAGGAGTCGCTGCGACCTTACTTTCCTCTGCCTAAGGTCCTCGACGGCATGTTCGAGGTTGCGCGTCGCCTCTACGGGATCCGCGTCGAGCCCCGCAGCGGCGTGTCGGTGTGGCACCCGACGGTGAGGTACTACGCGATCCTCGACCGCGACGGCCGCGAGGTCGCCGGCTTCTATCTCGACCCCTGCACGCGGCCAGGCAAGCGGGGCGGGGCGTGGATGGGCGACTGCATCGGCCGGAAGCGCCTGGCGGGGGTTGCCGCGAGGCCAGTGGCACACGTCGTGTGCAACTTCATGCCGCCGGTCGGCGATGCCCCCGCGTTGCTGACGCACGACGACGTGGTCACCCTGTTCCACGAGTTCGGCCACGCCCTGCACTTCATGCTGACGCGGGTCGATTACCCGAGCATCGCAGGCATCCACGGTGTGCCGTGGGATGCAGTCGAGCTGCCGAGCCAGTTCATGGAACAGTACGCGTGGCGAGGGGAGGTGATTCCGCTCATCTCGGCGCACGTCGAGTCGGGCGAGCCCCTGCCGCGCGAGACGCTCGGCCGCCTGCTCGGCTCCCGGGGATTCCACACCGGCGTCGCCGCCGTGCGGCAGCTGGAGTTCGCCCTGTTCGACTTCCGGCTGCACGCCGAGTACGACCCCGCCGCAGGCGGCCGGGTCGCGGAACTGCTGAACGAGGTCCGGCGCGAGGTGGCCGTCGTCCGGCATCCAGGGTTCAACCGTTTCGCACACGCCTTCACACACGTCTTCTCGGGCGGCTATGCGGCCGGCTACTACAGTTACAAGTGGGCAGAGGTCCTGGCGGCCGACACCTTCGCGGCGTTCGAGGATACCGGCATCTTCGACGCCACGGTCGCGCTGCGCTTCCTGGAGCTGATCCTCGCGCGCGGCGGCAGCCGCGACATGATGGAGGCTTTCGTGGACTTCCGCGGCCGGCAGCCGGAGGTCGGGCCGCTGCTCCGCCGCGACGGTATCGCGGCATGAAGATCGCCACCTGGAACGTCAACTCGCTTCGGGTGCGGCTCGACCAGCTGCGGGAGTGGCTCGGGACCAGCCCTGTCGACGTCATCGGGCTGCAGGAACTCAAGCTGCCCGACGAGGAGTTCCCTGCCGCCGCACTCGAGGAGCTGGGCCTGCATGCGGCATGGTTCGGCCAGAAGACGTACAACGGCGTGGCGATCGTCTCGCGCGATCCGCCCACGGCCGTCGTGCGCGGCATGCCGGGCGTCGACGACCCGCAGCGGCGCGTGATCGCCGCGACGATCGGCGGGGTCCGCGTCATCAACGTGTACGTACCGAACGGGCAGTCCGTCGGTTCGGACAAGTACGCCTACAAGCTCGACTGGCTGGCGCGCCTGCGCGAGTTCGTCGCGGCCGAGCTCGGCCGCCACCCGCGCCTCGCCCTGGTCGGCGACTACAACATCGCCCCGGAGGACCGGGACGTGCACGATCCCGCCCGATGGGAAGGCTCCGTCCACGTGAGCGAACCGGAGCGTGCGGCGCTCAAGGAACTGCTCGCGACCGGATTGACGGACACCTTCCGCCTGTTCGAACAGCCACCCGACACCTTCAGCTGGTGGGACTACCGCATGGGCGCGTTCAGGCGCAACCACGGGCTGCGCATCGACCTCGTGCTTGCGAGCCGCGAGCTGACCGAGGCTTGCGTCGGCTGCCACGTCGACCGCTCGCCGCGGACCTGGGAGCGCCCTTCCGACCACGCGCCGGTCGTCGCGACCTTTGACATAGGGTGAGGCGGGAGCCAGCCAGGCGGGCCGGATTCGTGAGGCCGTCGTTGGTGCGCGCCCGTCGCGCGCGCGTAGACTGCGGCCATCCCTTCGGGCCCGGGAGGTGCCGGCAATCGTGGCACGGGCATACCGCCGCAGCGACTACGACGTCACCGACACGGTGCAGGTCAGTTCGCCCGCCGACGTCCGCCGGGCCGTTCTCGAGCTGTTCGCGCGCGCCTGGCCCGCCGCGGACCTCGACGTCTCCGGCCGGGCGATAGACGACTTCGAACGCCTGTTCACGGGCCGGATGCCCGGCTACATCGGCGTCGACACCGTCTACCACGACCTTCAGCATTCCCTCGACGTGGTGCTGGCCGCCGCCCGGCTGCTCGCCGGCTACGAGCTGGGGGCAGCCCCGGCGGACCGGCTCGGCCCGGAGCGCGCGCTCGTCGCGCTGGTCACGGCCCTATACCACGACGCCGGCTACATCCGCGAGACCTCCGAGTCGGCCGTGCCCAATGGCGCCGTGTTCACCCGCACGCACGTGTCCCGCGGCGCTCGGTTCCTGGCCCGCTACATGCCGACTATCGGGCTGGCAGCCTGGGTGCCCGTCGCAACGCGCATCATTCACTTCACCGGCTACGAGGTGCCCTTCGACGAGATCCGCGTGAGCGACCCGCGCGACCGCGCCGCGGGCCACCTGCTCGGCACCGCCGACCTGCTCGCGCAGATGTCGGATCGGTGCTATCTCGAGAAATGCCGCGACCGGCTGTACGCGGAGTTCGTCCTCGGCGGCGTCGCGATCTACCCCGGCACGGATGGCCTGCAGGTGAACTATGGCTCGGGCCTCGACCTGCTGCGGCAGACGCCCCACTTCGTGAAGAACACCATCGAGCAGCGGCTCGACGGGGCCTTCAGCCGCGCCTACCGCCACGTGGAAATCCTCTTCGACGGACGCAATCCCTACATGGATGCCATCGGCTGCAACCTGCGATATCTCGACGAGCTGCTCAAGAGCGGGCGCTGGCCGATGCTGCGGCGAAAGCCGCCCCTGTACACGGTCGAGCCCAATTCCATGGCCGGCGTGCGCTCGCTCATGCTCCGGCACCTCGAGCGCACCTGGGAACCCGCACCGGCCGGCGCCACACCGCCCGCTTCCTGACTGCGGCTCAGCCGGCGGGCCTCGCCCAGCGCGACCTCATGCGGGGCGGCCTGTCCACCGTCCTGACATAGCGCTCGTGCAGCGAACGGAGCCTTGCGAGTATCTCGCGCTCGCCCTTCACGCCGCTGCCGCGCAGCGCGGCCTCGAGGATCCCGGCATCGAGCGCCCGGGTCGCCGCGCGCGACACCGGCGCGTAGCTGAGGTGCCAGGGCTCCGGCCGCACGCCGCCGATCCCGGTGGCGTAGGGGCGATAGAAGCCGAAGCGGCGCATGTGCCGGTCGAGCCACGCGGACAGGCGCTCGAACGCGCCTCCCGGTGCGTACTCGTCCGCCTCGAGTCGCGGGCGGTAAGACGCGGGGACGGCGGCACGATCGGCGACGTCGAAGTCCGTCCCCCAGTGGTGGCGGCTCGCGCCAGGAAGCGCCGTCCATAGCAGGATGACCTCGATGCGGGCGTCGGGATCGAGTGCCGCCGGATCGAGCCTCCGTCCCTGCGCGTCGAGCACCGGGCGTTCGCCGAGGTATTTCGCGTTCCACAGCATGCGCTGTCGCTCGAAATCCCGGAATGCCGAGACGACGCCGAGCTCGATGCCGTCACGCGCGGCGGCTCGTCGCATGGCGCGCAGGGGTTCTGCGGCTGCCGGGTGCAGGAGGCAGCCGAGTTCCTCGTCGCGCTGCAAGTGGCTCTGCGTCCGGCCGGTCAGCTCCAGCGCGTTCATCCCGCCGTCCGGGCGGCGCGAGGTCCTGATGCTGTCGGTGAAAGTCCCGTTCGGCACGGCACCGATGCTACACCGGAGCGTGCCGGGGGCATCGACATCCGGTCGCGGGTTGGCCAATATTCGGCTGGACTGCCGGTCCGGACGAAGCGCTGGCCGGTCGACGCGACATGGCCTGCGGCCTCGCGGCCCACTACAAGAACGACCCGATGCGCCGCTCATGAGATTCTCGATCCGCACACGCTCGCTCGCCTTGGCTGCACTCGTCGCGGTATCCATCGTCCTGATTGCGGCCGGATCGATCGTGCTCGATCACCGCCTGCAGGTCCGCGACGAGGAACGCCTGGCGCGCATCGTCAACGACGCCCTGGGGCAGGAACAGCCGGGCACGGACGTCGGCGCGGTCATTGCCCGACAGCTCGCCGCGGAGCGCGAACAGTTGCTGGCGAGACGGCTCACCGCGCTCGCGCTCATCGGAACCGCTGCCCTGGTGCTCGCGCTGGCGGTCGCCTGGCGCGTGGCTCGATGGCTCGAGAAGCCCCTCGAGTCGCTGCGGGACGCCGCCCTGCGGCTCGCCAGCGGCGAGCGCGGTCCGCTGGGCGTAGCCGGCGAAGGCCACACGGCGGAAGTCGCCTTCGCGCTCGAGCGGCTCACCGAGCACATCAAGGAGCGGGAGGCGACCGCGCGATGGCTGGACGCCGTGCTCGACAGCATGGGCGATGCCGTTTTCGTGACTACCGCAGAGGGGATGATCCTCCGCGCGAACACCGCGGCCGCACGGCTGACCGGCTTCGATGCGGAAGAGTTGGGGGGTCGTGCGCTAGGCTCGCTGATTGCCGAGCAGGACCGTGCCGGCTTCGACATCGAGCGTGCCTCCGACGAGGTTCGCGAGCTGACCGTGGGCACCCGCTCAGGCCAGATCATTCCCGTTTCTCTGGCCGGGTCCCGCATGGAGACGGGGCAGGGCGACCCGGCCACGCGCATCTTCGTCGCGCACGACATAACCAATCGCAAGCGCGCCGAGCGCCGCATCCGCTACCTGGCCCGCTACGACGCGCTGACGAAGGTGCCCAATCGGCTGCAATTCCAGCACTCCCTGCAGCAGGCGATCGCTCGCGCGCGGCGCAACGGCCGGTCGCTAGCGCTGCTCTACCTCGACCTCGACCAGTTCAAGGAGATCAACGACACGTTTGGCCACGCGGCCGGCGATCGCGCACTCGAGATCCTGAGCGAGCGACTGATCGCGCAACTGCCGAAGGAGACCATGCTCGGCCGCCTCGCCGGCGACGAGTTCGGACTGTTCGTCGAGAACCTGCCGCCCGACGAGGATGAGCGGCCGCTGGTGGAGAATATGGCCCGCGAGCTGCTCGAGAGGCTGGCGCAGCCGTTCCACGTCGGCAACCAGGAGGTGTTCATCACGGCGAGTCTTGGTATTGCCCTCTGTCCGCGCGACGCGGACAACGTCGTCGACCTGATCCGCGACGCCGATGCGGCGATGTACCACTCGAAGCAAGACGGCGGAAACACCCAGTCGTTCTACACGCCCGAGATGAGCGCCGTGGCCGTCGAGAGGCTGATGCTCAAGAGCAAGCTCCGCCGCGCAGTCGAGCGCGACGAGCTCGTGGTGCTCTACCAGCCGAAGGTGGACCTCCAGCGCGGCAGCGTCGTCGGCGCCGAGGCGCTGCTCCGCTGGCGGCTGCCCGGCCACGGCGACATTCCCCCGGCGCAGTTCATACCGCTGGCGGAGGAGTCGAACCTCATCTTCGACATAGGCGAGTGGGTCCTGAAGCGCGTCTGCCAGGACTACCATCGCTGGGAGGAAGAGGGGCAGCAGCCCGGCCGCGTCTCCTTCAACCTCTCGCTCAAGCAATTGCGGCAGGCGGAGTTCATACCGCGTTGCCGCGCCATCTTCGACGACCTCGGCGTGGCACCCTCGAACTTCGAGCTGGAGATCACGGAAACGACCCTGATGACCGATGCGCGCCGGATGGTCGGCCTGCTCGACGAGCTCCGCACCATGGGCGTGCACCTCGCGATCGACGACTTCGGGACGGGCTATTCGTCCTTGGCCGCCTTGCAGCAGTTCCCGGTCGGCACGCTCAAGATCGACCAGTCCTTCGTGCGCCACGCCGCGGTGTCGCGCGAGGACGCGACCCTCGTCAGGACGATCATCGAGATGGGCCGAAATCTCGGCCTCGAGGTCGTGGCCGAGGGTATCGAGACCGAGGAGCAGCTCGCCTACCTGCGAGGCCTCGACTGCCACGTCGGCCAAGGAACGCTCTTCGGGCAGCCCATGGCAGCCGACGCCCTCCTCGACCTGCTCCAGGCGCAGGCGCGCGGCGAATGGCGTTTCCGCGAGTTCTTCGGCCGAGTCGACGAGCCCAGCGCGGTCGGATCCAAAGCTGCCGGCCGGCAGAAGAAGAAAAAAGGCGGGCCGCGTCGCGGCCCGCCAAAAAGGGGGGTCACTCGTCAGAAGGGAATCTGACGGAACTTAGAATAAGTCTCGAGTCGCTCGATTGTCAAGCATCTGACTAGCATTTTTCCGGACGAAACCTGTACACTGGAAAGGTTGGTGGCGAATTGGGCAGGAGCCGGTTTCCGGATGTACTCGATCAAGGCGGTTTCCCAAGCGACCGGTCTCAGCATCGAGACGCTGCGGGCGTGGGAGCGGCGCTATCGGATCGTGGAGCCCTCGCGCGACACCAACGGACGGCGCGCCTACCGGCCCGATGACGTCATACGCCTGCGCAAGCTGCGCGAAGCGACCGAGCGCGGCCATCCCATCAGCCGGCTCGCGCGGCTCGACGAGACCGAGCTCGACGGAATCCTGGAGGTGCGGCCCGCCCCCGAGGTGGGCACCTCTCCGGCCCGGCGCTTCGGTGAGCAGATCCTCAAGTCGGCTGAAGACTATCGGCCGGCCGACTGCGACCGGCTGCTCGGCATGGCGCTCGCGCTGCTGCCGCTCTCGCAGGTCGTGACCGAGGTCCTGTCGCCGCTGCTCGTGGAAGTCGGTGAGCGATGGCATCGGGGCCAGCTCTCGATCTCGCAGGAGCGCATCGTCAGCGCTGCCGTACGCCGACAGCTCTCGAGCGTCCTCGACACCTACAGCCGCATCGCCACGGGCCCGGTCATGGTCATGTCGACGCCGGCCGGTGAACGCCACGAGCTCGGCATCCTCATGTGCGCGCTGCTGGCTTCCTCGCACAACGTCCGCTGTCATTACCTCGGACCTGACCTGCCCGCCGCGGAGCTTGCCACCTACGCCGCGCGCGTCGAGGCCGACGTCGTCACGCTGTCGGTGCTCATGAGCGAGAACAGCTCCGGCTTCCTGGGGGAGATCGGGCTGCTGGCTCAGTTCCTGCCGGAGAGAATCGAGTTGTGGGGCGGCGGCTCGGCGCTGGCCGCGGCCGGCAACGAGCGCTTGCCCCCGCGCCTCAAGGTCCTCGCGGACCTCGGGGCGTTCGAGCGCGAGATCACGCTGCTGGCCGCGCGCACCCCGAACTGACACTGCCCGGCACGCCGCGTATGCTCGCGGCATGCGCGCCATGGTCCTCGAGTCCGGATCCTCGCGGCTCGTCGCCCGTGATCGCCCGCAGCCGGTGCCCGGCCCCGGCGAGGTGCTCCTGAAGGTTCGCGCCTGCGCCGTGTGCAGGACCGACCTGCACGTGGTAGACCGCGAGCTGCCCGACGTCCGCACTCCTGTCGTCCCAGGCCACGAGATCGTGGGCGAGGTCATCCGGTGCGGCGAAGGCGTCGTCCTCCCCGCCGGGATGCGCCTCGGCGTGCCGTGGCTGGGCTCGACTTGCGGCCACTGCGCCTTCTGCGCCGCCGGCGAAGAGAACCTCTGCGACGCCGCGCGCTTCACCGGCTACCAGATCGACGGCGGCTACGCCGACTACCTCGTGGCCCGGGCGGACTTCTGTCTGCCGCTCCCGGCTGCGCTCGACGACGTGCATGCAGCGCCGCTCTTGTGCGCCGGGCTCATCGGCTATCGGGCACTGCGTATGTGCGGCGACGCCCACCGGCTCGGCCTCTACGGATTCGGGGCCGCGGCCCACCTCGTCGCGCAGGTGGCCGTGTGGCAGGGCCGCGAGTGCCATGCCTTCGTGCGTCCCGGTGACGCGCGCGCCGAGTCCTTCGCGCGGACGATGGGATGCACATGGGCCGGCGGCAGCGATCGTCGGCCGCCGGTGGAACTCGACGCGGCCATCCTCTTCGCCCCGGTGGGGTCGCTGGTGCCGGCAGCGCTCGCCGCGGTGCGCAAGGGCGGTGTCGTCGTCTGTGGGGGCATCCACATGAGCGACATCCCTTCCTTCCCCTATGCGCTGCTCTGGGGCGAGCGGTCCGTGAAGTCGGTTGCCAACCTGACGCGCGCGGACGGACGCGAGTTCCTCGAGCTTGTGCCGCGGATACCGGTACGCACCGAGGTGGAGACCTTCCCGCTCGAGGA
>LJNS01000046.1 GCA_001303245.1 Gammaproteobacteria bacterium SG8_30
GTAGGGAGCAGCCGACAGCCAGTGCCCGAAGACCACGACGAGGATCGCCGCCGCGCGCAGCAGGTCGGCGTAGCGGTTGCGTTCGGCGGGCGTGAGCCGGGCGAGCTCGCGCGCGTGGGTCAGCAGGGACATCGGGGTCTCTCGCCTCCTGGCGGGCCGGCATCCACTCTACGACAGCGCGGAGTCGTTCACCTCCGTGGAGCCCACGCCCCGCAACCGGTGTCTCCACCGCCGACATGTCCTATAGTCGGGTGGGCCGCGACGTGCTTGCGGGGAGTCCCTGACGACAGCCATGGGCAGCCAGACGATCCTCGCGAACCTGCCGCGCGCGCGCCAAGTCATGGAGCGGCGGGGACTCGACGGGCTCGTGGCCGAGCTGCCGATCAACGTCTATTACCTCTCCGGCTACTGGGGCATGCTGATGAGCGCCGAGCGCTTCGACGCGGCGTTCCTGGCCGTGCTGCCGCGCCGGGAGGACCTCCCGGCCGTGCTGGTGATGCCGACGATGGAGCTGCGACGGCTCGCGTCGGAAGGGGGCACCTGGATGCCGGAGATCGTCGCCTACAGCTCGCCGCTGGATGACGAGACCGAGGGCCTGCAGTCGGACGGAAAGCCCTACGACGGATGGCCGGTGCGCCCGGGCGCCGAACTCACCGAGCGGGAGCGCGCCTGGATGGCGATCGTGCGGCGCCACCGCGACCGGGTGGCCGCCAACGCCCGCGGGGCTCTCGTGCGCGCCTTGCGTCTCGCCGGCCTCGACTCGGGGCGGCTCGGGACGGACGACCTGCGGATCGAGGGCTGGGCCCGCGCAGGCGGCCTCGGCGGCGTTTCCTGTGCCGTGGATGCGAACGTGTTCAACGAGATCCGCCGGGTGAAGACGCCTGCGGAGCTCGAACTGCTGCGTGCGGCGGCGCACGTGAACGAGGCGTCCCTCCGGGCGGCCGCGGACGCACTGGTGGAAGGAGCCTCCTGGGAGGAGGTCGAGCGCAGCTATTTCGTGGCGATGGCGGAGCGCGGTGGGCAGGGTTCCTATTTCATCTGCGGCGCCGGGGGCCTGCCGGCCGGGCGCGTGCGCCGCGGCGAGCCCATGATGCTCGACGCACTCGGCACCTATCGCCATTACCACGGCGATTTCGGCCGCTGCGCGGTCGTCGGGGAACCGCCGCGCGAGATGCGCACGCGACATGCCGCGCTGCTGGCGGGCTGGGAGGCCATTCAGCCGCTGCTGCGGCCCGGTCCACGCTATTCGGAGATTGCCGGGACCGCGGTCGAGTCGATCCGCAAGGCGGGATTTCCCGAGTTCGTGTACGCGACGCCGCACGGCGTCGGCCTCGAGCACACGGACGATCCCAAGCCTCCCGGACGACTGCCCGGCGCGCAGTGGGACACGGTGCTCGAGCCCGGGATGGTCCTGAACGTGGACCTGCCCTTCACCGAGATCGGCTGGGGCTCCGTGCACATCGAGGACACGGTGCACATCACCGCAGACGGCTTCGAGACGCTGACGTCGCCGGACTTCGGCATCCTGTGCAGGCCATGAACATCAAGCAGGCCAGTCTCGTCCTCGGCCCGGTCACCGGCGCGCTGCTCGGTCTCGCTCTCACCGCCGCCGGGCTCGACCCGAAGATCTGCTGGACGGCGGCGATCACGCTCAACACGGCCGTGTGGTGGATCTTCGAGAGCATTCCGATCCCGGCCGTGATCCTGCTGCTGATGGGGGCGTTCATGCTCTCCAAGGCGATCGAGAAGTCAGGCGTCCACGAGCGCTTCGCGCTCGGGATGATCCGCCTGGTCGGCGGCAGCGGCGGCGCGCGGCTCGTGCTCGCGTTCATGCTGACCGCCGCGCTCATCTCCATGTGGATCTCGAACACGGCCACCGTGCTGATGCTGACGCCCATGGCACTCGCGCTGCTGGCCCACAGCAAGGACCCGCGCCTCGGTGTGCCCCTGCTGCTCGGCATCGCCTACGCCTCCTCGGTAGGCGGCACCGGCACGCTGATCGGCACGCCGCCGAACGTGATCTTTGCTGGCATCTACGCGCAGACGACGGGCGAGGAGTACGGCTTCGTGCGCTGGATGACGACGGGGCTGCCGGTGGTTGCCGTCGCCATCCCGCTCATGGCGCTGTGGCTGTCGCGCCACCTGCGCGGCGCGGAGCCGATGGAACTGCGCCACACCGGGCCCTGGAGGCCGCCGGAGCTCCGGGTGCTCGTCGTGTTCGGGCTCACGATCCTCGCCTGGATCACGCGCTCGGAGCCGTTCGGCGGCTGGTCGGGGCTGCTCGGCATCGACACGGTCGCCGACTCCACCGTGGCGCTCGCCGCCGTCGTGGCGATGTTCCTGGTTCCGGACGGCGAAGGCGAGCGGCTGCTCGACTGGGAGCGGGCCGCGTCGATCCCCTGGGGCATGCTGCTGCTGTTCGCGGGCGGCATCTGCATCGCCACCGCGTTCACGGCGAGCGGGCTGTCGCAGCTGATCGGCCACGCGCTGGCGGGCCTCTCGACGCTGCCCGTGTTCGTGCTGATCCTCGCGATCTGCCTGACCGTGACGTTCCTGACCGAGATGACCTCCAACACCGCCACCGCCACGCTGCTGATGCCGGTGCTCGCTGCAGCGGCGATGGGCACCGGGACGCCGCCCGAGCTGCTGATGATCCCGGCCGCCATTTCCGCTTCCTGCGCGTTCATGTTGCCGGTCGCCACGGCGCCGAATGCCATCGTCTACGCCACGGGCCGGATGAGCATTGCGCAGATGGCGCGCGAGGGATTCGCGCTGAACCTGATCGTGGCGACGGTCGTCGCCGGCGTCGTCTACTTCACGCTCGGTCGGTGAGCACCGCCGGCGCCGGCTCACCGGCGAACCGGCGAATCACGTGGAAGGTGGCCCAGCCGGCGAGCATACCCGGCATGCCCTCGTACACCATGTCCTGCCAGCCGAGCCAGCGCCAGGCGAGGGCTGCGCCGAGGCCGGCGACCATCATGGCGATCGCCTGCCACTCGCCGACGCGGAAGCCGCGCGCGTGCACCCACAACAGCGGACCGAAGGCGCTCGCGAGCGCCGACCACGACAGGATCACCAGCACGAAGACGCTCTGCGTGCCGTTGAGTGCAATGGCGAGCGCCAGCGCGACGACGAGCACGGTCACGAACTTGAGCTCGGCGGGCCGCTCGATGCGCCTCGGCAGCAGGTCGTGGGTGAGCGCCGAGGAGCAGCTGAGCACCAGCGAGTCCGCGGTCGACATGGTCGCGGCGAAGATGCCTGCAAGGACCACGCCGACCGCGACCGGCGGCAGCAGTTCGAGCGCCATCGTCGGCAGGGCAAGCTCCGGGTCGAGGTCGCCGAGGTCGGGCAGCAGCAGCCGCGACAGCAGGCCCACGCCGGCCGCCATGCTGTAGAAGATGACGTAGAAGCCGTAGTACCACATGCGGGTGCGCGCCAGGTGCCGGGCACTGTCGAGCGCCATGAAGCGCACCATGATGTGCGGCTGGCCGATGACGCTCATGCCCGCGAACAGCCAGCCGGCCACGAACAGCGTCGCGCCGGTCGTGCCGGGCAGGAGCAGGTTCGGTGGGAAGGGATCGAGGTAGCCCGGGATCCCGCCCAGTGCCTGCCACGCACCGCCGATGCCGCCGGTCACGCCAAGCGCTGCGAACAGCATGGCCGCCATGGCAACGAGCATCACCACCGACTGCGCCACGTCGGTCCAGATCGACGCCCGAATCCCGCCCGCCATGCAGTACAGGGCCACGATGACGGCAACCAGGACGGAGCCGGTCGCCGGTCGCCATTCGAACAGCGCCTGCAGGGTCTTGCCGCCGGCGTTGAGCTGTGCGGCGGCATAGGCGCCCAGGAAGGCGACGGTGACCACGGCGCCGATCCTGCGCAGCACGGCATAGTCACCGCCGGACCAGCGGGCGAGCACGCCTGCGAACGTCACCTCCTGGTGCCCGGCGGAGGCCTCCCGCAACCGCTTGTGGATCACGAGCGACATCAGGAAGTCCCCGACGATCCAGCCGACCATGAGCCAGAGCGAGGCGAGACCCACCGCGTAGGTGAAGCCCATCAGCCCGATGAACATGTAGCCGGAGTTGTTCGTGGCGATCGCCGACAGGCCTGCCATCGCCGGCGACACCGAGCGGCTGGCGAGGTAGTAGTCGACCTTGGTGCCACGGCTCTTCGCCGCGGACGCCAGGCCGACGACCACGAACAGCGCGAGCGCCGCAAGGAAGCTCGCCAGGATCACGCCGGCTTCACGCGGCCCGTCGGCCGACGCTCGCGCGACCGGCGGGCTCTACGAGCGCGCCGTGGAGCGTGCGGACGGTCGGTGCGTAGTCCTCCTCGCCGACGACGATCTGGATGTCGACCTGGCGGATGCCCTGGTGCAGCGCGACCACCTCGATGCCCGCCTCGGCCAAGACCGACACGGCGCGCGCCAGCAGTCCTCGCACGCGCAGGTCGCTGCCGATGACCGACACGAGGGCCACCTTGCGCAGGTCGATGTCGGCCGAGGGAAAGGCGCCCTGCAGCTGCTGGATGGCTCGCTTCGCACGGTTCAGGCTGCCGGTGACGAAGTGGGTCACGGTGTTGGCGTTCAGGTCCTTGGTCACCACGCGCAGTTCCTGGCCCTCGATCAGCTCGACGATCCGGCGATCCACGCCGGACAGGCCTGCCATCTCCTGGTCGAAGACCTGCAGCGCGTAGACGTCCTTGCGCCCGGTGATGATCTCGACGGCCGGGGACTCGCTCACGTAGTCAGCCCGGATGACCGTGCCGGGATCGACGGGATCGAAGGTGTTGCGGATCCTGAGCGGTATCCCGGAGCGGCGCAGCACCTTGGCGGCGCCGGGATGGATCGCCTCCATGCCCATGTTGGCGAGCTGGTCGGCCACGTCGTAGTTGGTGTCGCCGATCTTGCGGACCGACGTCGCGTCGACCACGAGAGGATCCGCGCTGCTCAGGTGGAACTCCTTGTGGATGATCGCCTCGCGCGCCCGGGTCTGGGCGGCGATCCGGCTGAAAGTGACTTCCGTGTAGCCGCGCCCGAACCGGCTGAACATGCCCTCCTCGCACTGCGCGTAGCCGGTGACGATCGGCAGCTCCTGCATCGGGTCGATGCCTTCCAGGCCGCTCGCGATGCGCTGCTCGAGGTTGAGCTCGCGTTCGTCGCGCCAGCCCGTCAGGTCGACGAACCGGCTGCGCACACCGGCCTGGCGCAGCAACAGCGCCGTGTTGAACGCGCTGTGGGCCTCGCCCATCGCCGAGAGCATCTCGCGCACGGTCTGCAGGTGCTCCTGCAGCTTGAAGTGACCGTAGGAGCACAGCCTCTGGATGTCGATCAGGCAGCTGCGCACGCCCTCGATGCGCTCCCGCACGAAGCGGTCGGCCTCGGCCCGCAGCCCGGGATCCTCGAACACCTGCGCGTTGATCTCGCACATGCGCCGCGCGGCGTCGGTGACCGCGTCCGCCCAGGCCTGGTCCGAGTCGCTGCGCACGAACAGGCGGTAGATGCCCGGCTCGCCCGTCTTCTTGTGCTCGAGCAGGCGGTTGGTGATGCCGGCGTAGGCCGAGACGACGATGATCCGGCCGTACGGGCGGTCACGCCGACGCTCCGGCAGCAGCACGTTGCCGAGCGCCGCGCTCGTGTCGGCGATCGAGGTGCCGCCGATCTTCTCGACCGTGTGACCGTTCATGCTGCGCTCCTCGGCCGGTGGATCCGGCCCTCGATCGCGTTCAGCGGCGTGAAGTCTGCACGTTCCGCCAGGAAGTCCGGCCGCGGCTCGCGCGGGCCGTAGGGTGCGCCGACGCGGTTGCTGACCGCGTTGTAGACGATGAACACGTTGGAGCGCGGCGCGGGCGTGATGTTGCCGTTCGAGCCGTGCATGGTGTTGCAGTCGAAGAACACCGTGGATCCGGCCGGGCCCGTCGCCGTCGTGATGCCACCCTCGTCTACCAGCCGCGCAAGGCTCGCGGGATCGGGCACGCCGTACTCCTGCTTGCGCAGCGACTGCCTGAAGTGGTCCTCCGGCGTCTCGCCGACGCAGGCCACGTAGCGCCGCTGCGAGCCCGGCACGAGCATCAGCGGCCCGTTCCACGGGGTGTTCTCGAGCAGGCTGATCGAGACGCTCAGCGCGCGCATCCGCGGCATGCCGTCCTCGACGTGCCAGGTCTCGAAGTCGGAGTGCCAGTAGAACTCCTTGCCGAAGAAGCCGGGCTTGTAGTTGAGCCTGGACTGGTGCACGTACACGCGGTCCCCGAGGATGTGCTCGGCGAGACGCACGAGGCGAGCGTCGCTGGCGAGGCGCGCGAACACCGGGCTCACCCGGTGCACGCGGAAGATCGAGCGCAGTACCTCGCTGCCCGGCTCGCGGATCAGCTCGTCGCCCTGGGCGGCGTCGGCTTCGGCCCGCAGCCGCTCGAGCTCCTCGCGCATGACCTCGACCTCGCCGGGCTCGAACAGGCCGTCGAGCATCAGGAAGCCCTCCCGGTCGTAGCGCTCGACGAGCGCCGGATCGACCGGCGCGGCGGCGGGCTCCGCGGCGTGCACGACGGGGTCCACGCGCTCGAGCATCTGCGGCCCGGGCGCCTGTCGGGACGGGTAGTAGTCCTTGCGATGGGTCATCTTGCGTTCTCTGTCTGTCGTCCGGTGAGTGGCGGCGATCGGTCAGCCCACGGCCTGCGCCTCGAGCGGATAGGCGCCCGTCTCGTCGTGTACCTCGAGGCCGTTGAGCGGCGGGTTGAACACGCAGGCGAGCTTGAGCTCGCTCGAGGCGCGCAGCACGTGGCGGTCGTGCCTGTCGAGGGCGTACATCGTCCCCGGCGTGATCGGGTGCACCGAGCCGTCCTCGAGGCTCTCGATCTGGCCGTGACCGGAGATGCAGTACACGGACTCGAGGTGGTTCTGGTACCACATTTTTGTCTCGGTCCCCGCGTAGATGGTCGTGATGTGGAAGGAGAAGCCCATGCCGTCGGACTTGAGCAGCAGGCGCGTGCTCTCCCAGTTGTCGGTCACGACGCGTCGGCGGGTCGCCTCGGCCTTCTGCAGGTTGCGTACGATCATCGCGCGTCCACCTCCCGGAAACTCCCCGCCAAGATCGCGAGCCCGCGCTCGAGGTCCTCGTCTTCGATCGTGAGCCCCGGCAGGCACTTGACGACCTCGTCGTGCGGGCCACTGGTCTCGACGATCAGCCCCCGCGCGTAGGCGGCCCTGCAGATGGCCGCCGCGGCGTCGCCGTCCGGGCAGGCGAGGCCGCTCATCAGGCCGCGGCCCTTCAGCTCGAGCGTCATGCGGCTCGAGTCGGCGATCTGCTTGAGCCGGGTGCGCACGACGCCGCTCTTGCGGCGCACGTCGTGCTCGAAGGCACTCGACCTCCAGAAGGTCTCGATCGCGGCCGTCGCGGTGACGAAGGCGTGGTTGTTGCCGCGGAAGGTGCCGTTGTGCTCGCCGGGCGCCCACTGGTCGAGCTTCGGGTCGATCAGCACGACCGCGAACGGCAGGCCCATGCCGGAGAGGGACTTCGACATCGTGACGATGTCGGGACGGATGCCGGCCGGCTCGAAGCTGAAGAAGGTGCCGGTGCGCCCGCAACCCGCCTGGATGTCGTCGACGATCAGCAGCATGTCGCGCTCGCGGCAGATGCGCTCGAGACGGCGGAGCCAGTCGCTGCCCGCGACATTGAGGCCGCCCTCGCCCTGCACGGTCTCGACGATGACCGCGGCCGGGTGGCCGAAGCCGCTGCTCGGGTCGCCCAAGGCCTTGTCGAGGTAGTCGAGCGTGTCGACGCCCTGGCCCAGGTAGCCGTCGAACGGCGCCCGCAGCGCGCCAGGCATGGAGACGCCCGCGGCTCCGCGGTGGTGGCCGTTGCCGGTCAGGGCCAGCGCGCCGAGGGTCACGCCATGGAAGCCGTTGGTGAAGGTCACGATGTTTTCGCGGCCGGTGACCTTGCGGGCGAGCTTGATCGCCGCCTCGACCGAGTTGGCGCCCGTCGGGCCGGGAAACTGGATGCGGTAGGAGAGCTTGCGGGGCGCGAGGATGTGCCTTTGGAACGCCTCGAGGAACTTCGCCTTGGCCTCGGTGTGCAGGTCGAGGCTGTGTGTGACGCCGTCCTCCGCGATGTAGTCGAGCAGCGCCTGGCGCAGCGCCGGATGGTTGTGCCCGTAGTTCAGGCTCCCGGCCCCGGACAGGAAGTCGAGGTAGCGGCGTCCCGCCGCGTCGATCAGCTCCGGCCCTTGCGCCTTGGCGAACACCGCCGGGATGGAACGGCAGTAGGAACGCACCCCGGACTCGAGGCGGTCGAACGTCTCGGTCGGACGCAGGCGGGCGTCGACGGCTCTGGCTGTGCTGCTCATGGATGTCCTCTTCGGTTGGCGATGCGGGCCGGTCCGAACGGCCCGATGACGAATTCGATCTCGCTGTCGTGGCGCCCGGCGAAGTGGCGCCCGGCGTCGAACAGGGTCCGGCGTTCGCCGGCCGCGCCGAGTTCCCGGGCCAGGCTCTCGAAAAGGTGCCAGGAGGCCTGGTTGCCGGGGGTGATCGTGGTGCGGAGGAACCGGACATCGCGGTTCTCCGGCCGGCCCAGGATGTCGAGCATCAGGCGCTTGCCGAGACCCTGGCCGCGAGCGGCCTCGGCGACCGCGACCTGCCAGACGAACAGGCTGTCCGGGTGGACGGGCGGGCGATAGCCGGAGACGAAAGCCACTACGTTGCCGTCCACCTCGGCGAGGGCGCTCGTGGCTGCGAAGTGCGTACACTGCAGCAGGTTGCAGTACAGCGAGTTCGCATCGAGCGGCGGGCAGGCGGCCACCAGGGCGTGGACCGCGGCGCCGTCGGTGGCCTCGGGCGGTCGCAGACGCGCAGTGGGCGGCTCCGGCGAGAGTCGCTGGACGGTTGAGCGAGTGTTCAAGGTTTGGATATATCGTTCGTCGATGGAAATATATTCATCTGTCGAACGATATAGATTTGTAAGCTACTGATTTTAAGAATCATAGCACGAAATCACTGTATTTTCAGACCCATTTATATCGCACTTTCACTACAGTCGACATGGGTGCGCGCATGACCGAGGACAACCCGCTGACGCTCGAGAACGCGGTGCTCGTCGCCCTGAGGCGCCTGATCCGAGCGGCCGACCTCGATGCCAAGGACCTCGCCCGGCAGACGGGGCTGACCACGTCGCAGCTGCTGGTGCTCGAGCTGCTCGAGGCCTCCGGCGAGATGACGGTGGGCGCGATCGCGCGGGAGGTCGGGCTCGCCCAGGGCACCGTCACGAGCCTGATCGACCGGCTGGTCGAGCGCGGATTGCTGAACCGCCGTCGAGCGAACCAGGACCGTCGCCAGGTGAAGGTCGCGGTCAGCGACTCGGGGCGCGCGCTGCTCGCCTCCGCGCCCACGCCGCTGCAGCGGCGCTTCCTGGAGGGTTTTTCCGGGCTCCAGGACTGGGAGCAGACCTCGATCCTTTCGTCCCTTCAGCGCCTCGCGCACCTGATGGGTGCCGAATCCCTCGAGGCGGCCCCGGTGCTCGACGTCGGCCACCTCGGGCCGTCCGACACCGCCTGACCGGCAGTCGTGTCAGGCGGGCGCGGCCTCCCCCGGGTGGCGCCGCCGATAGTCGAGATAGAGGTTGTAGCTCGCGACCAGGGTCGGGAACAGGTTGGAGATGATGCCGACCGAGTCGTTCTTGCCGAAGATGAAGTAGGACAGCAGCAACAGGCTGCCGGCGATGCTCATGTACCAGAACAGGCGCGGCACGATGGACCGCCGGTACACCCTCGAGTAGATCATCTGCACGAACCACCGCCCGGTGAACATCAGCGCACCGAGATAGCCGACGAGCTTCCACGGCGTGACGACGACGCCGAAGACGTTGGCGATCACCTCGTTCATGGTCGCGACTCCCCGCCCGGCGCACGTCGCCGTGGACCCCGAATTTTACGCGCGCCGCGCGGGCCCAGATCGACGGCACGGGCGCGGCCCGTTCCCGGACGCGTCGAGACCCGCGTGTATACTCCGCCGCTTTGCGCCATACGCCAGGGAAACCCAGGGAGATTCACAACATGGAAAACGCGTCGACTCCGGACGTGCTTCGATGCGTCCTGCCGGCCGGGCTGCTCGCGCTCGCGCTGGTCGTTCACAACGGCCCCGCCACCGCCCAGTCCGGCAACGAGACCGTCGCCGAAGCCGAGCCGGCAGCCGCTGTGGCCAGCTTCGAGGTCATCGGGCCGGCGTCGTTGGCTGCCTCGGTTCCGCTCGAGGTGCTGGAGAAGCGCCTCACGCCGCTCACCCGCGACGAGCTCGCGGCCGAGGCGGCAGACGTACGCGGCCTGGCCCGCGACAAGGTGGAGGAACTCGTCGAGGCCGAGATCGCGCTGCAGTCGGCCGCGGAGGACGAGACGGCTGCGTTGAAGGAGGACGTGAACCGGCTGTTCGCCGAACGCGGCGAGCTCTTTGGCCGCCTCGGCTCGGTCCTCGACGCCTGGGAAGGCAAGGGCGGGGACACGGATGCGATCGCCGAGTACCGCCAGTACATGTCGGCGGTGACGACGGAGGGCATCAAGACCACCGAAGCCTCGACGATGCTTTCCATTGCCCGGGGCTGGATCACGTCGCCGGAGGGCGGCGTCGCATTGGCGCTCCGCGGGGCCGGCCTGGTGGTCGCCTTCTTCCTGCTGCTCGTCGTCGCGAAGTTCGTCTCCTCGCTCGCCGCGCGCGGCCTGACCCGCGTTTCGAGCCTGTCGACGCTGCTCAAGAATTTCCTGACGAAGACGGCGTTCGTCGGCACCCTGGTGCTCGGCCTGCTCGTGGTCCTGTCGATGCTGGGGGTCAACATGGGCCCGGTGTTCGCCGTGGTCGGCGGCGCCAGCTTCATCATCGCCTTCGCCATGCAGAGCACGCTCAGCAACTTCGCGGCGGGGCTGATGATCATGATCTACAGGCCCTTCGACGTCGGTAACTACGTCAACGTCGCCGGCGTTGCCGGCACCGTCAAGGAAGTGAGCCTGGTCTCGACGACGCTCGCGACGCCGGACAACCAGGTGATCACCGTCCCGAACGGCAACGTCTGGGGCAGCATCATCACCAACGTCACGGTCAACGAGACGCGCCGCGTCGACCTCGTGTTCGGGATCGCCTACGACGACGACGCCGAAAAGGCGATCCGGATCATGGAGGAGGTGGTGAAGGCGCACCCGCTGGTACTCGAGGATCCTGCGCCCGTGATTCGCATGCACGAGCTGGCGGACTCCTCGGTCAACTTCATCTGCCGGCCGTGGACGAAGACGGGCGACTACTGGGCGGTCTACTGGGACCTCACCCGGCAGGTGAAGCAGCGCTTCGACCGGGACGGCATCTCGATTCCCTTCCCGCAGCGCGACGTTCACGTGTACAACCACGCGCCGCCGCAGCCGGCCTGACGAGTCGCGGCTGCGGCACGCGGCGGCGGCCGGCGGTCACCAGCCGCCGCCTCCACCGCCTCCCCCGCCGCCTCCGGAGGAGCCTCCGCCACCGCTGCCGGAGCTGGACCCGGGCGCGGTCGAGGCCGACGAGATCGCGCTGTCGAACGAGGAGCCGAAGCTCGAGGAGAACCGGCTGACGTTGTCGACGTTCCAGCCGTCGCCGTCGTACCAGGCCGGGGAGTGTGCAGCGGCCTCGGCCGCGAAGACGCCGGCGAAGCGTTCCGCCCAGTTCTGCTCGACCCCGAGTGCCAGGGCGGCGGGCAGGTTGCGCTCGAACAGGCCCGGCGTCAGCGGCGGCTCGTCGACCAGGCCGAGATCCTCGCCTTCGGCCACGTCGAGGTAGAGCCGGAAGCCCTCGATCCCGTCCATCACCGACCGGCCCGCGACCGTCGGTGCCTTGAGCAGCCGCCCGAACACCCCGTTCGAGGCGAGCCCGATGGCCACCGCGCCCACGGTGATCCAGCCGGCCGGTGTCAGGACGAACCAGGGCGGCTGGAACGAGCCGCCGAGCAGGGGCGCGGCGATGGCAAGCCCGGCCACGATGAGGCTCAGCACGATCCCGGCGGCGTGCCAGCCGCCATTGATGCGGAACAGTCGCGGCGTGTAGCGCTGCTTCAGCGACGCCTCGTGGGCACGCTGGGCGGCGCGGAGGATCTCGTGGTTCTCCTGCTCGAGCTCGAGCGTCGCACCCTTGCGGAAAAGTTCCGCGAGCACCCGGGTCTCGTCCTCCGACGCGGTCGCCGCGGCCGGCGGCTCCTGGCGGTGGAGCGTGTACTCGCTGCTCCGGCCGAACAGGCCGGTCCTGGACTGATGGATCCTGAGGAAGCCCTTGACCGCAAGGCTCAGTATCGCGGCCGCTAGGCACCGGTCGTCGTAGCCCATGCGCAGCAGGTAACGCATCGAGGCGGGTGACTGCCCCTCGGGTGCCTCATACCGCGGAATGACGATCCTTCCCTTGGGGTCGCGACCGACCTCCGTCCAGGCGCGGAGGTAGTACACGAACAGCAGCAGCACGCCGCCGACACCGACCAGCGCGGGCCAGGCATCCCGCCAGAAGTTCCGGACGCTGGCCCAGCCGGTGGGCGGCGCGACATAGCCCTTGGGCCAGGTGACCACGATGGTGAGCCCTTCCCGTGGCCCGAGGGGCCGTGTCGTCTGGAAGGTGGGTACTTCACCGTCCATCCGGGCATCCCAGTCGCGGCCGGTCGCACCCTGCGGGCCCGTGTAGGCCTCGAGCCCGATGCGGTCGACCGGCACGCCCTGCGGCAGGGTCACCGTCGCCACGGCGCCATCGATCGGGAAGTCCCAGCCGTTGCCGGTGACGTTCCAGTACAGCTCGTCGTGTGTCTCGAAGAAGCCGAGCTGGCGGTCGGTGCGGTACACGATGCGGTAGATGTGCACGCCGGCGTCGAGGTAGAGCTCCGGGTCGCCGATGCGGACCCGGACCCCATTCGGCATGCGCTCCGTCGCGAAGGGCTCGGAGTCGCCGTCGCGCGTCACGTCCAGCACGTCGAAGCCGACGACCACACGGCGGCCCGCGCGATCGGTGTAGCGCGTCGGGAAGTCCCTGAGGATTCCGCGGCGGATCTGCCGTCCCTCGGCGCGGACCTCGAGCGTCTCCACGACCTCGAGGACGCTGTCCGGCCGGACGCGGATGTCGCTCTGCCAGGCGAGGATGCGCTCGTCCGCCTGCGCGAAGGCCGCCACGCCACAGCACAGACAGAGCGCTACGAGCAGCCCGCGCATGGTCAGCGTTCCGCGGCCACCGGCTCGAACTCGAAGTATTCCGCCGGGCGGAACGCGAACAGGCGCGCGACGACGAGATCCGGGAAGGTCTCGATCCGGGTGTTCAGGTTGTTGACCGCGCCGTTGTAGTAGCGGCGAGCGTACTGGATCTGGTTCTCGGTGTCGGTCAGGTTCGCCTGCAGGTCGAGGAAGCTGCGGCTGGCCTTGAGGTCCGGATAGGCCTCGGCGAGCGCGATCAGGCGCTGCACGCCGGCACTGAGCGCCGTCTCCACTTCGCCGAGCTTCGACGGGGACGCCTCCGCGACGCCGCGATTGCGCAGGGTGGTGACGTTCTCGAGCACCGACTGCTCGAAGGCGGCGTGCCGCCTGACCACCTCGACCAGCTGCGGGATCAGGTCGTGGCGCCGCTTGAGCTGCACGTCCACGTCGCTCCAGGCCTGGGCGACCCGATGCCGGTCGCGCACCAGCAGGTTGTACGACACGATGCCCCAGCCGAGCAGGACGAGCACGAGCAGGACGAGACTTGCCTCGAACACGCCGGAATCATATCGGAAATGAGGACAGTCCCCGGTGATTGCATCGCCGTGAAGGGGAATTTCCCCGCTTCAGCGCGGGTTGCAATTCGCGGCCCGATCTTTCATATAGAAGACGCATCCACCCGCTACCCTGTCCGTCTTCCGGACACGCGCGGTCGTCCGGCCGCCCAGGATCCCGAGACATGGCCGCGAACGAGCTCGCCCGCGACATCGCTTCCGCTGCTCCCGGCCTCGCCGCGCGGTATCGCGCGGTGCGCGAGGCTTCGCTGCGGCTCGCTGCACCGCTCGAGACCGAGGACTACGTGGTGCAGAGCATGCCCGACGTCAGCCCCGCGAAATGGCACCTCGCGCACACGAGCTGGTTCTTCGAGCAGTTCCTGCTCAGGCCCAGGCTCGAGGGATACCGGGTCTTCCATCCGCGCTACGAGTACCTGTTCAACTCCTACTACGAGGCCGTCGGCCCGCGTCACGCGCGCCCCGAGCGCGGCCTGCTGACCCGGCCGACGGTGGCGCAGATCCTGCGCTATCGCGCCCACGTCGACGAGCACATGCTGCAGCTGCTCGGGGGGATCGAGCCGGGCCAGGGGCTCGTGGCCCTCGTGGAGCTCGGGATGAACCACGAGCAGCAGCACCAGGAGCTGATGCTCACCGACATCAAGCACGTCCTGTCGTGCAATCCGCTGGAGCCCGCGTACCGGGACGACTTGCGCGCATCCCCGGGCCCGCGCTCCGCCGGCCCCGTGACCTGGACGAGCTTCGACGGCGGGCTCGTCGAGATCGGTACGGACGTCGGCGCTCACTTCTGCTTCGACAACGAGACGCCGCGCCACAGCGTGTGGCTCGAGCCTTTTGCCCTGGCGGACCGCCCGGTCACGAATGCGGAGTACGTCGAGTTCATCCGCGACGGCGGTTACGAGCACCCTGCGCACTGGCTATCGGACGGCTGGGCGACGGTGCGGCAGGAAGGCTGGCGCCATCCGCTGTACTGGTCCGACGGCCTCGATTCGCAGTTCACGCTCGGCGGCCGCCGGGAGCTCGACCCCACTGCGCCCGTGTGCCACCTGAGCCTGTACGAGGCGCACGCATTCGCCAGCTGGGCGGGTGCGCGCCTGCCGACGGAGGCGGAGTGGGAGCGGGCCGCCGCCGGGCAGCCGTTGCAAGGCAACTTCGTCGACTCGGGGCGGCTCGAGCCCTGCGCCGCGCCGGATTCGGGAGGGGGCCTGCGCCAGCTCTACGGCGACGTGTGGGAGTGGACCGGGTCGGCTTACGCGGCCTATCCGGGCTTTCGGCCCGCAGCCGGCGCGATCGGCGAGTACAACGGCAAGTTCATGTGCAGCCAGCTGGTGCTGCGCGGCGGTTCCTGCGCCACACCGGCCGACCACGTCCGACCGACTTATCGCAATTTCTTCTACCCGCACTCCCGCTGGCAGTTCACGGGCGTGCGCCTGGCCAGGGACGGAATACGATGAAACAGCCAAGCGTTGCATTCGACACCCGACGCGAGCAGGAGGCACGGCAGGCGCGCGTCGAGGAAGTCCTCGCCGGCCTGCGCGAAGACCCGCCGCGCATCTCGCCCATCTGGTTCTACGACCGGCGCGGCTCCCTGCTGTTCGAGAAGATCTGCGAGCTGCCCGAGTACTACCCCACGCGAACCGAGCTCGGCATCATGCGCGTGCACGCCGCCGACATGGCCGCCCTGCTCGGTCCACGGGTCGCTCTCGTCGAGCCGGGCAGCGGCGCAAGCCTCAAGACGCGCCTGCTGCTCGATGCCCTCGACCGTCCCGCGGCCTACGTCCCCGTGGACATCTCGGGCGGGCACCTGATGGACGCCGCGCGCGCCCTGCGCCAGGACTATCCTTCGCTCCGGGTCGAGCCGGTCTGCGCGGACTTCACGCGGCCTTTTTCCCTGCCTGCCGCCCCGCTGCGCGCCACGCGCCGCCGCATCGTCTACTTCCCGGGCTCGACCATCGGCAACTTCCCGCGGGACGAGGCGATCGAGCTGCTCGCCAGGCTGCGCGGCATCGCCGGCGAGGACGGCGCACTGCTGCTCGGCGTGGACCGAGTCAAGCCGAAGGCAGTCATGGAGCGCGCGTACGACGACGCGGCCGGAGTCACGGCCGAGTTCAATCTGAACGCTCTGCTCCACCTCAACCGCGAGCTCGGGACGGACTTCGACCCGAGCGCCTTCGGGCACCGCGCGCCCTGGGTCGCCGAGCACAGCCGGATCGAGATGCACCTCGTCGCGAGGCGCGACACCACCTTCTCGCTCGACGGCGAGTCCTTTGGCCTCGCTCGCGGCGACTACCTGCTGACCGAGTACTCGCACAAGTACACGCTCGAGGACGCGACCGCGAAGGCCGCGGCTGCAGGGCTCACGCTGCGCCGCGCCTGGTCGGATCCGAACGAGTGGTTCAGCGTGTTGCTGTTCGAGCCCGCTTGAACGACCGGCGGTGATCGCGAAGTGCTCGAGGAACGAGCCCACGTCGCGGCGCCCGCCAGCGTGGCCTGGTCGCTCTTGACCGACACGCAGACGTGGCCTCGCTGGGGCCCGAGCGTGCGCGGCGTCGACACACCTTCCCGTTTCATCGGGGCGGGTGTGCGCGGGCGCGTGCAGACCGCGATCGGCCTGTGGCTGCCGTTTGAGGTGGACGACTGGGAGCCCGGTGCGTACTGGCACTGGCGCGTGGGTGGCGTCGCGGCCACGGGACACCGCGTGAACCCCCTCGACGCGACCTCCTGCGAGGTCGTCCTCACGATGCCGGCCTGGGCTCCCTTCTACCGGCCGGTCTGCAGAGTCGCGATCGACCGCATCGCCCGGCTGGCTGCAGTGCAGACCGCCGCGCGCAGGCACTGAGCTGGGCGCAGGTCACTTTCGGTCGCGCGACGCGTGCGCAGCGAACGCGCCGTACTGCTGGCCGACGACCTGGTCGACGACCGGGGCGAGCTGGTCGACGGCGTGCGAAGCGTCGCCGCTGATCCGGTAGGTCACCACGGCCTTCGTTCCCGACTCCGTGGGCTCCAGAGAGACGGTCAGCACCGCGCTGACCGCCATCTCCTGCAGCGGGCCCAGCGCTCCCTCGAAACGCAGCAGTCGCGGTGCGATGGCGAACACGACCCGCCCGTGCTCGACGCTGCCGCCGTCCCACTGCTCGCAGAAGCAGCCGCCCGCTTCCGGCGCGAGGCTCATGTTGGAGGAGTCGCCCGACCAGTTGTGATCCTGCGGCCACCAGCTCTCGGGGTGGATGAGCACCTGCCACGCCTCCGCGGGCGCCGCGTCGATGTCGTAGCGATGCTGCAGGGTGACGCCGGCGGGCGAGGACTGCACGACCTCTGCCGACACGGTCGGCGCCGCAGCGGCGATCGCCAGGGTCGTCATCCAGGCGCGGATCATGGCGTTGCTCCTTCTGGTCAGCCGATCAGATAGGCGTAGCTCAGCAGCAGCTTGAAGAAGTCCCCACCCGACTCCGTCACCACGCCGCCGCTCATGCCGAATTTGACCAGGTGCCGCCTGGCGATGGGGTAGGCGACGGTGAAGCCGAGCCGCGAGTTGCGCTGGAAGTCCGCCTTGATGTCGCCGCCGACGGTGGTCCGCCCGCCCGTGTAGTAGTTCACGTCGACCGAGGTCCAGATGCCCGACCTGAAGACCCTGACGACGTGCAACTCGACCGACGTGATCCAGTTCTGCTCCCGGGTCGTGCCGAGGAAGTCGTCGTTGTCCTGGAACACCCAGGCGCCGACGGCGCCCTCCAGCGCCCAGCCCCGACCCAACGGGTGGATGTAACCGAGCTGCAGGCGGCCTGCCCAGCGGTTGGTGCCGATGTTGATGAGCTTGTCCGGGTCGTATTCGCCCGTCGGCGCGACGAGTTTCAGGCTCACCCCGAGCACCGGCTCAGGTGCACCCAGGAACTCGCGGAACGCCGCCCGGTCCATGGCCGGCGCACCGAACAGGTTGATCGCAAACGTGAGCGCGAGGTCCCCGGCGCCGCTGACGTCCGCGCGGGCGTCCCGGCCGAGGTACTGGCCCGTCGTCGTGCCCGACGTGTAAGGCATCTCCACCTGCAGGTTGCTCGTGCGACCCGCGACGCCGAACGTCTGCTGGTAGGCGATGAGACCGGTGTGGATCCGGGAGTCGACGCCGGTGACCGGAAGGGAGGGGTCCGTGACGACGTCGCCCGAGGCGAACTGGTAGCCCGCGACCAGCAGTTTCGTGCCCACCGGGGTCGGCCAGTAGGCACGCGGGCTGAGTTCCTGCGCCGTCGCGGGGTTCACCAAGACACCGCCGGCAATCCAGACTATCGCGATGTAGCGAAGGACATGGAGCGGGTCGGAGCGGTGCATGGCTCGCCGGGCTGCTGCGTCGTGCAAGAGTGCCATGCTGAGCTACGGCGACATCACTTACAAGATGCGGTCTCCCGATAAATCCGGCCGAAGGCAGCGAGACTCGTATCGACGTCGGCTTCGGTGGTGGCGTACGAGGATACGCTGATGCGCATGGCCACGCGCCCGTGCCACGTCGTGCCGCTACAGAAGCAGGTGCCGTCGGCCTGGATCGCCTCGACCATGCGCCGCGTGGTCTCGTCGTCGCCGAATGACACGAGCACCTGGTTGAGCTCGACGTCGTTCAG
>LJNS01000047.1 GCA_001303245.1 Gammaproteobacteria bacterium SG8_30
ATCGTCGGCGACGGCGCAGTCCGCATGACGGGGATGGAGATGGCCACGGCCGTGGCGCAGGCCGCCGGCGTCGCCTGGTTCGTCTTCAACGACGGCGAGCTGGCGCAGATCTCGCAGGCGCAGCAGGCGCCCTACAACCGCAAGACCTGCACGGTGCTGCCGCCGCTCGACCTCGAGGGTCTTGCCCAGGCCAACGCGGTCGAGTTCCTGCACATCGACGGCGACTCGAGCGTCGAGGACGTCGTCGCCCGGGCCCTCGACACTGCCAGGGCCGGGCGGCCGGTCCTGGTCGACGTCCGGATCGACTACTCCAGGCGCACCTGCTTCACCGAGGGGACCATCAAGACGAACCTGAAGCGTTTCGGTGTCGGCGCCAGGACGCGACTGATCGGCCGCGCGCTGTGGCGCAGGGTGACGGGGTAAAAAAGGGCGCCGCGAACGGGGGAAGCGGTGCCGCGGCGCCAGGGCGTGCCGGCGAGGGGATCCGCCGGCGGGAAGGGGTTCGTCTCACCGGTCAGTGCGGCAACGCGACCCTCTCGAGCTCGTAGCCGACGACCTCCCGCGAGACGGGGTCGCGGATCGGCTTGCCGCGCCGGAAACAGGCTTCGCCCGCTGCGCCGTGCAGCGGCGCCTCGTCGATGTCCATCTGCCTCATGCTGACGTTCCCGTGCAGGTCGCGCAGGATGACCGTGGCGCGCTCGGCTCCGTCCTCGTCGTAGCCGGCAACCAGCACGGCGATCACTTCGTTGTCGTCCATGGCGGGACTCCCGTGGTCGCAACTCCTGTCCATGGACAAGCAAGGCGCGTGCCATGCACGACACGTCCGCAAAACAGGGACTTGTGAGTCGCGTACGCGAAGGGGTGACGCTGTGCGTCAGTTATTGACGCCGTTCACGGTCGCTCCCGGATCACTCGGGCAGCACCAGACAGGGCGTCTCCCTCGACTCGAGCGCGCCGCAGAGCGCCCGCGCCGCGGTCTCGTCGACCGGTCCCGCCTGCAGGCGCCACAGTGTCGCCTCGCCGGACCCGGTCGCATCGAGCCGGGCCGGCAACGTGCCGAGCAGGTCCGCATGCCGGACCCGGAGACGCTGCCAGGCATCGCGGGCAGCCTGTTCGTCCCCGAAGGCGCCGAGCTGCAGCCGGAAGGTGGCCGTACCGATGGCCGGCGATGACGCCGTCGGGTCGTCGACAGGCGTCGCCCCCGCTTCCTCGTGCGGCGCCGGCCGTGGCGCGTGCTGGCTCCGGGTATGCAGAAACTCCGCCAGCCGCGCGCGCGCCTCCGCCGCCCGGCGGCCATCGGGATGGATCGCGAGATGGCGCTGGTAGGCCTCCGGCTCGTCGACGCGCGACGCCTGCCGCCAGGATTCCTCCTCGCGCAGCGCGTCGAGGCGCGCCTGCGCAGCGCCCACGTGGGTGCCGGCCGGGAAGTCCCGCAGGTACCGCTCGTAGGCCGCTGCCGTATCCTCATCCCTTGCGCCCCGCCACGCAGACTCCTGGCGGCTGCATCCCGCCGCGCCCCAGGCGACGAGCAGCGCCAGCGCGAGAGGCAGGCTCCGTCGCATCAGTCCCCGGTCCCGTCCCGCCTCCACTGCGGCAGGCGCCGGTGCAGCGCCGCCTTGGCGACGAGCTGTGCGCTCACCGGCGTCGTGATCACCACGAACACGATGATCAGCAGCTCGTGCAGCGAGGGAGCATCCTCGCGCGCGGTGAAGTAGACCAGCGAGGCGAGCGCGACGGAGCCGATACCGAGCGTCGTCGCCTTGCTCGGGCCGTGCAGACGGGTGAAGGAGTCCGGAAGCCGCGCCAGCCCGAGCGAGCCGAGCAGGCAGAACAGGCCGCCGACTACGATGAGCACCGATGCGATCAGGTCAGCCATGATTCACTCGATGATGTCGCCGCGCAGCAGGAACTTGGCGAACGCGGCGGTGGACAGAAAGCCGAGCATCGCGATGATCAGCGCCGCCTCGAAGTGCAAGTCGGTGGTCCCGAGCATGCCGTAGGCGAGCAGCATCGCGCAGGCGTTGATGTACAGCGTGTCGATGGCGATCACGCGATCGACCACGTCGGGGCCCCGCAGCAGCCGCCAGAACGCCAGCGCCATGGCCAGCCCGATCAGGCCGAGCGCGACGAGGATTGCGGTCCCGATCATCCGAACACCTCCATGAGCGGCCGCTCGTACCGCTCCTTGATTTCGGCGACGAGTTGCGTCTCGTCACGCTCGTCGAGGTAGTGCACCAGGAGTTCGCTCCGGTCCTCGGAGAGGTCCGCCGTGAGCGTGCCGGGCGTGAGCGTGATAGTGCCCGAGAGTGCCATGATCCCGAGGTCCGAGCGGATGTCGAGCGGGACGCGCGCAAAGCCCGGATTCAGTCGCGCCACGGGACCGAGCACGGCACGGGCCACGCGCAGGTTGGCCGTGATGACGTCGAGCAGCAGCCGCCCCGCGAAGGGCAGCAGCAGCCAGGGTCGGGACACGCGTTCCTGCTCGGGCCAGAAGCGGCGGGCGAACAGCGGTAGGGCCCAGCCCACGAGTGCCCCGAGCACCAGGTGACCGGGCGCAAGCGTGTTGTTGAGCCACAGCCAGAAAATCACGAGCGCCGCGCTCCACCAGGGGTGCGGCAGCAACCTCGAACGCATTACCGATCCCCTCCCCCGGCCGTGCCGAGCACCGCGAGCACGTACTCGCCCGGATCGAGGAGCTGACGGGCGGCGGCACTCGCGAAGTCGAAGGCGGCACCGGCGTACAGCGCCAGGCCGACGAGGCCGGCGAGCAGCAGGCCGACTCCGGCTACGGCAGTGGGCCGCCACGCCGGCAGCTCCACCGTCTCGCCGCGATCCGGCCCGACCTTCCAGAACACGATCGTCCCGGCGCGCGCGAGCGCGACGATCGACAGCAGCGTGGCCGCGAGCACCGCAGCGAACGACCAGGCGGTGCGTCCGGCCTGGACGGCCGCATCCAGGATGGCGAGTTTCGCCATGAAGCCGCCCAGCGGCGGCAGGCCGGCTACCGCCACCGCCGCGAGCAGGAATGCGGTGGGCAGGGCAACGCGCCCGCGGAAGGCCGGCCCGGCCTCGAGCAGGTCCCCGGTCTCGCCGCGGACGGCCCGCTGGACAAGCCGACGGCCACCAGCAGCACGCCGACCGAGACCACGACCGAGTGCGCGACGAGCTGGGCGAGGCGCCCGGCCGCGATCATCCCGGTCATGCCGATCGCCAGCGTCGCCAGCGCGGCAGCCCACAGGACCGGGCCCGGGTCGAGGCCCGGGAGGAACAGCGTCCCCGTGCGCATGATGGAGACGACGCCTACCTTGGTGAGCACGGCGAACAGCGCGGCGACGGCTCCGTCGGCCGCCCCGTAGGCACCCGGCAACCAGAAACCGAGTGGCAGCAGCGCCGCCTTGAGGGCGAACACGACGAGCAGCATCCAGCCGCCCGCCTGCCACAGCCCGAGCCGGTCGGCCGGCAGATCCGCGGCGCGCTGTGCGAGGTCGGCGAAGTTCAGCGTGCCGGCCGCCGCGTAGAGGCAACCCACGGCCACCAGGAACAGGGTCGAGCCGAGCAGGTTGATCACTGCGACGTGCACCGCTGCGCTCGTGCGCTCCGGCCGGGAACCGTGACT
This sequence comes from Gammaproteobacteria bacterium SG8_30, assembly GCA_001303245.1. Lineage (GTDB taxonomy): Bacteria > Pseudomonadota > Gammaproteobacteria > Steroidobacterales > Steroidobacteraceae > SG8-30. The sequence goes on from LJNS01000047.1 coordinate 3,617, forward strand.
CAGCAGCGCGTACGAGGCGATCAGCAGCACCTCGAAGAAGACGAACAGGTTGAACAGGTCTCCGGTCAGGAACGCGCCATTGATCCCGAGCAGCTGGAACTGGAACAGGGCGTGGAAGTGACGGCCCGTGGTGTCCGACCGTCCGAGAGCGAAGAGCAGGGCCGCCGTCGCGACGAGGGCGGTGACCGATACCATCCAGGCGGACAGCCGGTCCAGCACCAGCGTGATGCCGAAAGGCGCGGCCCAGTCGCCGACGTCGTAGGCGACCACCAGGCCCTCGGAGGCCGCCCCGACCAGCAGGACCGAGACCGGCAGCAGCGCAAGCGTCGCCACCAGGCCGACGGTCCGCTCGAAGCGCAGGCTGCCGCGACCGCCGAGCAGCGCCACGACGCCCGCCGCGAGCGGCAGCAGCAGCGGGGCAAGGATCAGGTGGTTCAAGGCTCCTCGCTCCCGGGGTCTTCGTCGACACGGTCGTGGCCCCGCTCGCTGACCGCGCGCAGGGTCAGCACGATGAGGAAGGCCGTCATGCCGAAGCTGATCACGATCGCCGTCAGGATGAGCGCCTGCGGCAGCGGATCCGGATGTGGCCCCGGCAGGTTGGACAGCGGCGCGCCGTCGACCATGAGGCCGCCGCTCGCCAGCAGGAACAGGTTGACGGCGTAGGACAGCAGCGTGATGCCGAGCAGAACGGAGAACAGCCGGGGCCGGAGCGCGAGGTAGACGCCGGCTGCCACGAGGGTCCCGATGCCGAGTGCCAGGAGCAGTTCCATCAGGCCTGCTCCGCCTTGCCGTGCTGCCGGCCGATCGTGGCCAGGATGGAAAGCACGACCCCGACCACGGCGAGATAGACGCCGACGTCGAAGACCATCGCGCTCGCGAGCTCGAACTTGCCGACGACGGGCCAGCTCACGTAGGCGAAGGTCGAGGTCAGGAAGGGCGCGCCGAAAGCCAGCGAGGCGAGCCCGGTTAGCATCGCAATCAGGATACCGGCCGCGGCCACCGAGGTGTAGCGCGGGGGCAGCCGCACCTCTACCCAGGCGTTGCCGTGCGCGAGGTACTGGATCAGCAGCGCCGTGCCGGTGACCAGACCGGCGATGAAGCCTCCACCCGGCTCGTTGTGCCCGCGCAGCAGCAGGTAGACAGAGACCAGCAAGGCGAGCGGCAAGAGCGGCCGCGACAGCACCTCGAGCGACAGCGAGTGCCCGCTCGACCACGGGCGGCCCTCCCAGTCCAGCGCCCGGGCCGGCAACTCGATCCGGTCGAGCAACGCGACGATGGCGACAGCTGCGATGCCGAGCACGGTGATCTCGCCGAGCGTGTCGAGCGCGCGGAAGTCGACCAAGATGACGTTGACGACGTTGTAGCCGCCGCCGCCCGGCTTGGCATTGGCGAGGTGATACCCGGAGATCGTTTCGCCCGGCGCCATCAGCATCGCCCAGGCGAGCACGGCCGCGCCGCCGCCCGCGGCCAGCGCGATCACGCCGTCGACCACCCTTCGTGCGTCCGAACTGTCGCGCGGCGAGCGTTGCGGCAGGAAGTACATCGCGAGTAGCAGCAGCAGCACCGTGCTCACCTCCACCAGCAGCTGAGTGAGGGCGAGGTCGGGCGCAGAAAGCTTGACGAAGGCCAGCGACACGATCAGGCCGATGACGCCGACGGCGACCACCGCCAGCACGCGCTCGCGGTGCAGGACGACGGTCGCGCCCGTGGCCATCACCAGGACCGCAACGCCGATCCAGGGGACGACGCCGCCGGGCAACATCGTGCGGGTCGGCTGCGGCGCGACGCCGCCGAAACCGATCGCCCCGGCGGCGATGGCGACCACCAGGAAGGCGAGCAGCGAGAGCCGCAGGCCGCCGCGTTCCAGGCCCGAGTGGAGGCGTGCCGATGCAGCGCCGAGCGCCTCGACCAGCGCCTCGGTGATGTGCTTGCCGGACAGCCACTGGGTTTCCCGCGTGTGCAACGCCCACAGGTAGCGGCGGACCAGGTAGAGGGCGATTCCCCCGACGAGGGCGCACACACTCATGGCGAATGGCAGGTTGAAGCCGTGCCAGAGCGCCAGCGAGAACTCGGGCAGGGGCCTCTGCAGCAGAGCGCCCGCCGCCAGGCGCAGCGTCGGCTCGACCACGAGCGCGGGCGCCAGGCCGACGAGCAGGCAGATCACGACCAGGATCTCGACCGGCACGATCATGAAGCGCGGCGGCTCGTGCGGCTTGCGCGGCAGGTCGCGTGCTTCGCCGCCGAAGAACACGTCGTGCACGAAGCGCGCCGAGTAGGCGACCGAGAACAACCCGCCCAGCGTGGCCGCCAGCGGCATCAGCCACGACCAGGGCGGCTGCAGGGCAAACGTCTCGGCGAAGAACATCTCCTTGCTGATGAACCCGTTGAGGAGCGGCACGCCTGCCATCGCCGCGGCGGCGACGATCGCGAGCGTCGCGGTGTAGGGCATGTGGCGCGCGAGCCCCGAAAGCCGGCGCATGTCGCGGGTGCCCGTCTCGTGATCGACGATGCCCGCGGCCATGAACAGCGAGGCCTTGAACGCGGCGTGGTTCATGAGATGGAACACCGCCGCGATCTCGGCGAGCGGCGTACCGAGGCCCAGCAGCAAGGTGATGAGCCCGAGCTGGCTGATCGTGCTGTAGGCCAGCAACCCCTTGAGGTCGTGCTTGAACAACGCCACGTAGGCGGCGAACAGCATGGTCACGAGGCCGGCGGTGCTGACGATCCAGAACCACTCCGGCGTGCCGGCGAGCGCCGGCCACAGGCGCATGAGGAGGAAGATGCCGGCCTTGACCATCGTCGCCGAGTGCAGGTAGGCGCTCACGGGCGTCGGCGCGGCCATCGCGTGCGGCAGCCAGAAGTGGAAGGGGAACTGTGCGGACTTGGTGAACGCGCCGAGCAGCACCAGCGTGAGCAGCCAGGGATAGCGCGGATCGCCGCGGATCGCCTCGCCGGCCGCCAGCACCGCTGCGAGCGAATAGCTCCCGACGATGTCGCCGATGAGCAGCACGCCGCCGAGCAGCGCGAGCCCGCCTGCGCCCGTCACGAGCAGTGCCAGCCGCGCTCCCTGGCGGGCCTCGGCCGCGCCGCGCCAGAAGCCGATCAGCAGGAAGGAGCTCAGGCTGGTCAGTTCCCAGAAGATCAGCAACAGCAGCAGGTTGTCGGCGGTGGCGACGCCGAGCATCGACCCCATGAAGAGCAGCAGGTAGGCGAAGAACCGGCCGTTGCAGTCCTCGTCCGAGAGATAGTAGTGGGCGTAGAGGATCACGAGCAGGCCGATTCCGGCGATCAGCCCGGCGAACAGCAACGACAGTCCGTCCAGGCGCAGCGCGAAGTCGAGGCCGATCGACGGGACCCACGGCACGGAGTACTGGACGAGCGCCCCCGAGGCGACCACCGGGGCGAGCCAGGCGAGTGCCGCCGCAACGCCGAGCGCGACCAGGCCCGCCGACAGCGCGGGCGGCACGCGCGCGCGCTCGAGCGCCGCGGGCAGCAGCATCAGCAGGAACGGCAGCAGGACCGCTGTCGCTAGCAGCATGCGCGAAGGCTCCCTGGGTCGCGGCCCGGGCGGCGCCGCCCGGCCGGCGGAGACGTTACACGACCTGCCTGCGCGGGTCGACGCCGACCGGCCGCGACGGCTCCTCGGGCAACCGGTCGACGAGCCCTTACGGGTCGATCTCGGGTCCTCAGTGACGGGGTTGCCAGCGTCCCGAATCGACCGCAGGGGCGGTTCGCCGCTCCCGCGGATTGCCTATAATCCCCGCGTCTCCTCCCATGCCGAGCATCGCCGTCAGCACCTCGCCTTCCATCCCCGGGCCGGGACCGTGCGCTACGACCTCGTCGTAGTCGGCGGCGGCATCCACGGCGCCGGGGTGGCGCAGGCAGCCGCCGCCGCTGGCCATTCGGTGCTCGTGCTCGAGCGCAGGCGGCTCGCCCACGGCACCTCGAGCCGGTCGAGCAAGCTCATCCACGGCGGCCTCCGCTACCTCGAGTCCGGTCAGCTCAGGCTCGTGCGCGAGAGCCTCGAGGAACGGTCGCTCATGCTCAGGCTGGCACCCGAGCTGGTCCGCATCCGGCCCTTCTTCATACCGGTCTATCCGTCGACCCGGCGACGTCCCTGGCAACTGACCGTAGGGCTGTCGGCCTACGCCGCCCTGGCGGGTTTCGGCCGGACCACGCGATTCGGGCGGCTGCCCCGCCGGCAGTGGGACCACCTCGACGGGCTCGACACGAAGGGCCTGCAGTGCGTGTTCCGGTATTTCGATGCGCAGACCGACGACGAGCGACTCACGCGCGCCGTGATGAACTCGGCGCTGGGACTCGGCGCGGAGCTCGTCGTACCGGCGGAGTTCCTCCACGCCGACGTCCGCGCCGACGGGGTGCAGGTGCGCTACCTCGTCGGCGCCGAGGCGCGCGAGTGCTCGGCGCGCGTCGTCGTCAACGCTGCCGGTCCCTGGGCCCCCTTCGTCAGCGAACGGGTGTCGCCGCCGCAGCGCGTGCCGGCACTCGACCTGGTCCAGGGAACGCACATCGTCCTGCCCGGCCAGATACAGCGGGGCGTCTACTACGTGGAGAGCCCCACCGACGGGCGCGCGGTGTTCGTGATCCCCTGGCGGGACGCCGTGATGGTCGGCACCACCGAGACGCTCTACCGGGGAGATCCGGACGCGGTGCGCCCGTTGCCGCAGGAACTGGAGTACCTTCGCGGCGTGATCGCTCACTATTTCCCGGCCTACGGCGGGCCCGGCGCGCCCGAAGTCGCCTCGGCCTTCGCGGGCCTGCGGGTGCTCCCTTCCGCCCAGGGGACGGCATTTCACCGCACGCGCGAGACCCTGCTCGAGACGGACGCGGCGCGCTCGCCGCGCTTCCTCGCAATCTACGGCGGCAAGCTCACCGGGTGGCGCGCCACCGCGGAGCGCGTGCTCCACCGTCTCGAAGGCACCTTGCCGGCACGCGTTCCGCGTGCGGACACCCGCGAGCTGCGAATCGAGCCGCCGTGACAGTGCCGGAACGGGACGTCTACGTGGCCATCGACCAGGGAGGTCACGCGACCCGGGCCGTGGCCTACGACCCGAGCGGCCAGCGGCTCGCGTCGGCTTTCGCCGGCGTGGAGGCACTGACGGGGCTCGCCTCGCTGGTGCCTGCCGGACGCTGGCTCGCGGCGGGCCTCGGTGTCCAGCGTTCCACGGTCGCCTGCTGGGACCGCGAGACCGGCGCGGTGCTTGCGCCCGCGATCTCCTGGCAGGATCGCCGGCACGCCGCGTGGCTCGGGCAGCTGGCGCGGTCCGGAAGCCGCGTTCACGCGTTGACCGGGCTGCCCCTGTCGCCCCACTACGGCGCAAGCAAGATCCGCTGGTGCCTCGACCACGTCGTCGCCGTCCGCTCCGCCGCGGATGAGGGACGCCTGTGCGCCGGCCCGCTCGCGAGCCTGCTGCTGCATCGCCTGCTCGATGAGCGACCCGTCGTCTGCGACGAGGCGAATGCATCGCGCACGCAGCTCTGGTCGCCCGCGGTCCGGGCCTGGTCGCCGGAGCTGCTCGGAATGTTCGGGATCCCCCCGGAGGTGCTGCCGACCCTCGCACCGACCGAGGCGCCTTTCGGCTCGATGCGCGTCGACGGCGAGGCGGTCCCGCTCGTCGTCTGCACGGGCGACCAGTCGGCCGTGCCGTTCGCTGCCGGAACGCTCGATTCCGGTTCCGCATACGTCAATCTCGGCACCGGCGCCTTCGCGCTTCGGCCGGTCGCCCACGCCATGATGGTTCCGCCGCTCCTGACCAGCGTCCTGCGCTCCAACGGGACCTCGGTGGACTTCGTCCTCGAGGGCACGGTCAATGGCGCCGGTGCCGCGCTCGACTGGTTCGAGGAGCGGGAAGGCTTGCCGGCGGAGCGCCTCCTGTCCTCCCTGGACGGCGAGCAGCTCACTCCGGCGGAAGCGCCCTTCTTCCTGAACGGCGTGTCGGGCGTCGGCTCGCCGTTCTGGGTGGCCGGGTTCGAGTCCCGCTACGTCGGCGACGGCGAGGCCCCGGAACGCTTCCGGGCCGTGGTGGAGAGCATCGTGTTCCTGCTGCGGGCCAACCTCGACGAGCTGGTGCGGCATACCGGCCGGCCGCGCCGGATCGTCGTAAGCGGCGGGCTTTCGCGCAGCGGCTTCCTGTGCCGCGCGCTCGCGGCCCTGGCCGAGGCGCCGATCCACCGCCTGGAGGACCCCGAGGCGACGGCGAGCGGCCTGGCGTTCCTGGCTGCGGGACAGCCGGCGACCTGGAAGCCGGCCGCCACTGAGCAGATCCCGCCGGCACGGGACCAGACGCTGGTGGCGCGCTACCTGCGCTGGCTCGAGCTCATGCGCGAAGCGATGCCCGACTGAATGCCTCGCCTCGCTCAGGGACGCGTCAGCTCGGACAGCACCTCCCGGTCGATCCAGCCCGGCCCCCCGGCCAGTCGATCGACGAAGCCACAGTGCCCGCCGCGCCGCGTCACGGTGACCTTGAGCGTGGGCGTCCCGGCGAGCAGGTCGAGCTCGTGCGGCGGGATCATCGGGTCGTCGAGCGACGTGATGATGCGGCTCGGCGTCGCGAGCGGCGCCAGCGCCTCGCCGGTGATCGCATAGCCAGCGAGATAGGCATCGAGGCCCGGAAAGTCGGTGTGCTCCGCGACCATGCGTGCGGTCATCGTCGTCAGGGATCTCTCGGCCGCAAGGCCGCTGAAGTCGTAGCGATCCGGCCAGGCCGCCTGCTTCCTGCGCAGCGAGCGGCGCCACTTCAGCAGGAAATACTCGCGGTACAGCGCCGGACCCCGCTCTAGCGCCTCGAGGGTGACGGCCGGGTCGAGCACCGGGCAGATGGCGACGATCCGGTGAAGGTCGAGTCCCGCCGCACCCGCCCTCGCGCCGACCCGCAGCGCGAAATTGCCGCCCAGGGAAAACCCGACGAGCGAGAGCGGCATGTCGTTCGTGAGCGCCCGGATCTGCCGGACCGCGCCCACGACCTCCGCGATCCGGCAGGAGTGAAACAAGCCCGGGTTGAGATGATGGCTGGGGCCGTGATCGCGCAGGTTGAGGCGGAAGACGTCGAACCCGGCCTCGAGCAGCACCTGGCCGAGGGACAGGATGTAGAGCGACTCCGAGCTGCCCTCCCAGCCGTGGTGCAGCACGACGGCACCCCTTGCCGGACCCCGGCCGACCGAATCCTGCGTCGCCGCGAAAGCGAGCAACCGCACGTCCTCTCCGCAGTCGACCACGAGTTCGCGGCTCGCCGAGAGCAGCTTCTCCACCCGCCGCGCGATGAGCGGCCGGCGCAACGGCAGACTCGGCAGGATGGACTGGACATGGCGGTTGGCGAGCCATCCGCGCGGCTCGAACGGCACCAGGCGCGCGCTGGCCGGGACCCCGCCGGCACGCGGCGCCGACTGCGGCCCCGGACCGGCCGCGTGCTCGCCTGCGGCGTCGGTCACCGCGCGACGACCGTGATCTCTAGACGATTGTTGGTGCTCGCTGCCTCGTTCCACGTTCCAGCCGTGGCGGTCTCGAGCGACGGGTAGCCCACGACGGTGTGATCAGGGCTGCCCTGTACGAGCGTCAGCCCGATCCCACCCTCGGTGCGCCGACGCAGCGACGCGACGAGATTGGCGAACGCGACCGGCTGGCGCGCGGCACCGGTCAGGGACTCGTCGAAGGGGTTGCCGCGATGGCTGCAGTCGGCCGCAGGCAGGTTCGGCGAGGCGGGCGCGTAGCCGGCTTCCACGCTGCCGGACAGGCAGAAGATGCCCGGCACCGTCTCGATGGTCACCGTTCCCCGAAATCCGCTGCTTTCCAGCCCGGCCACCAGCGAACGCACGGCTTCGACCCGCTCTGGGGCGAGGGGGGCCTCGCCGTAGGGCACGCCAATGACCTCCACGCGCGGCTCGGGGGCGCTCGCCGCCAGCCGGGACGACACGGACGCGGCACGGCCGGCACGCACCTCGTCGAGCGTCGAGCGCAGCGAGGCCGATTCCATCTCGAGACGGGCGCGTGCCCTTTCGACCTCGCGCGCAGTCTGCAGCGATTGCCAGTAGAGCGCGCCCAGCACGGCCAGCGCCACGACCAGCGCAGCGAGGGCCACAATCCATCCCCACGGCCGCCCCTCGCTCCCTGGCTCGGGCGGCGAGGGCACCGGCACGGGCTCGGGGACCTCCTGCTGCGCGGGGCGCAACTCCGCCACGAGCCGCTGGGAATGGCTCTCCAGCGTCGAGACGATGAACCGGCGCAACTCGAGGCTCTGCTCCTTGAGCAGTGCCGCCACGACCCCGCGCAGACGCCCGTCGGCGACCCGCACGGCCTCCGGCAAGTCGGCGGCCAGAGGCGCGCTCGGCTGCCCGGCCTCGTCGACGGGCTGCAGTGCCGACGGAGACCGGTCGCGCCGGTCCGGGAGCAGCTTCAGCTGGAAGAGCACCTTGGTGACGTCGATCGGCTTGATCGTCTTCGGCAGCACGCCGACGGCGCCGGCCGCCCGGGCGCGCCCGACATACAACTCGCCCTCCTGGGAGGTGTACATCATGACCGGGATGGTCGCGGTGACAGGATCCGACTTGATCAGCTTGACGGCCTCGAGGCCGTCCATGCCCGGCATGAGGTGGTCCATGAAGATCGCGTCGGGGCGGCGACGCCCGAGGTAGTCGAGGGCCGACTCCGCGGACTCGGCCGTATCCACCTCGATGCCGTACCTCTCGAGCATCCTGCTGAGAACGACCCGGGCCGACTTGGAGTCGTCCACCACGAGCGCACGCTTGGCCGACATCTGCACCCCCTGCCTACCCGCTCCGGAGTTTACCCCACGCGCGTGGGGACGCGGCGCGTCGTCGGGACCGGCTCGACCCGAGGCGGCAGGCATCCGGACGCTCAGGCCCCGCCTGCGATCGCCTCGAAGTCGAGCGCCCAGCGGCGAAGGCGCTCCTGCAGGTGTTCCCGTTGCCCGGCATCGAGCGACGCATCGAGCTCCGCCATCATCCGCAGGACCCGCTCGCGGTCGGCCACGAAATGGCGGCGGTAGTCTTCCTCCCAGAAGGACTCGCCGTCGGCCAACAGCCGCTCGAGAGCGGGCTCGAAGCGATCCCGGTCGCCTCGACTCGCCATCGCCTCGCGCAAGGCCTGCTGCCAGCGGCGGCGGCTGTTGAGCCAGCCCTCGACGTCGCCGGACAGCCCGGCCGCACAGTCGGCAACGATCGCGCGCTGGGTCTCGTCCAGCCGGCCGGTCCAGCGCTCGGCCTGGCGACGCAGCATCTTCTCGCTTCGCTCGAGACGCTCCGCCTCGCTGCGCGCGCGCGCCTCGTCCGCCCGTTCCGCGTCCTTCTCCTCGATGCGGCGGAACATGTCATCGACCTGCGAATCATCCAGCGTCGCGAGCAGACCCGCCGCCTCCGGGGTCACCTGCTGCACGACCTCGTCCCAGAAGCCGTCGAGGGTGCGTCGGGCCGCTTCGATGCGCTCGTAGCCGAGGGGAGAGGCGGCCTCGTCCGCGAGATCGCTGAAGAACGCCGCGTAGCGCCCGACCTGCGACTCGCGGTGCCAGGTGAGCAGGAGGTCCACGCTGCGCTTGAGCTGCCTGCGCTGCCCCGTGTCCAGGTCCACGTAGTCGCGGAAGTACCAGGGCAGCAGCACGTCGAGCTGGCTGTAGACGAGCCGCGTGCTGCCGCAGCCTGCCAGCAGCGCCACGGCCACCACGATGGCCAGCCATCGCCACGACCGGACCTTGACTGCGCAAGCGCCACGACGGCTAATCGTGCTATGGCCCTCACCCGACCGTTCGGCAGTTCCCGGCCCGGCATCCGGCGAGCGCCGACCTGCCTGCTGCTGGCACTCGTCGCCATCTCGCCTGAGGGCGCGCAGGCCGCGGTTCGCGTCAGGCTCGGGGCGGACAGCATCGAGTGGGCCGGCATCCGTGCGCATGGTGTGGACCTCGTGCTGCGCCCGAGCGGGCACGCGTCGGCGGACGCGACATTCTATGCCGCGGAAGTTGACGGCCTCGCGACGCCGGAGCGGATCGAGGCGCTCGCGGTTCGCTGCCCGGAGCTGTCGGCGGCCCCGGACCGCCTCGCCTGCCCCGCGGGGAGGGTCGCCGGCCGGTTCGGCGAGCTCGGCGCGCAGGACACGTCGCTCGACGCCAGCCTGACGGGGCGCGACTCCCTGGCGCTGTCGCTGCCGGAATTGCGGCTCGCGGGAGGCGCGGTGGCGCTCGCGGCACGGACCGGCTCGAACGGCTGGACGGCCGAGATCGAGGCCTCGCAGGTCCCGCTCGCAGGCCTCGCCTCGCTCTCCGCCACCGGCGACCTCGTGCCCGAAGGCGTCACCCTGTCTGGCGTGGCGACCGCCTCGGTCCGGCTGGAGGGGCGGGGCGAAGCCCTGCTCGGCGCGACCGGCTCCGTCGCACTCGTCGATCTCAACTTCGCCGACGAGGCGGGCACGCTCGCCGGCGAAGGACTGGCCACCGGCCTGTCTTTCGAGCTGGAGCCGCCCACGGCGGCTGACGGCTGGCGAGTCGAGCTTGGCCTGGAGGTCGCCACGGGCCAGGCGTATGCCGAGCCGGTGTTCCTCGACTTCTCCGACCACCCGGTCGAGGGCGAGGTCTCGGGCCGGCTGTCGTCGGCATTCGACTCCATCGCGCTCAAGTCGCTGCACTTCCGGCAACGAGGGGTGGGTTCGGTCTCAGGGTCCGCGACGCTCGGACTCGGGGACGTGCCGGCCCTGGTGCAGGCGCGGCTGCGCCTGGAGGAGGTCGACGTCGGCGGCGCCCTGCGCGTCTACGCCGCCCCTGCCCTCATTTCGACCCACTTCGCGGACATCGAGGGCGCCGGACGGGTGACCGGAGAAGTCGACGTCGACGAGGGCCTGCCGAGCCGGCTCGAGCTCACGCTCGGCGACGTGCTGCTCGACAGCGTGAGCGGAGCGTTGTCGGTCGAGGGTCTGGGCGGCCATTTCAGCTGGTTCAACGAGGAGTTGCGCAACGAGCTCGCGCCGCAGGTCGACAGCGAACTGTTCAAGTCCCGCCTCGCGTGGAGCGCCCTGCGCCTGTGGGGCCTCGAGTTCGGCGCCGCCGAGGTGCCGTTCACCACGACGGGGAGGCACTTCCGGCTGCTGGACCCGGTCGTGCTACCGGTCTTCGACGGCGGGCTCGCCGTGGAGACCCTGCGCATCCGGCACGCCGGCACGCCCCAGATGTACGTGCGCTTCGACGCGGAACTCCAGCCCATCAGCATGGCTCGCATTGCGCGGGCATTCGGCTGGCCGGAGTTCTCCGGCACGCTCGCAGGACGCATTCCGAGGCTCGAACTGGCCGACGGCCTGGTGACCCTAGGCGGCAACCTCGAGGCGCAGGTCTTCGACGGCCGCGTGACGCTGGGGGACCTGAAGATGCGGGATCCTCTCGGGCAGTACCCGCAGCTGTTCGCGGACATCGAGATCGAGGCGCTCGACCTCGAAAAGATAACGAGCACTTTCGAGTTCGGCATGATCACCGGCCGGCTGTCGGGATTCGTCCACGACCTTGAGATGTTCGACTGGATGCCCGTTTCCTTCGAGGCTCGCCTGTTCACGACGCCCGGCGACCGCAGCCCGCACCGCATCAGCCAGCGGGCCGTGTCCAACCTGTCGAGCATCGGCGGCGGCAGCGGCGGCAGTGTCGCGGCCGCGCTGCAGAGCGGGTTCCTCAGGTTCTTCGACAGCTTCCGTTATGACAGGCTCGGGTTGTCCTGCACACTCGCCAACGACGTCTGCCGGATGGAAGGCATCGAGCCTGCGCAGGGTGGCTACTACATCGTGAAGGGGTCGGGACTGCCCCGCATCGACGTCATCGGCAACCAGCGGCGCGTCGCGTGGACCCGCCTGGTCCGGCAGCTAGGTGCCATCACGCAGTCCTCCGGACCGGTGGTTCAGTGAAGCCCGGCCCGCCGCGCCGGCTTGCGGTAAGCTTGCTGCGGTTCACAGTCCGTTCAGGCACACCCGGACACACTGCCTCCGGGTTACTGCCGAGGAGTCACGACCGATGACGCGTTCGATCACCCTGACCCTGGCTGCCGCCGCCGTTTCGCTCGCCGCCTGCGTCACCATCAACGTCTACTTTCCCGCCGCCGCAGCGGAGAAAGCGGCCGATCGGATCATCGAGGACGTCTGGGGCGGCGAGGCGAAGGGCAACGAACAGTCATCCATCGCGGTGCCGGCGCCAGCCGAGGTACTGCTGGCCGCCACCCGGGGCGTGCTCGACTTCCTCGTCCCGCCCGCAAACGCGCAGGCGGACATCGACATCTCCTCGCCGGCGATCCGCAAGCTGACCGCCTCGATGGAGTCGCGCCACGGCCAGCTCGCCAAGCACTACGACTCGGGCGCGATCGGGCTGACCGCCGACGGGCTGGTCGACATCCGCGACCCGAACGCGGTGCCGCTCGCCGAGCGCAATGCCGTCCGCAAGCTCGTCGCCGACGAGAATTCCGATCGCAACGCGCTCTATCGCGAGATCGCGGCGGCCAACGGCCATCCCGAGTGGGAGAGCGACATCCGCGGCACCTTTGCCCAGCGCTGGATCGCCAAGGCGCGCAGCGGCTGGTGGTACCGCAACGCCGGGGGCCAGTGGGTCCAGAAATAGCGCGGAGCGGGCCTAACGCTCGCCGGCGGGCTCGATCAGCTCCGGGCCCTCGTGGCGCGGATTGTTGACGCGCCGGCTGACAGGGTGGGCGCGGAGCAGCGCCGGGTCGCAGGGCGCGAGCCATCGGCCGAGATCCCGCGAGTCGTGCTCCGCGGCATCCAGCCAGGGACCGTAGGCCTCCGCCGGCAGCACGACCGGCATCCGGTGGTGGATGTGCGCGACCGAGGCCGAGGCATCGGTGGTGATGATCGCGCACGACTCCAGCGTGCCTCCATCGGGCGCGCGCCACGACTCCCAGAGGCCCGCCAGCCCCAGCAGCCCTCCGTCCTGCGCGCAGATGAACCAGGGCTGCTTCCCCGACGCGCCCGGCTGCCACTCGTACCAGCCGTCGGCCGGCAGGATGCAGCGGCGGCTGCGGTACGCGCGACGGAAGGCCGGCCGCTCGGCCAGGGTCTCGCAGCGGGCGTTGATCATGCGGTTGCCGAGGGCCCGTTCCTTCGCCCACGACGGCACGAGGCCCCAGTGCAGCAGCGCGACCGAGCGGTGTCCGTCAGGCCCTTCCCTGACGGCCGGCACGGCCTGCGTCGGAGCGACGTTGTAACGGGGCTCGAGGGCCGGCACGGCCTCGACCGCGAAGCTGCGACGCACCGCCTCCGCAGGTGAGAAGAACGCGTAGCGCCCGCACATCCCGCTACTCCCGGATGCCGGTGCCCCGGTTCATGAGCGTCACGACGATCGCGAACATGATCGCCGCCGCGGCCATCGTGATACCGATCGCCAGCGTGACGTCGACGTCGCTCGTGCCCAGGAAGCCGTAGCGGAAGGCGTTGACCATGTAGAGGATGGGATTCGCATAGGAAATCCGCTCCGCCCAGCCGGGCAGGAGCGATACCGAGTAGAAGACGCCGCCCAGGTAGGTCAGCGGCGCCAGCACGAAGGTCGGGAACCAGGAGATCTGCTCGAAGTTCTTCGCGAAGATCGCGTTGAAGAAGCCGCCGAGGGCGAACACGACGGAGGTGAGGATCACCGAGGCCACGATCAGCAGGGGATGCGCGACCGGCAACGACGTGAACAGCAGCGCCACCACGGTCACCAGGGTGCCGACCAGCAGTCCGCGCATGATGCCGCCGGTCACGTAGCCGAGGACGATCAGCCAGTTCGGCAGCGGCGAGACGAGCAGCTCCTCGAGGTGCTTGCCGAACTTCGCGCCGAAGAAGCTCGAGACGACGTTGCCGAAGGAATTGGTGATGACCGACATCATGATCAGGCCGGGCGCGATGTACTGCATGTAGTCGAAGCCGTCCATCTGGCCGATGCGCCGGCCGATGAGGCTGCCGAAGATGATGAAGTACAGCGACGCGGTGACGGCCGGCGGCACGACGGTCTGTCCCCAGATGCGCACGATCCGGCCGAATTCGCGGCGGACGATCGTCTGGTAGCCGACCCAGCGGACGCGCGCGCCGGACCGCGGATTTTCCTGCACCTGAGCCCCGCTGGCGTTCACGTCTTGGACTCCCCGGCCGGCTGCGCAGCGGTGCCACCCTCGACGAGGCGCATGAACAGTTCCTCGAGGCGGTTGACCTTGTTGCGCATGCTCACCACCTCGATGCCGGCCGCGGAGAGGCGGGCGAAGATCTCGTTCAGGCTCTGCTCCTTCGATACTTCCACCTCCATCGTGTGGCCGTCCACCTGCCGCGGCGCGAAGCCGGGCAGCTCGGGCAACCGGTCCACGGCGTCGCGGAAGTTCAGGACGAAGGTCTCCTGGTGCAGCTTGCGGATCACGTTGGCGATGCTGTCGTGCTCGATGATGCGGCCGCGATCGATGATCGCGATGTTGCGGCAGAGATTCTCCGCCTCCTCGAGGTAGTGCGTCGTGAGGATTATGGTCGTTCCCTTGGCGTTGATGCCGCGCAGGAACTCCCACATCGACCGGCGGATCTCGATGTCGACGCCCGCGGTGGGCTCGTCCAGGATGAGCAGGCGCGGCTCGTGGACGAGCGCGCGCGCGATCATCAGGCGTCGCTTCATGCCGCCCGACAGCGAGCGGGCGATCGCATCGCGCTTCTCCCACAGCTGCAGCTGTCGCAGGTACTTCTCGGTGCGCTCGCGTGCGAGCGGCCTGGGAATGCCGTAGAAACCGGCCTGGTTCACGACGATCGTGAACACCTTCTCGAACATGTTGAAGTTCACTTCCTGCGGGACGAGTCCGATGCAGGACTTGGCGAGCTCGAGTTTCCGGTCGATGTCGTGCCCGAACACGCTGACGCTGCCGGACGTCTTGGTCACCAGCGACGTGACGATGCCGATCGCGGTGGTCTTGCCGGCGCCGTTCGGCCCGAGCAGCGCGAAGAAGTCGCCCTCGCGCACGTCGAGGTCGATGCCCTTGAGCGCCTGGACGCCGTTGTCGTACGTCTTGGCGAGGCTCCTGATGGATAGCGCCTGCATGGGGGAACCGGAGGCGGCCGCGGGTGCGGAACGAGGCGCGAAGCGTAAACTCCGCGGGGTCAGGCAAGCAACCGAGCCCAGTCTGATGCCGAGCCGTTCGCCGCCACGCGCCCGCTGCCGCCGTCGGCCGACTGCCGGAATCCCGGAGCGGCCGCGTGGCGGCTGAGCTGCGCTACGCGCTGGCGGCGGACGCCGTCCTCGTACTGCACGCGCTGTTCATCCTGTTCGCAGCGCTCGGCGGGCTGCTCGCGGCCTGGCGCCGCTGGCTCGCTGCGCTGCACGTGCCGAGCCTCGCGTGGGCAGCGTGGATCGAGCTCTCCGGCGGAATCTGCCCGCTGACTCCGCTCGAGAACCACTTCCGGCGGCTGGCTGGCCGGGACGCGTACGAGACCGGCTTCGTCGAGCAATACCTGCTCCCGCTCGTCTATCCGCCCGGGCTGACGCCCGCCGTGCAGGTGGTACTGGCTTCCCTGCTGCTCGCGACGAACCTCGCGGTCTACGCCTGGGTGCTGCGGCGCTGGCGGCGGTAGAGCTGCTGGGCACGCGCCGCATCGGCACCCTGCAGCTGCAGTCCGAGCAGCCGGACCCTCTCGATGCAGGCAGGATCGGTGCCCGTGCGCGCGGCATCGCCGAGCATCGACCAGAAGCGCTCGCGCGTGCAGAAGCGCGCCGCGAGCGCCGGTGCCATGCGCCGCGCCAGCGAGTCCAGCGCCCCGACCGAAAGGCCGACCAGCAGGGACTCGGTGGCCGTCTCGAGCCCGAAGGCCAGGCGAGCGGCCCGGGGGTCGGACTGCGCCAGGTGCCAGGCGAGGGTGAGAGCCGTACGCGCAAACCGGACGAGGCGCACGTCCGTGGCACGCGTTCCCTCGCTGTCCTGCACCGACACGACTCCCGTGAGCTGGTCGCGCCAATAGCCCGGGTCGCGAAAACGCAGGTCGAACAGCACGTACGGAAGTCGCAGGCTGCCGATCCCGATCCGCCCCTGGCGCGCGAGCCCCGGCAAGAGGTGCGCCGGGAGCCCGAGCACCGGCATTCCCGGACGCAGCAGGTGGAGCTCCAGCGCCAGGGCCACGAACACCGTGTTGACCTCGGCAATGTCCGCGAGCATCCGCTCGCTGAGGGGTTCGCGCTGCATCCAGTGCGTGCTGCCCGGGGGCGGCAGAAGCGCGAGCGACTGCTCGTTCATGGTTTTCTCCCCGTATGCGCACGATTGACGCGCGCTCCGGATCTTGGCCCGGTCCCCGTTTGCTGGTAAAAAAGTACCAGTGACTACGCCGGCCGTCAACGAGATCCCGCCATGCGCATCACCGACGATCGCTACACCCGCGACCGGCTCAAGTTCGACCTCGCGTTCCGCCTGATACGGCACGAGGCCCGCACCGGAACGATCCGCAGCTGGACAGGTCTGTCCGACGACCGCATCCGCAAGCTGTTTCGCAGCTACGTGCAGCACCTCGGTGCCGCGGACGTCCGCCGCCACCGCGGCAAACCGCCCCGCCAAGCCGCCTATTTCCTGCGCAACGCGCTGCTGCGCCGGCAGTCCTCCGGCCTGGCCTCCATCCTCTGCCAGTACGGGCTCCTGGAGTCTTCCGACAGCTCGCAACCCGGGACGCCCGAGCGACTGAGATGGGCCGAGTTGTTCTGCGTGGCCTGGGAAACCTTCCTGCAGGAGTACGGGCGGCCCCAACTCGGCTTCGAGCACGCCTGCTTCCTGCGCAGGGCACTCGAGCGCCAGCGGGAACTCGCACTCGACAACTGCTCGATGTGCGGGGCATTGCTGGTCGTGCCTGCCTTCGGTCGGCGGCCCGCCGGCTGCTGTTTCTGCGGCGACGCGCCACTGGAGCCGGCGGCGACCTGATTCGCGGCCCGGCCGGGCCCGGCCAACGAGCGGGTAGAATTCGCTCTTCCACGAGGAGCGAGCCCCGCATGACCGGATCCGAGCGGCCCAACGTGTTCGCGGGCCCGTACGTCGACCGCCTGGATCCGCCCCGTCGGGACCCTGCAGCGGTTGCGCGCGCCCTCGCGGGGCCCGCCGCGCGGATCGTCCCGGTCTGGCGCTCCCGCAACCTGTTGGTGGGCGGCACCGGGCCGGCCGCGTGCCTGTTGCCCTGGGATGAGCAGCTCCTCGCCGTCGTCGATCCGGCCGAGCTGATCCTGCTCGGCACGTTCCGGGACCAGGTCGTGTTCGCCGCGGAGCTCGCGGGAGAGTCCCCGCCGGCACTCCGCGCGCAAGCGGAGTTTGTCGACCTGAGGCTCACGGGCGGCGCCCTCGAGCACGACGAGGCCGGCGTGCTGGCCTACGCGCGCGCGATGGTGAGCTGGCGCCGAAGGCATCGCTACTGTGGCAGCTGCGGGACTCCGACCCGCGCCGAGCAGGCGGGACACGTCATGGCCTGCGCCGACGAGCGCTGCGGCGCGCAGTGGTTCCCGCGGCTGGATCCAGCCGTCATCGTGCTCGTGACCGACGGCGAGAGGGCCTTGCTGGGTCGCCAACCGAGCTGGCCGGAGGGGCGATACTCGACGCTCGCGGGCTTCGTCGAGCCGGGCGAGAGCCTCGAGGATGCCGTCCGGCGCGAGGTGCTGGAGGAGACCGGCGTGCGCACGGGCCGCGCCCGCTACCACTCGTCCCAGCCCTGGCCCTTCCCGTCCTCACTGATGCTCGGGTTCGTCGCCGAGGCCGCGACGCGCGAGATCCGCCTGGGAGACGACGAGCTCGAGGATGCCCGCTGGTTCACGCGCGGGGAGATCGCGAGCGGTGCGGTGTCCTTGCCGACACCCCATTCGGTATCGTTCCGGCTGATCTCCGACTGGTACGACACGGGCGCAACGCGGCCCCTGGCGGAGGAGCCCGGCGTCCGGCTCTGGACGCTGCGGAGGTGAGTCCGGGCTCCGAGGTCCTGCTGGTGCTGGCGGCGGCCTACCTCTCGGGCATTGTCAATGCCACCGTGGGAGGCGGCGGCCTGATCCAGCTGACCGGTCTGCTGGCCGCCTTTCCGCAGGCCGCGCATCCCTTCCTGCTGGGCACCAACAAGCTGGCGAGCATCCTGGGGACGGGAGCCGCCGTGGTCCGCTATGCGCGCGCCGTCGCCATCCCCTGGCGCGCGGTGCTGCCGGCGTGCGCGATCGCATTCACCGGAAGCGTCGCCGGCGCGGCAACGGTCACGCGCCTGGCGGACGATGCCTTCCGCGCGCTCGTGCCGGTGATGCTGGCGCTCGTCCTGGCCTACATCGTCTGGGATCGAGACCTGGGTCGCGAGCACGCACCACGAGCGCTTTCGCCGGTTCGCCTGGCCTTCGCGGGAACGGCTTTCCTCGGGCTCGGGTTCTTCGACGGCTTTTTCGGACCTGGCGTCGGCACCTTCCTGATCCTGGTCTTCGTGCGGCTGTTCGGCTACGACTTCCTGCGGGCGGCGGCCTGCAGCAGGGTGGTCAACCTGTCGAGCAACGTCGCCGCAGTCGCCCTGTTCGCCCACCACGGGCGGGTATGGTGGACAATCGGGGCGTTGATGGCCCTGTTCAACGTCGCCGGCGCGGTCACCGGCACCTCGCTGGCGGTCCGGCATGGCAACCGCTTCCTGCGGCGCCTGCTGATAGCGGTGGCATCATTGCTGATCGTCAAGACCGCCTGGGATGCCTGGACCTGATCCGCCGGCAGGCATGAGCCTATGGAGTCACTCGACCTCGCTCTCTCGATCGCCACCGGGCTCGCCCTGGCTGCCGCCGCGGGGTTCCGGGCCTTCGTGCCACTGCTCGCGACGGGTCTTGCGATCCACTATGGCTGGATCGAGCCCGCGGCGGGCTTCGACTGGCTCGGGGAACCGGCTGCGCTGACGGCGCTCGGCCTCGCCACCGCGCTCGAGGTCAGCGCCTACTACCTGCCGGGCGTGGACAACCTGCTCGACCTAGTGGCGGCCCCGCTGGCCCTCGCGGCCGGCGTCGTCGTGGCGGCGAGCGTCATGGCCGACTTGCCGGGCTGGCTCAGGTGGCTGGCAGCGCTCGTTGCCGGCGGCGGCGCGACGGCCGCCACCTATTCGCTCACCTCGCTGACGCGCGCCAAGTCGACCGCCGCCACCGCCGGACTTGCCAATCCCGTCCTGTCCACTGGGGAACTCGTGGGCGCAGGCGTGCTGGCTGCCGCCGCACTGCTCGCTCCCTTCGTCGCGTTGGCCGCCGTGATGTGGCTGGTCGTTGCCGCGATCCGGCGCGGGCGGCGGCGCGGGGTCCGCTGATGTGCCTGCTCGTCGCGGCGTTCGACCGCCATGCGGCGTACCGCCTCGTGCTGGTGGGCCACCGGGACGAGTTCCACGCCCGGCCCGCGGTTCCGCTGGGCTGGTGGGACGGGCCTGCCGTCCTGCTCGCGGGCCGGGACCTGCAGGCCGGCGGCACCTGGCTCGGGGTAGACCGGCACGGCAGGGTCGGCGTAGTCACGAACTTCCGGGCACCGGGGGCGCTGCAATCCGGCGGGCCGTCCCGCGGTGAACTGGTTCCGGCCTTCCTCGCAGGACTCCGCCCGGCCGCCGAGTTCGGGGCCGATCTTGCCGGGCGCGCAGGGCGATATTCCGGTTTCAACCTGCTGCTGTTCGACGATACCAGCCTCGTCTACGTGACCAACCACCCGTCCCCCGAGTCTCGCAGCCTGCGATCCGGCCTCTACGGGCTGAGCAACGACCGGCTCGACGTGCCATGGCCGAAGGTGGTGCGGGCGCGTGAACGCGTCGCGGCACTGCTCGACTCCGGCCGCTGGACGGTGGACGCGCTGTTTCGCGCGCTCAAGGACCGGCTTCCCGCCCCGGACGAGTCCCTGCCGGACACCGGCATCGGCATCGAGCGAGAGCGGCTGGTGTCCGCGCCCTTCATCGTCGACCCGCAATACGGCACCCGCTGCGCCACGGTCGTGCTGGTGCACCGTGACGGCACGATCCGGGTCGACGAGCGCAGCTACGATGCACAGGGCGAGACCACCGGGCGGACGACGTTCGCTTTTCGCAGCGCGGCAACCGGCAACGAGCACCGATAATGCCGGGAGGCGTCCCGTGCGCGTCCCGCCAATGCACATGCTGCCGATCGTACGAATCCTGCTGCTGATCCTGCTCGTGACGGCCGTGCCGGCGGCTTGGAGCGCGACCATAGAAGTCCGGGTCGCGGGCGTCGAGGACGAGCTGCGCGAGAACGTGCTCGCGTTCCTGAGCCTCAAGCGCTATGCCAATGCGCCCGACCTCGACGAGGAGAAGGTCGCGCGCCTGCTGCGGCGTGCCGAGCGTGAAGCGAGGTCTGCGCTCAAGCCCTTCGGCTACTACGGCGCGGAGGTCGTCACCTCGCTGACGGAGCAGGAGGGCGGCTGGAAGGCGGTGATCGCGATCTATCCGGGGCCAGCCGTGCGGCTCGTCGACGCCGACGTGCGGCTGCAGGGCCCCGGCCGCGACCAGCCCTTCCTCACCGAGGTGCTGAAGGCGTCGCCGTTGCGCGTGGGCGAGCAGCTGAGCCACGCCGACTACGATCGGCTCAAGAGCGCCCTGCAGCGGGCGGCCGCCAGCAACGGCTACCTGGACGCGAGCTGGAGCCGCGCCGAACTGCGGGTCGACCCGGAGCGACTCGAGGCGAGGGCACTGCTGACGCTCGACACCGGAGAGCGCTACCGGTTCGGCGAGACGACGATCGAACAGGACTTCCTGGACCCGGGCCTCGTGCGCCGCTATCTGCGCTACAGGCAGGGCGACTGGTACGACGCGACACTCCTGCTGCGCACGCAGTTCGCCCTCGACGACTCCGACTACTTCTCGGTCGTCGAGGTCCTGCCACAGACGCGCGACCGGGACACCCTGACGGTCCCGATCCGGATCACCTCGGAGAAGAACAAGCGCAACCGGTACCGGATCGGCGCGGGCTACGCGACCGACACCGAGCTGCGGGTGCTGCTGGGCTGGACGAATCGCCAGTTGAACGCACGGGGTCATCGCCTCAGCGCGCTCGGCCGCATTTCCACGCCCGAGCAATCGATCGAGCTCGACTACGTAATCCCCTGGGAGGACCCGGCGCTCGAGAAGTTCTCGACCAAGCTGGTCCTGGGCGTCACGAAGCGCGGCGACGTCGAGACGCG
Source organism: Gammaproteobacteria bacterium SG8_30 (assembly GCA_001303245.1). Classification (GTDB taxonomy): domain Bacteria; phylum Pseudomonadota; class Gammaproteobacteria; order Steroidobacterales; family Steroidobacteraceae; genus SG8-30. Next base: position 24,767 of record LJNS01000047.1, read on the forward strand.
TGGTGCGTCGCTGCGCCCGAGCCTCACGCAGGTGCGCGGCAGATGGCAGCGTGTGCTGTTCGCAAACCTCGACTACACGCGCGACAGCCTGCCCGACACGACGGCGCCGGTCCCAGACCCGGCCATCGCCCAGGACCGCACGCTGCTGCTGGTGCCGGGGATCTCCTTCGCCCTGCTCCCGCCCGGGTTCCTGGACGCCGAGGCGGTCGACCGGGGTCTCCTCGCCGAGCTGCTCGGCTCGGCGAGCGCGCTGGGCTCGGACTCGAACTTCCTGCGGCTTCGCGTCCGCGACGACCGACGCTTCGCCCTCGGCGGTCCCTGGAACCTGCTGGTGCGGGGCGAGATCGGGACCAGCGCGGTCGGCGACTTCGAGGAGCTTCCGTCGCAGTACCGGTTCTTTGCCGGCGGCGACCGCAGCGTCCGCGGCTACGGCCTGAACGAGCTCTCTCCGGTGGACGAGTTCGGCAACAAGGTGGGCGGTCGCCACAAGCTCGTCCTGAGCGTCGAACTCGAGCGGGCACTGCCTAGGAACCTGGCCGCCGCGGTCTTCCTCGACGCGGGCAACGCGTTCAACAGCTGGGGCGACCGGCTGGAGTACTCGGCCGGCGTCGGCGTGCGTTACCGGCTGCCGTTCCTGAGCGTCGGCATCGACGTCGCGCAGTCCATCTCCGAGTCCGGCCGCTCGCCGCGATCCTGTGACCCCACGGAAGCGCAGCGTCGCAATCGCCCTCGCAGTTCTATGCGGGCTCGCACTGTCGCTCGCCGCCGCCGTGGCCTGGCTGTTCACGACGCAGCAGGGACTCGATCGCGTCATCGCCGCGCTCGAGGCGCTCGACGTGGCCGGCATCCGGGTCGAAGGGGCCGCCGGCAGGCTGGCGGGGCCGCTGCGGATCGACCGATTCCGCCTCGGCACGAACCGGGTCGTCGTCGACGCGACAGGTATCCACCTCGATCACGCGCCCTTCGCACTGCTGTTCGGGCGAGTCTCGGTCCGTTCGCTCCAGGCCGA
>LJNS01000048.1 GCA_001303245.1 Gammaproteobacteria bacterium SG8_30
TAAGACGGAGCGACGAGAGAGGGCACGCCAACCACGGTTGGCTCGACTCCCGCCACAGCTTTTCCTTCGCCGACTACTACGACCCGGCCCACATGGGGTTCGGGCCGCTGCGCGTGATCAACGATGATCGCGTCGCCCCGGGTCAGGGATTCGGCACCCACGGGCATCGAGACATGGAGATCATCAGCTACGTGCTCGAGGGCGCCCTCGAGCACAAGGACAGCATGGGCAACGGCTCGGTGATCACGTACGGGGACGTCCAGCGCATGAGCGCCGGGACGGGCGTGCTGCACTCGGAGTTCAATCCATCCGGCGACGTGCCGGTGCACTTCCTGCAGATCTGGATCGAGCCGGCCCGAAGAGGCATGGCGCCGAGCTACCAGCAGGCCCGCTTCGAGCCGGCTGACAAGCGGGGGCGTCTCCGCCTCGTTGCGTCGCCGGACGGGGCCGAGGGCTCGGTAACCCTCCAGCAGGATGCGCGTGTTTACGCCGGCCTGTTCGACGGCGCCGAGGAGGGCACGCTCGCGATCGGCGAAGGCCGGCGAGTCTACGTCCACCTTGCCCTTGGAGAGTTGACCGTGAACGGCGCGTCGCTCGCAGCCGGAGACGCCCTGCGCCTCACCGGCGAGACGGACCTTCGGCTGAGCGCCGGCCGGGGCGCCGAGGTTCTTGTATTCGACCTGCCGTGAGCCGTCCGCGGGCGATGCCTCGACGGCGGCGTCGCCCGCGCCGGCCGACGCGGGCGGGCGGCGTGGCGGCCGCTCAGCGACGGTGCTTCATGAGGCGCGCCTTCTCGCGCTGCCAGTCCCGCTCGCGCGAGTCGGCGCGCTTGTCGTGCTGCTTCTTGCCCCTGGCCAGGCCGATCTCGAGCTTGGCGCGTCCGTCCTTCCAGTACACGGCGAGCGGCACGAGCGTGTAGCCGCGGCGCTCCACGGCGCCGACCAGGCTGTCGATCTGACGTCGGTGCAGCAGCAGTTTGCGCGAGCGCGTGGGGTCCGCGATCTCGTGGGTCGAAGCCGTGGGAAGCGGTGCGACGTGCGCCCCGAAGAGCCACGCCTCGCCGTCCTTGAGCAGAACGTAGCCTTCCTTCAGCTGCATGCGTCCCGCGCGCAGCGCCTTGACCTCCCAGCCCTTCAAGGCAAGGCCCGCCTCGAGGCGATCCTCGATGAAATAGTCGTGCCGCGCCTTCTTGTTGAGCGCGATGGTGCCGGGCTTGCCTTCCTGCTTCGCCATGGTTTCCCGTCCTCGGGGCGGCCATTGTATCGGCGCGACGCTTGTCGCACCCGACCCGTTGAACGACAATCACGCGCCCGCGAACGGGCCGCCAGGAGGAACCGATGCGCGAAGTCAGGCGCAGCGCGCTGGTCTCCTACACGGCGCTTCAGATGTTCGACCTGGTGGCCGACGTGGAGCGCTACCCCGAGTTCCTGCCCTGGTGCTCCGGTGCCTCGGTGATCGAGCGCGAGGGCGAGCACGTGATCGCCCGCCTGGCCCTGGCGCGCGGACGGACCCGCGCCGAGTTCACGACGCGGAACCGGCTCGTTACGGGCGAGTTTCTGGAAATGCACCTCGTCGAAGGCCCGTTCACGATGCTCGACGGCCGCTGGGATTTCAGGCAGATCGGCGGCTCGGGCAGCCGCGTCGAGCTGCTCATGCGCTTCGAGACGCGCAGCTCCCTCGCCGGGCTGCTGCTCGGGCCCACCTTCGAGTCGATATGCAACCAGCTCGTGGACGCCTTCGTGCGGCGCGCGAGATCCGTCTATGTGTGACAGGCCCGCCATCCGGGCGAGCGTCGTGCTGGCCGAGCCGACATCCCAGCGGGTCGTGTCCGTGAAGTTGCCGCAGGGAGCGACCGTCGCGGAGGCGGTCGTCGCGTCCGGCCTGCTCGCCGGGCGAGCCGCGACGGAGCGGGCAGGCCTGGCTTACGGCATCTACGGCAAGGTCGTGGACGGGGACAGCCAGCTCGAGGAAGGCGATCGCGTGGAGATCCTGCGCCCGCTGCCGCAGGATCCCAGGTCCAGGCGTCGCAGGCTGGCGCGCGAGGGGCGCACGATGGGCGGCGGCACCCGGCCGAAGAGGAGCTGAGCCCGGTCGGTGCCTCGTTCAGCCGCGCTTCGTCGGCGCCACCGGCTCCGGCATGTCGATCCGGGCGACGGTGTCGCCGTCGAACCAGACGATGACGTGCGACTTGCTCCGCCGCCCCGTCTTGCCGCTGCGGAAGTAGTAGACGTAGTCCCAACGCGACTGGTCGAAGGGATCCGCCACCATCGGCGTTCCCAGAAGGAAGCGGACCTGGCTGCGCGTCATGCCGACTTCCACCTGGTCGATCTGCTCGGCCTCGAGCAGGTTGCCCTGCTGAGTGTCGACCCGATAGACGCAGGCCGCGAGCAGGCAGGCGAGCGTCGCGGCCGCGAGCATCTTCGGCGGGAAGGTCCGGGCTGGTCGCATGAGGCGTCGTCCTGGGCAATAATGGTCCTCCATCATAGCCGATGCCCACGGCGCAGCCGAACGGAGCGACGCCATTGGAAAGCGACGAACTTCGCAAGGCCGGACTCAAGGTCACGCTCCCGCGCGTCAAGATCCTGGAGATCCTGGCCGGCGGCGGTGGCAGGCACATGTCGGCCGAGGAGATCTACCGGACGCTCATCGACCAAGGGGAGGAAGTGGGCCTGGCCACGGTCTACCGGGTGCTGACCCAGTTCGAGCAGGCCGAGCTCGTCAAGCGGCACCACTTCGAGGGCGGCACGTCGGTGTTCGAGCTCAACCAGGGCGAGCACCACGACCACATCGTCTGCATGGATTGCGGCAAGGTCGAGGAGTTCATGGACTGCGGGATCGAGCAGCGGCAACTGGACGTGGCCGGCCGGCTCGGATTCGACATCGCCGAGCACAACCTGATTCTGTACGGCCGCTGCCGGCGCAAGGACTGCCCTAACAGGAAACAGCGAGCGACGTAGGCGGTCGAGCCTCGAGAGCCTGACCCTCAGCTCCGGCTCGAGCGCGCCCTGCCCAGCATCTCCCGCGCGTGATCGCGCGCCTTGCGCGTGATGTCCACACCTCCGAGCATCCTGGCCAGCTCCTCGACGCGTTCGTCGGGGCCGAGTTCTGCCAGGGTCATTCGGCTCGTCCTGCCGTCGGTCAGCTTGGTGACGCGGATCTGGTGGTGGGCCTGGCTTGCGACCTGGGCGAGGTGCGTCACGCACAGCACCTGCCCGCGAGCGCCCAGCTGCCCGAGCTGACGGCCCACCATCTCGGCGACTGCGCCGCCGACGCCCGCGTCGACCTCGTCGAAGATCATGCAGGTAGTCGCCGAGGCGCGCGCGGCGGCGACCTGCACGGCCAGGCTGATGCGCGACAGCTCGCCGCCGGAGGCGACCTTGCCGATGGGCTTGACCGGCTGTCCCGGATTGGCGCTGACCAGGAACTCGGCGACATCGTCGCCGTCGGGCGAGGGCTCGCCGCGCGCCGCTTCCGAGACCGTGATGTCGAAGCGTCCGCCGGGCATGCCGAGCACGGACATCAGTTCGGTCACCGCCGAAGCGAGTCGCCGGGCTGCCTTGCGGCGCGCAGCCGTGAGCCTGGCGGCGGCCTTGTCGTAACGTGCCCGCGACTCCGCCAGTCGCCGCTCGATCCCCGCCAGGACGACCTCCGAGTTCTCGAGCGAGGCCAGTTCCGCGGACAGCGCGTCGAGCTGACCCGGGAGTTCATCGGCGCCGACGCGGTGCTTCCGCGCCAGCTCCTCGATCGCAGCGACCCGTCGCTCGACCCATTCCTGCCGTTCGGGATCCACGTCGAGCGACTCGAGGTAGGCGGCGAGTTCGCCGCCCGCCTCCTTGAGCGATATCGCCGCTTCCTCCAGCAACGCTAGCGGGGCCGCCAGCGAGCCGTCCAGCTCCGCTGCCGCTCGCAGCTGCACCAGCGCGCGGCTGACCAGCCCGTGGGCGTTGAGCTCCTCGCCCTCGTAGGCGAGTTCCAGGGCCTCGCGGGTCGCCTCGGCCAGACGGCCGCGGTTCATCAGGCGTGACTGCTCCTCGGCCAATGACTCGACCTCGCCCGGCTCGAGGGCCAGGGCCTCCAGCTCGCCGACCTGGTAGCGCAGCAACTCGAGCCGTGAGCCGCGCTCCTGGGCCGCCGCAGCGAGCGCCTCGTGCTCGCGGGAGAGGTTCCGCCACTCCTCGGACGCCTCCCGCACGGGAGCGAGCAGTGTCTCGTGGTCGCCGTGCTCGTCCACGAGGGCGCGTTGTGCTTCCCGGCGGACGAGCGAGAGGAATTCCTGCTGGCCGTGGATGTCGATGAGCAGCGCGCCGAGCTCGCGGGCAACCTGCGCCGGAAGGGTCTGGCCATTGACGTACAGGCGGGAGCGGCCCTCGGCGCCGATCACCCGGCGCAGCACGACCTCGCCGTCGTGGTCGAGGGACTGCTCGTCGAGCCAGGCGCAGGCGGCGGGGTTGCCCGCCAGGTCGAAGGTCGCGGTGATCTCCGCCCGCTCGGCACCGTGTCGGACCGCGTCCGCTGCCGCCCGGCCACCGATCGCCAGCATGACCGCATCGACGAGGATGGACTTGCCCGCCCCGGTCTCGCCGGTGAGTGCGGTGAGCCCTGCCGAGAACTCGACCTCGATCGAGTCGATGATCGCGAAATCGCGCACCTGCAGGTGAACCAGCATTCGTCAGTCCTGGGAAGCGGCGTTGCGCGCGCTGCGGCCCCAGTGGAGCTTCGAGCGCAGGATTCTGAAGTAGTCGTGCCCGTGCGGATGAATGAGCGTGATCACGTTGGCTGCCTTGCCGACCACGAGGCGGGATTCGCGGTCCAGTTCGCCGAGCACGGCGCCGTCGAAGGTGACCTGCGCGCGCGCCGCGGAGTGCGAGGCCACCCTGACCTCCACCTGGCTGTCCCGGTTGATGACGATCGGGCGGTCGCTGAGCGTGTGGGGCGAGATCGGTGCGAGCACGAGTGCGTCGAGGCTGGGGTGGATGATCGGGCCCCCGCAGGACAGCGCGTACGCGGTCGATCCGGTGGAGGTGGCGATGACCAGCCCATCGCCGCCGTGCGTATTGACGAAGGCGCCGCCGATCCAGGTCTCGAGCTCAATCATCCGCCCGCCGTCGAGCTTCTGGATGACCACGTCGTTCAGGGCCTCGCAGCTGATCGGCTCGCCGTCGGGCCGCTCGAGGCGCGCGGCCAGCAGCGTCCGACGATCCTCCTCGTAGTCCCCGGCCAGCACTGCGTCGAGGCTCGACGTCATCTCGGCCGGCGACACGTCGACGAGGAAGCCCAGGCGCCCGCGGTTGATTCCGAGCAGCGGCACGGATCGGCCGATAGCGAGTTGCGCCGCGTAGAGCATGGTTCCGTCCCCGCCGACGGCCACGATGAGGTCGGACTCGTCCGCCAGCCGCGCGAGCGGCACCCGCTGGACGCCCGGAGGCATGCACGGGGACTCTCCTGCCTCGTCCATGGCGATGCCGAGACCACGGTCGAGAAGGTGCCGGGCGAGCGATGCCATCGAGTCGGCCACCCTGGCGTCCTCGAAGCGTCCGATCAGACCGATGCGGGTGAAGCGGCTCGTCATGGCGTGCGGGCCCTTTTAGCACGCGGCCGGATCCAGCGGCCAGCGGGGCAGGCATGACCTCACCGCGACGGCGGCCGCGGGCCCCGACGTGGGCCCGGGAGCGCGGGCGGGCTTCCGGATGCGTGCCCTTGACACTCTCCAAGGCCGATTGCTAACTTGCCGGGTGCGTCGTGCGAAAGGCGCAAAGTCTTTTTCAGACAAAGGGTTATGTCTCCCTACGGATACGCGACCGACGAACAGTTGAGCGAGCGGGCCCAGCTTCTGCTGAAGACGCTCATAGAGAATTACATCCGCGAGGGCCAGCCCGTGGGGTCCCGGACGCTTTCTCGCGAATCCGGGCTCAATCTCAGCTCTGCGACCGTCCGCAACGTGGTGGCCGACCTCGAGGAGCACGGTTTCGTGGCGTCGCCGCACACCTCGGCGGGACGGGTGCCGACCGACAAGGGCTATCGCTTCTTCGTCAACACGCTGCTCAGGGTCCAGCCTCCCGGGGAGGCGGACGTGCAGGCCCTGCAGCGCGCGTTCGAGTCGCAGTCCGAAAGCCCCAAGGCTCTCGTCGCCACGGCCTCCCAGATCCTCTCGAGCTTTACGCGACTGGCGGGCGTGGTCATGCTGCCGCGCCACCAGGCGCGGGCGGCGCTCTCGCAGATCGAGTTCCTCGGGCTGTCGGAGAACAGGATTCTCGCGATCCTCGTGATCGACGGGCGCGAGGTGCAGAACCGCATCATCCAGCTCGACCGGTACTACTCTCCCGACCAGCTGCGGCGCGCCGCCAATTACCTGAATGAGAATTTCCGCGGACGCTCCCTGCCGGAGGTAAAGGAACTGCTGGTCGCCCAGATGGCCGAGACGCGCGAGCTGATGAACCAGCTCATGCTGGACGCGGTCACCCTGGCGGGCCGGGTTTTCGGCGAAGGCGAGGACGACGCCGACGTGGTGATCGCGGGCGAGACCAACCTCATGGGCTTCGCCGAGCTGTCCAACGTCGAGCGACTTCGCAAGCTGTTCGAGGCGTTCAACGAGAAACGCGACATCCTGCATCTGCTCGACCAGAGCCTGCACGCCGAGGGCGTGCAGATATTCATCGGACACGAGTCCGGCTACACGATCCTCGACGACTGCACAGTGGTGACGGCGCCGTATGCGCGGGACAGCGAGAGCGTCGGCGTCCTGGGCGTCATCGGCCCGACCCGCATGGCCTACGAGCGGGTGATCCCGATCGTGGACCTGACGGCCCGCCTCCTCGGGTCGGCCTTGAAATCGAGGAGTTAGCCTCCAAGAGGCAGGCAGGCACCGACGCCCCCGCAGGGCCGGGCGCACGGCCCGCTGCGGGGCAGCCTCGTACCCTCAGAACCGACAACCGCGGGACCCGTTCGCGGGAGCAGACTGGCACACGGAGCGAAGATCGATGAATGCGACGGACGATGATCCCGGCCCGAAGGACGCGCAGGACCCCGTGCAGGGGGAACCGTCTCAGCCCGCGCCGGGTGACGGGAATGCCGCCGAGGCCGGTCAGGACCTGCTCAGCCGGGTGCGCCGGGCGGAGGAGGCCGCCGAGGAGCAGCGCAACGCCTACCTGAGAGCCGCCGCCGAACTCGAGAATGTTCGCAAGCGGGCCGCCCGGGAGGTGGAGAGCGCCCGGCAGTACGGGGCCGAGGGCCTGGCCAGCGGCCTCCTGCCGGTCCTCGACAGCCTGGAACTGGGCCTGGCGTCTGCGGAAAAGGCCGATGCGGCGACGCTCCTCGAAGGCCAGCGCGCCACCCTGCGGCTGTTGCTCAAGGCCCTCGAGGCGGCGGGGATCACGGAGATCGACCCCGCGGGCCTGCCTTTCGACCCGGAACGACACGAGGCCATGGCGATGCAACCCTCGGCCGAACACGCGCCCGACACGGTCGTGGCCGTGGTCCAGAAGGGCTACCTGCTGAACGGGCGACTGCTGCGCCCCGCGAGGGTCCTGGTGGCGCGGGCGCCGGACGCTTGAAAGGCGTCGGCGGCGTCCCCACAACCGGCTTAGCGAGTCTTCTAACGCATTGAACGGAGCCATCCGCATGGGCAAGATCATCGGCATCGACCTCGGCACGACAAACTCGTGCGTCGCCGTCATGGAAGGCGGCAAGTGGAAGGTCATCGAGAACAGCGAGGGCGATCGGACGACCCCCTCGATAGTGGCCTTCACCAAGGACAACGAGGTGCTCGTCGGGCAGTCGGCCAAGCGCCAGGCGGTCACGAACCCCGAGAACACCTTTTTCGCAGTGAAGCGGCTGGTCGGTCGCCGCTTCGACGACGCTGTGGTCCAGAAGGACATCCCCATCACGCCCTACAAGATCGTCAAGGCCGACAACGGCGACGCCTGGGTCGAGGTGAAGGGCAAGCGCACTGCACCCCCGGAAATCTCGGCGCGGGTGCTGATGAAGATGAGGAAGACCGCGGAGGACTACCTCGGAGAGACGGTCACCGACGCCGTCATCACCGTCCCGGCCTACTTCAACGACGCGCAACGCCAGGCGACCAAGGACGCCGGCCGCATCGCCGGGCTGGAGGTCAAGCGCATCATCAACGAGCCGACGGCGGCCGCGCTCGCCTACGGCCTGGACAAGAAGGGCGGCGACCGCAAGATTGCGGTGTATGACCTCGGTGGCGGCACCTTCGACGTGTCGATCATCGAGATCGCAGACGTCGACGGCGAGCGCCAGTTCGAGGTGCTGTCCACGAACGGCGATACGTTCCTCGGCGGCGAGGACTTCGACCGCAAGATCATCGAGTACATCGCGACCGAGTTCCAGAAGGAGAGCGGCGTCGACGTCCGCAAGGACCCGCTCGCCGTGCAGCGCCTGAAGGAAGCGGCCGAGAAGGCCAAGATCGAGCTGTCCTCCAGCCAGCAGACCGAGGTCAACCTTCCCTACATCACGGCCGATGCGTCGGGGCCGAAGCACCTCAACATCAAGCTGACGCGTGCCAAGCTCGAGTCTCTCGTGGACGACCTCGTGCAACGGACGGTGGAACCCTGCCGGATCGCGCTCAAGGACGCCGGGCTGTCCATCAACGACATCAGCGAGGTCATCCTGGTTGGCGGCCAGACGCGCATGCCGCTCGTGCAGAAGACGGTCAAGGACTTCTTCGGCAAGGAGCCGCGCAAGGACGTCAACCCCGACGAGGCGGTCGCCATCGGCGCCGCGATCCAGGGCGGCGTGCTGGCCGGCGAGGTCAAGGACGTGCTGCTGCTCGACGTCACGCCGCTGTCCCTCGGCATCGAGACGCTGGGCGGCGTGATGACGAAACTGATCGAGAAGAACACCACCATCCCGACCAAGGCGACGCAGGTCTTCTCGACGGCCGACGACAACCAGACGGCCGTGACGATCCACGTCCTGCAGGGCGAGCGCGACCGTGCGGCGGACAACAAGTCGCTCGGCAAGTTCGACCTGTCCGACATCCCGTCGGCACCTCGCGGGATGCCGCAGATCGAGGTGACCTTCGACATCGACGCGAACGGCATCCTGCACGTGTCGGCCAAGGACAAGGCGACCGGCAAGGAGCAGAAGATCGTCATCAAGGCCTCGAGCGGTCTGTCCGAGGACGAGATCGAGCGCATGGTCCGCGATGCGGAGGCGCACGCCGACGAGGACAAGCGCTTCCGCGAGCTCGTCGAGTCGCGCAACAAGGCGGATGCCCTGCTGCACTCGACCGAGAAGACCCTCAAGGACCTCGGCGAGAAGGTCGAGTCCTCGGAGCGGGCCAACATCGAGTCCGCCCTCGGCGACCTGCGGACTGCGCTGAAGGGTGACGACAAGGATGCCATCGACCGCAAGGCCGAGGCGCTCGCCCAGGCGGCGGCACCCGTGGTGCAGCGCGCCTACCAGTCGGAGGCGGGGGCCGGCGGCGCGGGGGCGGATGCCGGGGCTGGCCCACAGGCGAGCGGCCAGGCAGGCCCGTCGGGCGGCAAGGACGACGTGCTCGACGCCGAGTTCGAGGAAGTGAAGGACAAGGATCGCAAGGCCTGATCGGTCCGGGTCCTTGAGAGTTCGGCCACTGAGAGCCGCCGGGTGGCAGTGCGCCTCCCGGCGGCGCCGCGTGTGAAGCCATGTCGAAGCGCGACTACTACCAGGTGCTGTCGGTACCGCGGAACGCGACCGAGGAGGAGGTCAAGAAGGCCTACCGGCGCCTCGCCATGAAGTACCACCCGGACCGCAATCCGAACGACCGGGAAGCCGAGGAGAAATTCAAGGAGGCCAAGGAGGCCTACGAGGTCCTCACCGACCCGCAGAAGCGCGCCGCCTACGACCAGTTCGGCCATGCGGGGCTCGATGCTGCGCGCGGCGGCGGGCCGGGCTTCAATCCCGCGGATGCCTTCGGCGACATCTTCGGGGACGTGTTCGGCGACATCTTCGGCGGCGGGCGTCGCGGCCGCGGCGGCGCCTTCCGCGGGGCGGACCTGCGCTACGAACTCGCGCTCGACCTCGAGCAGGCGGTGTTCGGCACGTCGGCCGAAATCGAGTTTCCCACGGTTGTCGAGTGCGAGGAGTGCGGCGGCAGCGGCGGCGAGCCGGGGCACGCGCCGACGACCTGCGCGACCTGCGGCGGCGCCGGCCAGGTGAGGATCAGCCAGGGCTTCTTCACGGTGCAGCAGACATGTCCCCGGTGCAAGGGCCGCGGCACGCTCATCACCAAGCCCTGCAAGACCTGCTCGGGCCAGGGAAGGCGGCGCGAGGCCCGCAAGCTGTCGGTCAAGGTGCCGGCGGGCGTGGACACCGGCGACCGCATCCGGCTGCCGGGCGAGGGCGAGGCGGGCCGGCAGGGCGGCCCGCGGGGCGACCTCTACGTGGAGGTCGTGGTGCGCGAGCACCCGATCTTCGAGCGCGACGGGGCGCATCTCTCATGCGAAGTCCCCGTCAGCTTCGCCACGGCGGCCCTGGGCGGCAGCATCGAGGTCCCGACGCTCGACGGCCACGCCCTCATCAAGGTTCCGCCGGAGACCCAGTCCGGTCGCGTGTTCCGCCTGCGCGACAAGGGCGTCAAGCCTGTGCGCGGCGGCCCCACGGGCGACCTTTTCTGCCGGGTCGTCGTCGAGACGCCGGTCGACCTGACCGAGGACCAGAAGACACTCCTGCGCGAGTTCGAGGCCTCCCTGACGGGCGACCCGCAGCGGCATCATCCGCGGGAGCGCTCCTGGCTCGACGGCGTGAAGCGCTTCTTCGAGAGGATAGGCGGCTGATCCCGGTCGCCCCGCAGTCCCGGGAACGAACCATGGGAGAATCCTGACATGCCGAACGTCGCCGTACTGGGGGTCACCGGTCGGATGGGCCACTGCCTGGTCCGGGCGCTGCGCGAGGCCGACGGCATGGCGCTCTCGGGGGCTCTGGCGTCGACGTCCAGTCCATCGCTGGGGCGCGATGCCGGCGATGTCGCCGGCACCGGACCGGCGGGCATCCAGGTGACCGCGGACCGGCGCGAGGCGCTCGCGGGCGCGGACGTGGCGATCGACTTCACGCTTCCCGACGCGACCGTCGGCAACGTCGAGGCGGCCGTCGCCGCGGGCATTCCGATCGTGGTCGGCACCACCGGGCTCGATGACGGCAAGCATGCGGCAATCCGCCGTCTTTCCCACGAGATGCCGGTGCTGGTTGCGCCCAACATGAGCCTCGGCGTGAACCTGATGTTCAGCCTGGTGGCCCGCGCCGCAGGGGCGCTCGGCGAAGACTACGACATCGAGATCCTGGAGGCCCACCACCGGAACAAGGTCGACGCCCCCTCGGGGACTGCGCTGCACGTGGCCGAGATCGCGGCGGGCGCCCGGGGCCAGACCCTGGCCGACGTGGGCATCCACACGCGCGCCGGCAAGACCGGACCTCGTCCCCGCGGCGGGATCGGTTTCGCGGTCGTGCGGGGTGGCGACATCGTCGGCGAGCACCGGATCCTGTTCGCCGGTGTCGGCGAGAGCCTCGAAATCGCGCACCGCGCGACGGACCGCATGACCTTCGCCTACGGGGCGGTGGCCGCGGCTCGCTGGATCATCGGGCGTCCCGCGGGGCTTTACGGCATGCGGGACGTGCTCGGCCTCTGACGGCATCGCCGCGTACGTCTCCGGCCTGCCGCGGCGTGGACACCCGCGGATGCCGTCTAGTATGATTTCCGCTCAGGTTGGGACCCCACGACACTGGATTCAGCCGGGCGGGCGGAGTCACTGAGGACTCCACCCGCTCGTCGCATGCGCCCGGCGCAGTCCGGTTCCAGGAGGCGGTCCGCGACGGGAGAACCTGAGTGACGAAAACGCCCGCGCTGCTGGCACTGGAAGACGGCACGGTGTTTCGGGGCGTTTCGGTCGGCGCCGCGGGTCAGACCACGGGCGAGGTCGTCTTCAACACCTCGATGACCGGCTACCAGGAGATCCTCACGGATCCCTCCTATGCGCGGCAGATCGTCACGCTGACCTATCCGCACATCGGCAACACGGGTACGACTCCGGAGGACCTCGAGTCCTCCCGCGTGCACGCGGCCGGCCTCGTCGTCCGTGACGTTCCGATCGTGCATTCGAGTTGGCGCGCCACGGAGCCACTGCCCGCCTTCCTTGCACGGGCGGGAACGGTCGCGATCGCCGGCATCGACACCCGAAAGCTGACCCGCATCCTGCGCGAGAAGGGTGCGCAGGCCGGCTGCATCATGACCGGAGAGGGACTCGACCCGCGCGCGGTGATCGACGCCGCCCGGCGTTTTCCCGGCCTCAAGGGCATGGACCTGGCCCGGGTCGTGTCGGTGAAGCGACCGTACCAGTGGACCGATGGAAGCGCGTACGGCCGCAGCCGCGAGCCGCTGAGGCCGGGCTCGAGACTGAACGTCGTCGCCTACGACTTCGGCATCAAGCGCAACATCCTGAGGTTGCTGGTGGACCACGGCTGCCGTGTGACGGTCCTTCCGGCACAGACACCGCCCGAGCAGGTGCTTGCGCTCGCACCGGATGGCATCTTCCTCTCCAACGGTCCCGGCGACCCGGAGCCCTGCGACTACGCCATTGCGGCCATCAGGCGGTTTCTGCAGACCGACGTCCCGGTTTTTGGAATCTGCCTGGGCCACCAGTTGCTCGCCCTCGCGAGCGGCGCCCGGACGCTCAAGATGAAGTTCGGGCACCACGGGGCCAATCACCCCGTACAGGACCTGACCACCGGGCGCGTGTACATCACGAGCCAGAACCATGGCTTCGCGGTGGACGAGTCGAGCCTCCCGTCCAACGCGAAGGCGACGCACCGTTCGCTGTTCGACGGCTCGCTGCAGGGCATCGAGCGTACGGATCGTCCGGCCTTCAGCTTCCAGGGTCACCCCGAGGCGAGCCCCGGCCCGCACGACGTGACGCCGCTTTTCGAGCACTTCGTCTACCTGATGGTGCGGCGTCTGCAGGCGCTGCTGAAGGCGCGCAAGGTGGTCCGGAAGGGCGACGGCTGAGCCGGTTTCAACCAGCCCGCGAGGCCGCGACCCTGCGGCGGCCCGTCGGCGAGCGGAAGGACAGATGCCCAAGCGCACCGACATCGAGAGCATCCTGATCATCGGCGCAGGCCCGATCGTCATCGGCCAGGCATGCGAGTTCGACTATTCCGGGGCACAGGCCTGCAAGGCACTGCGCGAGGAAGGCTACCGGGTCGTGCTCGTGAACTCGAACCCGGCCACCATCATGACGGACCCGGACACCGCCGACGCCGTCTACATCGAACCCGTCAACTGGCGCACGGTCGCGCGCATCATCGAAAAGGAGCGGCCGGATGCGCTGCTCCCGACCATGGGCGGCCAGACCGGACTCAACACCGCGCTCGACCTGGTCCGCGAGGGCGTGCTCGAGAAATTCGGTGTCGAGCTGATCGCCGCCTCGCGCGAGGCCATCGACATGGCCGAGGACCGCGAGCTGTTCCGCAACGCCATGCGCGAGATCGGACTGGAAACGCCGCGTTCGTACATCGCGCACAGCATGGAAGAGGCGCTCGCGGTGCAGGCCGAGGTCGGTTTCCCGGCCGTGATCCGACCTTCCTTCACGCTGGGCGGCTCGGGCGGCGGAATCGCCTTCAACAGGGAGGAGTTCGAGGCCATCGTCGGCCGCGGGCTGGACGCCTCGCCGACGAACGAGGTGCTGATCGAGGAGTCCGTCCTCGGCTGGAAGGAATTCGAGATGGAGGTGGTGCGCGACAACAAGGACAACTGCATCATCGTCTGCTCGATCGAGAACCTCGACCCGATGGGCGTCCACACAGGCGACTCGATCACCGTCGCCCCGGCGCAGACGCTCACCGACAAGGAGTACCAGGTCATGCGCGACGCCTCGATCGCGGTGCTGCGCAAGATCGGGGTCGAGTGCGGCGGGTCCAACGTGCAGTTCGCCGTGAACCCGGCGGACGGGCGGCTGCTGGTCATCGAGATGAACCCGCGTGTCTCGCGCTCCTCGGCCCTCGCCTCGAAGGCCACGGGCTTCCCGATCGCCAAGGTGGCGGCGAAGCTCGCAGTCGGCTACACGCTGGACGAGCTGCGCAACGAGATCACCGGCGGCGCCACGCCCGCGTCCTTCGAGCCGGCGATCGACTACGTGGTCACCAAGGTTCCCCGTTTTGCGTTCGAGAAGTTTCCGGGCACGAGCGACCGGCTCACCACCCAGATGAAGTCGGTCGGCGAGGCCATGGCGATCGGGCGGACGTTCCAGGAGTCGCTGCAGAAGGCCCTCAGGAGCCTGGAGACGGGCTGGGACGGGCTCGAGCCCTGCTTGCCGCTGCCCCTGGACGAAGACGCCGAGCAGCAGCTGGTGCAGGAGTTGCTGCACCCGGGTAGCAGCCGGCTCCTGTACGTGGGCGACGCCTTCCGCGCAGGCTGGAGCCTCGAGCGTGTGCACGAGCAGTGCCGCATCGACCCCTGGTTCCTCGTGC
Source organism: Gammaproteobacteria bacterium SG8_30 (assembly GCA_001303245.1). GTDB lineage: Bacteria > Pseudomonadota > Gammaproteobacteria > Steroidobacterales > Steroidobacteraceae > SG8-30. The sequence goes on from LJNS01000048.1 coordinate 14,464, forward strand.
AGATCGAGGACCTGGTCCGGGAAGAGCGGGTCGTCGGCGCTGCGGGGCTCGAGGGACTGGACCATGACCGCCTGAGGCTGCTCAAGCGCAAGGGATTCTCCGACGCCATGCTCGCGAGGCTCACCGGCAGCTCGGAGCGGGCGCTGCGGGAGAGGCGCCATCGGCTCGGCATCCGCCCGGTCTACAAGCGCGTCGACACCTGTGCGGCCGAGTTCGCCACCGCGACCGCCTACATGTACTCCACCTACGAGGAGGAGTGCGAGGCCGCGCCGAGCGACCGCCGCAAGATCGTGATACTCGGGGGCGGTCCCAACCGCATCGGCCAGGGCATCGAGTTCGACTACTGCTGCGTGCACGCGGCGCTCGCGCTGCGCGAGGACGGCTACGAGACGATCATGGTCAACTGCAACCCGGAGACCGTCTCGACCGACTACGACACCTCGGACCGGCTCTACTTCGAGCCGCTGACCTTCGAGGACGTCATGGAGATCATCGACAAGGAGCGGCCGGCAGGGGTCATCGTCCAGTACGGCGGCCAGACGCCGCTCAAGCTGTCCCGGCCGCTCGCGGCGGCCGGCGCCCCGATAATCGGCACCACGCCGGACTCGATCGACGCTGCCGAAGACCGGGAGCGGTTCCAGAAGGTCATCGCCGACCTCGGCCTGACGCAGCCGGCCAACGCGACGGCCCGGGACGAGGAACAGGCAGTGGGGCTCGCGCGAGTGGTCGGCTACCCGCTCGTCGTGCGCCCGTCGTACGTGCTCGGCGGCCGCGCCATGGAGATCGTCTACGCCGAGGAGGAGCTGCGGCAGTACATGAGCGAGGCCGTCAAGGTTTCGAACGACAGCCCGGTGCTGCTCGACCGCTTCCTCGACCTGGCGATCGAGGTCGACGTGGACGCGATCTGCGACGGCCAGGACGTTCTGATCGGCGGCATCATGGAGCACGTCGAGCAGGCCGGAGTGCATTCCGGCGACTCGAGCTGCTCGCTGCCGCCAGCGACGCTTTCGCCGGCGGTCCAGGACGAGCTGCGCGACCAGACCCGCAGGATGGCGCATGCGCTCGACGTAGTCGGGCTGATGAACGTGCAGTTCGCCATCCAGAATGGGGTCGTCTACGTACTGGAGGTGAACCCGCGGGCCTCTCGCACCGTGCCGTTCGTGTCCAAGGCGACCGGCGTGCCGCTGGCCAAGGTGGCGGCCCGCGTCATGACGGGCCGCAGGCTCGCGGAACTCGGCGCGACCCGCGAGCGCGTGCCGCGGTTCTATTCCGTCAAGGAGGCGGTCTTCCCGTTCAACAAGTTCCCGGAGGCGGACCCGATACTCGGCCCGGAGATGAAGTCGACGGGCGAGGTGATGGGCACGGGCCGCACCTTCGGCGAGGCCTACGCCAAGTCCCAGATCGCCGGCGGAGACACGCTGCCTACGCGCGGTGTCGTGCTTTTCAGCGTCCGGGACCGCGACAAGGCTGCCGCTGCGGACGTCGCCAGGCGGCTCGTCGACAAGGGATTCGAGATCGTTGCCACGGAGGGGACAGCCAGGGCGTTCGAGGCGGCGCGCATACCCTGCCGCCGCGCGCTGAAGGTGCGCGAGGGCCGGCCCCACATCGTGGACATGATCAAGAACGACGAGATTGACTTGATCGTCAATACGACCGACGGTAGGCAGGCGATCCGGGAATCCCGCTCGATCCGCCGCGAGGCCGTGCTGCGGAAGGTCACCTACTACACGACGGTGGCGGCCGCGCGCGCGACCTGCGAGGCGCTCGATCACCTCTCGGAGCTGTCGGTGAACCGGCTGCAGGACCTGCACGAGGAGCTCAGGGCATGAAGAGGACGCCGATCACCCTGCGGGGTGCGGAGAAGCTGCGCGTAGAGCTCAGGAAGCTCAAGAGCGAGGACCGCCCGAGCGTGATCCGTGCCATCGCCGAGGCCCGTTCGCACGGCGACCTGTCGGAGAACGCCGAGTACGCGGCGGCCCGGGAGCAGCAGGGGTTCATCGAGGGTCGGATCCGGGAGATCGAGTTCCGGCTGGCCCACGCGCACGTGATCGATCCCGCGGACCTGCCGGACACGGGCAAGGTCGTGTTCGGCGCGACGGTCGAGCTCGAGGACGAGAAGGGTGCTCAGGTGACCTACCAGATCGTGGGCGACGACGAGGCCGACATTCGCGAGGGACTGATCTCGGTCAACTCTCCCATCGCCCGGGCGCTCGTGGGAAAGGAGGCGGGCGATGAGGTCGAGGTCGCGGCGCCGGGCGGCACCAAGAGCTACGAGGTCGTCGACGTCCGCTACCCGGGCGGCACCAAGAGCTACGAGGTCGTCGACGTCCGCTACCTGTGAGGGTGCTGGATCAAGAATCCGGAAGAAGGATCTTCGGTAACTCTTTCTTTTTCTTGTAGAAAAGACCTACGTTTCCGATCGTCTGGACCAACGAGGAGCCCGTTCGATCCGCGAGGCTGGCCATGATTCCGTCCCGCAGGTCGCGGTCCCCCACCCGGGCCCTCACCTTGATCAGTTCGTGCGTCTCGAGGGCTGAGGCCGTTTCCGCGACGACGGCATCCGTCAGTCCCTGCTGCCCGATCAGGATGACGGGACTCAGCGCGTGGCCCA
>LJNS01000004.1 GCA_001303245.1 Gammaproteobacteria bacterium SG8_30
ATATTCTGTCAAGTATGCCCTTTCTGGCCGGGAATAGTTCAGTCACCTGCGCCAGCATGACCGAGATGTTGTCCCGGCCGCCATTGTCGTTCGCGAGCTGCACTAGCTGCTTAGCAACCGTATCAAGATTAGCACCGAAAGTGCTGATTGTTAAATGAATATCGTCGTCCTCGACCATGTCGGTCAAGCCGTCCGAGCAGAGCACCAGGTAATCTCCCCGATGCACCGGTTCCTCGCGTATTTCTACTTCGACGGTAGGTTCCACGCCGAGTGCGCGGGTCACATAATTCTTGTTCGTCACCCGCTGTGCTTCCTCCGGTGTGTAGAAACCGCGATCCACGAGTTCCTGCAGCAGCGAGTGGTCCAGCGTGACCTGCTCGAAGCGGTCGGCCCGGAGCCGGTACATCCGTGAGTCACCCACGTGGGCGATGATGACCTTGTTGTCGTAGAGCAGGCCCGCCACGACAGTGGTGCCCATGCCCTCGCACTGCTCCTGGGTCTTCGACGTCTGGTAGATGATCTTGTTGGCGCGGGCGATCGCGTCGCGCAGGATGATCGCGGGCCTGCTCAGGCCGGAAGTCTTGTCGTGGCCGGACAGCTCCTGGAGCGCGTAGGAGTCACGCACGAGGTTCATGATCGTCTTCACGGCAATGCCGCTCGCCACCTCGCCCGCGTTGTAGCCTCCCATGCCGTCCGCCAGCACGAACAGACCGATGTCGGAGTCCCACGCGATCGCATCCTCGTTGTGTTCGCGCACCTTGCCCGTGTCGGTGAGGCCGACCACGCGCATCCTGCCCTTCAGCGATATGTACTTGCCCATCACCGCAGCGCCGGGTCGATCGTCCGCCCGCAGTCGCGCATCGCGTGGGCCATCTCCGCGGCCGAGGCGAATCTCGCGACCGGGTCCTTTTCGAGGGCGCGATCGATGACCTGGCCGAGGCAGGGTGGAAGGTCGGGGCGGGTCATCGCGAGGGGCGGATGCGGGTCTACGGCGATCTTTCTCATGAGGCCCGGCATCGAGTCCGCCCGGAAGGGGAGCTGGGCCGTGAGCAACTGGTAGAGCGTCACCCCGAGGGAAAACTGGTCCGCCTGGCCGGTCAGCGGCCGGCCGTCGAGCTGCTCGGGCGCCATGAAGGAAGGCGACCCGAGCACGATGCCGGTGCGCGTAGCCCGACTGTCGTGAAAGCGGGCCACCCCGAAGTCCATGATGCGGATGCGGCGGTTGTTCTGGTCGAAGACGATGTTGGCCGGCTTGATGTCGCGGTGAACGACGCCGCGCTCGTGGGCGTAGTGTAGTGCCTCTGCGACGCGGGCACACATCTCGGTAGCCATACGCGGCGGCAGCATCCTGCCCTCGTAGGTATGCGTGCCGAGGTTGACGCCCTCGACGAACTCCATCGCCAGGTAGACCAGATTCTCGTGTTCGCCGGCCTCGTAGACGTCGACGATGTCGGGATGCTGGATGCGGGAGGCCGCCTCGGCCTCGCGCATCAGCCGCAGCCGTGCCTCCCCGAGGCGGTCCTCCGGCCAGTCGTCGCCGAGCGACAGGACCTTCAGGGCCACGGCGCGCCCGTCGCGGTCATCGACCGCCCTGTAGACCGCGGCCATGGCTCCCCGGCCGAGTTCGCGATCGATACGGTAGTGGCCCACGGACTGTCCGGCCTTCAGCCGCACCCGGCGGGAGGCGCGGCGTGCGCCGTCGGCAAGCGCAATCTCGAGCGGCTGGCGCAGGGGCGGGATCATGTCGCCGTCGAGCGCCCCGGGCGAGGAAGCATCGGCCGATCCGCCGCGGCTGAGCCAGCGGCCGAGGTAGGACTCCCCGGTCATTTCCGGGCCGGGCAGGAAGGAGCGAACATCTGGAGATGATAAACGGCCGGCGGTGGCGGCCGGAACCATTGCGTCACGCCTTTCCGGTCCGTGCGCGCCATTTCTTGAACCAAGCCTCAATTGCGCAAAGCCCGTGCTAGCATCGCGGGCCCACCGCGCCGGTAAGCCATGGCCAAGCCACGCACCGTCTTCATCTGCTCGAGTTGCGGCGACGAGACGCCGCGCTGGCAGGGCCAGTGCCCGGCCTGCGGCGAGTGGAACACGCTGAGCGCCTATCATCCGCCGGCAGGGGCGCGCGGAAGAAGCCGCGCCTCGAGCGGCTCGCAGGCGGTCGCGACATCGACGGATCTGGCGCGGATCGCTGCCGAGGAAACTCCGCGACTCTCCACTGGGCTGGCAGAGTTCGACCGCGTGCTGGGCGGCGGGCTCGTGCCGGGCTCCGTCACGCTGATCGGCGGTGAGCCCGGCATCGGCAAGTCGACGCTGCTCCTTCAGTCCGGTGCGGCGCTGTCCGCCAGCGTACCCGTGCTGTACGCGACCGGCGAGGAGTCGGTGCGGCAGGTGGGGCTCAGGGCCCAGAGGCTTGGGGTGGCCAGCGCGCCGATGACGCTCATGGCGGAGACTGCCGTGGAAGCCATCCTGGCCGAGTCGGCGGCTGCGCACGCACGTGCGCTGATCGTGGACTCGATCCAGACCATGGCCTCGGCCTCGGTGGAGTCGGCCGCCGGGTCGGTGTCACAGCTGCGCGAGTGTGCGGCGCGGCTGGTCGCGCAGGCCAAGCAGTCGGGAATGGCCGTGCTCCTGATCGGGCACGTCACCAAGGAGGGCGTGATTGCCGGCCCGCGGGTCCTCGAGCACATGGTCGACTCCGTGCTCTACTTCGAGAGCGACTCCGGCAGCCGCTACCGCGTGATCCGCGCGGTCAAGAACCGATTCGGCGCGGCCAACGAGATCGGCGTGTTCGCCATGGACGAGCAGGGCCTCAGGGAGGTCAAGAACCCCTCGGCGATCTTCCTGTCGCGTCACGACGCGCCGGTGCCGGGCTCGATCGTCACCGTGGCACGCGAGGGCACCCGGCAGATGCTGATCGAGGTCCAGGCGCTCGTCGACGCGAGCCACGCCACCAATCCCAGGCGCGTCGCGGTAGGCCTCGAAGGCAACCGCGTCGCGATGCTGCTGGCCGTCCTGCACCGCCATGCGGGGGTTGCGCTTCATGCACACGACGTCTTCGTCAACGTCGTCGGCGGTGTGCGCCTCGGCGAGACGGCGGCGGACCTGCCGGTGCTGGCGGCCGCGTTGTCGAGCCTCGAGGGGCACTCGCTGCCGCAGGACCTCGTGTGCTTCGGCGAGGTGGGCCTCGCCGGGGAGATCCGCCCGGTGCCCTACGGGGAGGAGCGCCTGCGCGAGGCGGCGAAGCATGGCTTTCGCCGGGCAGTCGTGCCGCGTGCCAATGCGCCGCGACGGCCGGTCCAGGGCATGCACGTCACCGCCGTGGGACGCCTGGCCGAAGCCGTAGCCGCGCTGCGCTGAGACGCCGCCGCCCGCTCCCTCAGTCCGCGGACCAGACCTTCGCCGTGCGGACGGTGTTGTCCGCGATCTGCAGGATCTCGATCCGGTGCCCGTTCAGGCTGAACGTCTTGCCCGGTTCGGGGATCGCCTCGAGGTGCTCGACGATCAGACCGGACAGGGTCCTTGGCCCGTCCGTCGGGAGATCCCAGTCGAGCATGCGGTTGATCGTGCGGATCGCCGCGCCTCCGGCCACGACGTAGCTGCCGTCGGCCTGCTCCATCACGTCGCGGTGCAGCGAGCCGGGCTGCGTCGTGAACTCGCCGACGATCTCCTCGAGGATGTCCTCCAGCGTCACGAGCCCGAGCACGTCGCCGTACTCGTCCACTACGAAGGCGAGCCTGCGCTTGAGCTTCCGGAAGGCGATGAGCTGGGACTGCAGCGTCGTGCCCTCCGGCACGAACAAGGCGTCGCGCTGGGTGGCGACCTCCCGCAGCCGCTCGCGCGAGAGCCTGCCGAGGGCCAGCTCGCTGGCGATGCGCTTCATGTGCACGACGCCGAGCACGCGGTTCAGGTCGTCCTCGTACAGCGGGAGGCGCGTGTGGGTCGTCCGCGAGATCAGGTCGACGACCTCGTCCCAGTCGGCATTGAGGTCGATGCCGTCCACGTCGTTGCGCGGGACCATGATGTCCTCGACCGTGGACCGTTCGAGGTTCAGCAAGGCTTCCACCATCTCCTGGCGTTCCTGCGGGGCCGTCGCCAGCAGGTCGGCCAGGTCCTCGAGCGCCTCGGCCGTCGCGGCATCGCTGTCGGGTTTCTCGGGCTTGCGGGCGGCCGGCAGCAGCCGGGCGGCCGGCTCCAGGACGAACGCCAGCGCGGCGGCAAGCCAGGGCGCGCGGGCTCCGAACAGCCTGAGTCGCCCCTGCTGCTCGAGCAGATGAATGAGCGCGAGGGCGCACAGGCCCGTGACCGCCGGAAGCGCGGAGCCGGCGGCGGCGCCGGCTGCGGCCAACAGCAGGATCAGTGCCAGCAGCACCACCCTGAACGGGGCCGCGACCAACCGCAGCCTGGCCGGATCGACGGGGGGGCGCGTGGCCGCCGCGGACACGGGGGCCGGGCCGTTGACGGCGCGCCGCGACAGTCCGGTGAGCGCCGCCTCGAACAGCGCGAGCAGCAGCGACAGGCCCGCTACGATGGCGGCGGCCGTCGCGCCGCTGAAGGGCAGACTACTCAAGCAGGGCAGGCCCTGTTGCCTCGACCCCGGCATTGCACCAAGCGCGCCGGTCCCGAGTCAAGGAAACGCGCCGCGAAGCGCTAACCCCAGTGCCGTTCCAGCAGCACCTCGAGGATGAACTTCGTCAGGAAGTAGGACATCGTCAGTACGACGAAACCGGCCAGCACCAGCCAGGTGGCCTTGCGGCCGCGCCAGCCGAAGCGATACCGGCCGAGCAGCAGGATGCCGAATATGACCCAGGCCGCGATGGCGAGCGTCACCTTGTGCACGAGCCGCTGCTCGAAGAGGTTGGTGACGAAGAAGAAACCGACCAGCAAGGTCACCGACAGCGCGATGAAGCCGAGCGTGAGCACGGTGAACACCGCGTGCTCCATGCTCTCCATCGGCGGCAGGGCGGCAAGCCAGCGTGCGGGCCGACGGCTGCGCAGAGTGGCCGCTTGTGCAGCCAGCACGATGGCCAGGATAGCGGCCGTGCCGAGGAGGCCGAAGGCCAGGGCGGAGAGCGTGATGTGGGCGGCGAGCGGCCAGCCGGACTCGGTCACCTCCCGAACCGTGGAGACGCTGCCGGTGCCGAGCGCCAGGACCGCGGCCGTGGCCAGCAGGATCGCCGCAGGGGCGCGGAAGTAGGGTCGCGCCGCCAGCAGGGCTGCGATCGCGCCGATCACCAGTCCGAACAGCGACATCGCATCCGCGATGTCGAGCGCAAAGCCGGCCTCCGCCCGGATGGTCACCGACAGCCAGCCGACGTGGCTCAGGACGGCAAGCCCGGCGATGTACGGGCTCGGGCCATGAGTGGGCGGACCGTCCGCCTTGCGCCAGGCGTTCCAGGCGGCGATGGCCGCGGCGAGCAGGTAGAGGCCGATGACGACGACTGCGTACACGGGGAATCCAGCCAGTCCGGACGGGTCGATTGTACGGCAAGGTCCCCGACCGCCGCAGCGCCTATAATCCCGGTCCCAAGGGTGGCCGGCCCCCGCTGCGCCCACCCGACAACGCACGCCACGAGGCCTCCGCCCGATGTTCGACACGCTCACCGAACGTCTCTCCAGCGCCGCCGATGCCCTGCGAGGCCGCGGGCGCCTGACCGAGGACAACATTGCGGACACCGTCCGGCAGGTGCGCATGGCGCTGCTCGAGGCCGACGTGGCGGTGCCCGTCGTCAAGGCGTTCACGGACGCGGTCAGGGTCCGTGCCCTGGGCGAGGAGGTGAGCCGGAGCCTCACGCCCGGCCAGGCGTTCGTGAAGATCATCCACGACGAGCTCGTTGCGGTCATGGGCGAACCCGGCGCAGGGCTCAACCTGAGGGCCCAGCCGCCGGTCGTCGTGCTGCTCGCCGGCCTGCAGGGCGCGGGCAAGACGACGACCGCCGCGAAACTCGCCCGTCACCTGCGCGAGAAGCACAAGAAGAAGGTCCTGCTGGCGAGCACCGACGTGTACCGGCCGGCGGCGATGACCCAGCTCGAGCGGCTCGCCTCGCAAGTCGACTGCGAGTACTTCGCTGCGGATCCATCCACGCCGCCCGTCGAGATCGCGCAGTCCGCGGTCGCGCACGCCAGGCGCCACGTGCACGACGTCGTCATCGTCGACACCGCCGGGCGGCTGCACGTCGACGCGGAGATGATGGCCGAGGTGCGGGCCGTTGACCGTGCGATCGAGCCCCTCGAGCGGCTCTTCGTCGTCGACAGCATGGCCGGCCAGGACGCGGTCAACGCGGCCCGGGCGTTCAACGAGGCCCTGGCGCTGACCGGCGTGATCCTCACCAAGGCCGACGGCGATGCCCGCGGCGGTGCCGCGCTCTCGGTCCGACACGTCACCGGCAAGCCCATCCTGTTCCTCGGCGTCGGCGAGAAGACCGAGGCGCTCGAGCCATTCCACCCGGAGCGGGTGGCCTCGCGCATTCTGGGGATGGGCGATGTCGTGTCGCTGGTGGAACAGGTCCACGCCAAGGTCGACCAGGAAAAGGCGGAGAAGCTCGCCAGGAAGCTGACCAAGGGCAGGGGCTTCGACCTGACGGACCTCAAGGAACAGCTGCAGCAGTTCCAGAACATGGGTGGCGTCGAGGCCTTCATGGACAAGCTGCCCGCCGGGCTGGTCCCGCCCAAGGCGGCCGGCCAGGTGGATCCGCGACAGATGCGCCGCCAGATCGCCATCATCGACTCGATGACCCCGGGCGAGCGCCGGCGTCCCGGCATCATCGACGGCTCGCGCAAGCGGCGCATCGCGGCCGGCTCCGGGGTCCAGGTCCAGGACGTGAACCGCCTGCTCAAGCAGTTCGCCGAGATGGAGCGGATGATGAAGAAGCTGAAGGGCGGCGGCGTCCGCAAGCTGCTGCGCGGGCTAGGCGGCCGGATGCCGGGCGGCTTCCCCGGGGGATTCCCGCGACCCCGCTAGCCGGGCCGCGGTCGGGGCCTAACTATTTAACTCCACGCGGGTTTTGGGTATTATGCGCGGCTCCCCGGCGACCGGGCACGGCCCGGCGCCGTTTTGGCGCACCTGAGGGTGCGCCCAGGCAAAACGGATCCCGAGGACGGAATTCGATGGTGACGATTCGATTGACACGTCGTGGCGGCAAGAACGCTCCTTTCTACCACGTCGTCGTCGCCGACAGCCGCAAGCGGCAGGGCGGCCCGGTGCTGGAGCGCGTGGGCTTCTTCAACCCGATCGCGCGCAAGCAGGACAAGAAGATCGAGCTCGACCTGGCTCGCATCGACCACTGGACGCACACCGGTGCGCAGATGTCCGACCGTGTTCGCGCGCTGGTCACGGCGTACCGCAAGCAGTCGGCCAGCGAGCCCGTGGCCGACGCCTGAACCGGGATCATGGGCCGGTCCGCGACGGGTGAGCCGTCTGCGCCGGCCGGGTCGGGTGGCCGGGCCGTAACGCTCGGCCGGATCGCCGGCCCATTCGGAGTAAGGGGATGGGTGAAGGTGAAGTCCTACACCGATCCCCGCGAGGGAATCCTCCGGTACCGGGCCTGGCACGTGGACGTGCCGCGCGCCGGGTCCAGGATTCTCGAGCCCCTCGAGGGCCGGTTGCACGGCGAGTTCGTCGTGGCGCGGCTGGCGGGGGTGGAGGACCGGGATGCAGCGTCGAGCCTCGCGCACTGTGAAATCACCGTGCCGCGGGCAGACCTGCCGCCGCCCGGGGAAGGCCGCTACTACTGGACCGACCTCGAGGGTCTCGAAGTGGTGACGACCGACGGCCACCTGCTTGGCCGGCTCGATCACTTCGTGGACACGCCGGCAAATCCGGTCATGGTGGTGGTGGGTGAGCGCGAGCGCTGGCTGCCAATGGTGCCGCGCCACCTGAGGCAGGTCGACCTCGAGCGCGGGCGAATCGTGGTCGACTGGGACCCCGAGTTCTAGGTCGGCGGCGTTGCGCTTCGAGGTCGTGACGCTGTTCCCCGGGATGATCCGGGCCTGCCTGGAGTACGGCGTGGTCGGCCGCGCGGTGACGCGTGGCCTGCTGCAGGTCGGGACCGAAGATCCGCGGTCCCACACGGTGGACGTCCACCGAACAGTGGACGACCGTCCGTATGGCGGCGGACCGGGCATGGTGATGAAGCCCGAGCCGCTGGCAGCGGCGATCCGTGCAGCCGCGGCGAGGGTGCCGGAAGGCTGCCCGGTGATCGCGCTGAGCGCGCAGGGCAGGCCGTTTGACGAGCCGGCCGCCCGGCGGCTGGCGGAGCTTCCCGGGGCGGTGCTGGTGGCGGGCCGCTACGAGGGCATCGACCAGCGGGTGCTGGACGCGGTGGTCGACGAGGAGTGGTCCATCGGCGACTACGTCCTGTCCGGGGGCGAGCTGCCGGCACTGGTCGTGGTGGACGCGGTCGCGCGGTTGCTGCCGGGCGTGCTGGGGGAGCCAGGCTCGGCCGAGCAGGAGTCCTTCACAGGAGGGCTGCTAGACTGGCCGCACTTCACCCGGCCGGAGGAGTGGGAAGGTCGTCGCGTGCCGCCCGTGCTGGCAAGCGGGGACCACGAGGCCATCCGGCGCTGGCGGCTCAAGCAGTCGCTGGGGCTGACCTGGCGGAGGCGGCCCGAGCTGATCCGGGCCCGGAGGCTGACCGCGGAGGAGCAGGTGCTCCTCCAGGAATACTGCGCCGAGGCGGGGGTCGAGCCGCCGCGGCGCGCGTTGTGAATCGACATCGGGGACGAGACCCATGAGCAAGATCGTTCAGGACATCGAGGCGCGCGCCGTGTCGCGCGAGTTTCCGGAATTCGCGCCCGGCGACACCGTCATCGTGCAGGTGAAGGTCAAGGAGGGTGAGCGCGAGCGTGTGCAGGCCTACGAGGGGGTGGTCATCGCCCGCAAGAACCGCGGACTGAACAGCTCGTTCACCGTGCGCAAGATCTCGCACGGCGAGGGCGTCGAACGCGTGTTCCAGCTGCACAGCCCGTCGATCGCCGACATCAAGGTCAAGCGCCGCGGGCGCGTGCGCCGGGCCAAGCTCTACTACCTGCGCGACCGCTCCGGCAAGTCCGCGCGGATCGAGGAGAAGATCGGCTGAGGTCCGGCCTTCCCCCGGTATTCGCGTCGGGGCCCTCCGGGGCCCCGACTCGTTTCCCGCGGACGGTCATTGCCTTCGTCCCGGCGTGCGCCGCGAGTTAGACTTGCGCCGGGCCCCGCAACGACCTGGACATCGACGCATGGCTTTCCTGCACGTGATCGGCGCGTTCCTGAAGGGTCTCTGGCACGCGCTCGACGGGCTGCGCAAGGTGCTGCACCTCGTGCTGCTGCTCGTGCTGTTCGGCATCCTGTTCGCGGCGACGCGCTCGTCGTTGCCCTTCATCCCCGGTAGCGCGGCACTCGTGCTCTCGCCCCAGGGCATGATCGTCGAGGAGCTCTCCGGCGACCCGCTGGAAAGGGCCCTTCTGGAATCCGCAGGCGAGGGGCGTCCCGAGACGCGCCGCCAGGACCTCATCGACGTCATCGCGGCTGCGGCGGAGGACGAGCGGATCAAGGCCCTGGTGCTCGACCTCGGCGGCTTGCAGGGCGCCGGGTTGCCGACGCTCGAGAGCATCGGCGTCGCGATCGACACATTCCGTGAGTCCGGCAAACCGGTGCTGGCGTGGGGCGGCTACTACGACCAGCGGCAGTACTATCTCGCCGCCCGCGCCGACGAGGTCTACCTCGATCCGTACGGCACCGTGATCATCGAGGGATACGGTTACTTCAGGCAGTACCTGAAAGGGGCCGCCGACAAGCTCGGCGTCGACGTCCACCTGTTCAAGGTCGGTACGCACAAGACGGCTCCCGAGACGTTCACGCGCAAGGACATGTCTCCGGAGGACCGCGAAGAAGCGCGCGTCTGGCTGGCGGCGCTGTGGGACGGCTGGAAGACCGCCGTCGGCGCGGCCAGGGACGTGGCGCCGGAGCGGTTGCAGGCCTACGCAGACGGGGCCGCAGAGGGAGTCGCCGCGGTCGGCGGGGACCTGGCCCAGTATGCGCTGGGATCCGGTCTCGTGGACGGGCTCAGGACCTGGGAGCAGTTCGAGGAGCGGGTCGCCGAGGACTCCGGCACTGACACCGACGAGCACAGCTTCCGCTCGGTCGACTGGCGCTCCTACCTGACGGTGGTCCGGTCAGAGGCGGCGCTGCATCGCACGCCGGACCACAACGTGGGCGTGATCGTGGCCTCGGGCGACATCCTCGACGGCGAGCAGCCGCGGGGGACGGTGGGCGGCGACACGCTGGCCGGGTTGCTCCGGGACGCCCGCTACGACGACACGATCGACGCGGTGGTGCTGCGTATCGACAGCCCGGGCGGCAGCATGTTCGCGGCGGAGCAGATCCGTCGCGAGGTGGACGCGCTGCGCAAGGCCGGCAAGCCGGTCGTCGCCTCGATGGCCGACATTGCAGCTTCCGGCGGATACCTCATCGCCGCGCCGGCAGACCGGATCCTCGCCGCGCCAACGACCATCACGGGATCCATCGGCGTCTACATGGTGTTTCCGACGCTCGAGACGACGCTGGCCAAGATCGGCATCACCTCGGACGGGATCGGCACGACGGACCTCTCGGGCGCCGGTCGCATCGACCGGGACCTGAATCCCGAGCTGGCCTCGATCCTGCAGTCGAGCGTCGAGCATGCCTACCGGCAGTTCATCTCGCAGGTCGCGCAGTACCGCCAGCGGCCGTTCGACGAGATCGACAGCATCGGTCAGGGCAAGGTCTGGTCCGGCGCCGACGCAAAGGCCGCAGGCCTGATCGACGATTTCGGCGACATGGACGAGGCGATCGACGAGGCGGCCAGGCTTGGCAGCCTGCCTGAGGACCACGGGGTCGTGTGGATCGCGCCGTCCCTGACCTGGAGGGAGATGCTGGCGCTGCGGATCCGCTCGGCGGCCGCCGGCGCCTTCGGCTGGCTGGGACTCGAGTTGAGCCTCCCATCGATTCCCTTGATGGAACGGATCGCGCCGGAGCTCAGGCGTCTGGCGGCAATGACGCACGCGGGACGGCCCCTCTACTGGTGTCCCTGCCGCGTCGACTGACGACCCCGGCGCCGGGAACACCGGTCGGGGCAAGCCGCCCTAGGCCGCCCAGTCTAGGATGACCTTTCCGGAGCGGCCGCTGTTCATCACTTCGAAGGCCTGCCGGTAGTCGTCCACCGGGAAGCGGTGCGTGATGATCGGGCTGACGTCGAGGCCGCTCTGCAGCATCGCCGCCATCTTGTACCAGGTCTCGAACATCTCGCGGCCGTAGATTCCCTTCAGCACGAGTCCCTTGAAGATCACCTCGTTCCAGTCGATCGCCACGTCGGTCGGCGGGATGCCGAGCAGCGCGACGCGGCCGCCGTGGTGCATCGTCCGCAGCAGGTCGCGGAAGGCGCCCGGGTTGCCGGACATCTCGAGGCCCACGTCGAAGCCTTCTTCCATGCGGAGGTCCGCCATCGCATCCGTGAGCGACTCGCGCGTGACGTTGAGCGCACGCGAGGCCCCCATCCGGCGGGCGAGCTCGAGCCGGTAGTCGTTGACGTCCGTGATGACCACGTGCCGCGCGCCGACGTGCCGGGCGATGGCGACGGCCATGATGCCGATCGGGCCGGCCCCGGTGATCAGCACGTCCTCGCCCACGAGGTCGAAGGACAGCGCGGCGTGGGTGGCGTTGCCGAGCGGGTCGAGTATCGAGGCGATCTCGTCCGTGATCGCCTCGGGCAGCTTGAACACGTTGGAGGCGGGCAGGACCATGTACTCGGCGAAGCAGCCGGGCCGGTTCACGCCAACTCCGACCGTGTTGCGGCACAGGTGCCGGCGCCCGGCGCGGCAGTTGCGGCAGTGCCCGCAGGTGATGTGCCCCTCTCCGGAGACCCGGTCGCCCGGCGCGAAGCCGACGACCTCGCCCCCCATCTCGACGATCTCTCCGCAGTACTCGTGGCCCACCTGCATCGGCACGGGGATCGTCTTCTGCGCCCAGGCGTCCCAGTTGTAGATGTGGATGTCCGTTCCGCAGATGGCGGTCTTGCGCATGCGGATCAGCACGTCGTTGTGGCCAACCCGTGGCGGCTCGACGTCGCGCATCCAGATGCCCGGCTCGCGCTCGGCCTTGACCAACGCCTTCATGGTGATGGCACCTCAGGAGATGACGCCGAGCTCCCGCCCGGCCGTTGCAAAGGCCCCGATCGCCGTATCGAGCTGCTCGCGCGTGAGACCTGCGCTCATCTGCGTGCGGATGCGCGCCTTGCCGAGCGGCACTACGGGATAGGAGAACCCGACGACGTAGACGCCAAGCTCGAGCAGGCGCTCCGCCATGCGCACTGCGAGCTTTGCGTCGCCCAGCATCACGGGAATGATGGGGTGCTCGCCGGCCACCAGGTCGAAGCCGAGCTCCTTCATGCGCTCGCGGAAGTAGGCGGCGTTGTCCCACAGCCGCGCGCGCAGCTCGGGCATGGTGTCGAGCAGGTCGAGCACCCGCAGTGTCGTGGCAGCCACGACCGGGGCGATGGAGTTGGAGAAGAGGTAGGGCCGCGAGCGCTGCCGGAGCCACTCCACGACCTCCCGGCGGCCGGAGGTGTACCCGCCGCTCGCGCCGCCGAGCGCCTTGCCCAGCGTCCCGGTGAGGATGTCGACCCGGTCCACGACGCCGCAGTGCTCGTGCGTGCCGCGGCCGCGCGGACCCATGAAGCCGGTCGCGTGGGAGTCGTCGACGATGACGACGGCCTGGTAACGATCTGCGAGGTCGCAGATCTCGCGGAGCGGGGCGATCGTGCCGTCCATGGAGAAGACGCCGTCCGTGACCACGAGCCGGGTGCGCGCGTCACGAGACTCCCGCAGGCACGTCTCGAGCTCGCCCATGTCGCGGTTGGCGTAGCGCAGGCGGCGGGCCTTGGACAGGCGGATCCCGTCGATGATGCTGGCGTGGTTCAAGGCGTCCGAGATGATGGCGTCGCCCTCGTCGGTGAGCGTCTCGAACAGGCCGCCGTTGGCGTCGAAGCAGGACGAGTACAGGATCGTGTCCTCGGTGCCGAGGAAGGCGGTCAGGCGATGCTCGAGGTCGCGGTGCACGGTCTGCGTGCCGCAGATGAAGCGTACCGACGCCACGCCGTACCCGTAGCGGTCGAGCGCCCGGTGCGCGGCCTCGCGCAGCAGCGGGTGATTGGCGAGACCGAGATAGTTGTTGGCGCAGAGGTTGATGACCTCGCGGCCGTCGGCGAGCCGGACTGCGGCCTGCTGGCCCGAGCCGATCACGCGCTCGCGCTTGTACAATCCCTGTGCGTCGAGCTCTGCGGTCTGGCGGGTGAGGCGGTCGAGGAAGGCCTGGTCCACGGGGTCGGTCCTGGCTGGCTGATCGGTTGGGTGGAGAGCAGGGGCGGATTATACGTGCCCGGCCGTTCGGCCGGGTCCGCGAGGGACAACATGCCCGAGGTGTGCGACGAGACCGGCCTGCGCGTCGACAAGTGGCTGTGGTGCGCGCGGTTCTTCAAGACCCGGTCACTTGCCGCGGCCGCGGTGTCGGGCGGCAAGGTCCACGTGAACCGGGAGCGGGTCAAGCGGTCGCGCCTGGTCCGCCCCGGAGACGTCCTGGAGATCACCGTCGGATTCGATGCCGTCACCGTCGAGGTGCTCGCCATCCCGGGCCGGCGCGGGCCGGCCACCGAGGCGCGCCTGTGCTACCGGGAGTCCGAGGCCAGCCTCGCCCGGCGCGAGCGCATGCGCGAGCAGCGCCGGCTCGCGGCCCTGGCCGCGCCGCAGACGGAGGGGAGGCCGGACAAGCGGACCCGGCGCGAGCTGCTGCGCTTCCACCGGAGCCAGGGTGAAGAGGAGTAGGGGTATACCCGCTTCGTGACCGGCGTCACTTTCCCGGTCCGGACGCGAGCCTAATCTGGACTCGACGTTGTTGTCGGGACGACACATGAACCCGAAGAAGAAGCACCGGCCGCGGAACCCCGAGGCTTCCCTTGGCGCTCCACCGTCCGTTCCAGAGCCTGAGACAGCCGACTGGGAGGCGCGCGCCCTGTCCCGTGTCCGCCCGCACGTACGGCGACTCACCGAGGATGCCGGCGCGCACGCCGCGGGATGGGAGACCGAGACGCTGACGCGCCTCGAGCGATACTTCGACCGCGACGAGGTTTGAGCGCCCGCGGGGCGGCAGGCATACTGCACGACGGCCCAGTCGCGCGAGGCCAGTCGTGCCCACGCTCATCGAACAGCCCACCGTCGTCCCGGCCGCCGGGACCCGCCCCAAGCGCATCGAGGAGTTCGTCGGCCGCGTCAATACGGGTACCGGCGCGGTCAGCATCGCCCGCATGACCAGCCCGCCGGGCTGGGTGGAGCCGGGCCAGGCGCCTGAATTCGACGAGTACACGCTGGTGCTCGAGGGCACCCTGCACCTCGAGTTCAGCGGTGGCAGCCTCGACGTCCGGGCGGGGCAGGCGGTCTCGGTCCACGCCGGCGAGTGGGTGCGCTACTCGACGCCGCAGGGAGCGACGTACGTGGCCGTCTGCCTGCCCGCGTTCTCGCCGGACACCGTGCACCGGGACGAGTAGCGGCCGGTGTCCTCGATCGCGTTGCGGCCGACGCGGCTATTCATCGTCCTGTCGGGCCTGTTCGTCACCAACGCGCTGATGGCCGAGTTCATCGGCGTCAAGATCTTTGCGCTGGAGGACACGCTCGGCCTGCCGCCGTTCGACTGGAGGCTCTTCGGGCAGTCGGGGTCGCTGTCGTTCACGGCAGGCGTGATGCTGTGGCCGGTCGTGTTCATCATGACCGACATCATCAACGAGTATTTCGGCGTCCGCGGCGTGCGCTTCATCTCCTGGCTCGCCGTCGGCTTCATCGCCTATGCTTTCCTGTTCGCCTACCTGGCGATCGAGCTCGCGCCGGCCTCATGGTGGGTGACCGTGGCCGCCGATCGCGGCGTGCCCGACATGCAGGCGGCCTTCACCGCGACCTTCGGCCAGGGTCTCTGGACGATCGGCGGCTCCATCACGGCGTTCCTGATCGGGCAGCTCATCGACGTGGCGATCTTCCACCGCATCCGCGCGGCGACGGGTGAACGCTGGATCTGGCTGCGCGCCACCGGGTCGACGGCCGTTTCCCAGCTCGTCGACAGCTTCGTGGTGCTCTACATCGCATTCGTGCTGGGACCACAGCAGTGGCCGGTGGACCTCTTCCTGGCAGTCGGCACCGTCAACTACTGCTACAAGATGCTGGCGGCCGTGGGCCTGATCCCGCTGATCTACATCGGCCGGCGCGTGATCGAGCGTTACCTCGGCCCGGAGGAGGCGGGGCGGCTCAAGGCGGAGGCGGCGGCGTAGGGGACTGTCCCCGCAGGGGACTGTCCCCGGCAAGAACGACTCAATGCAACAACGCCATCATCTGCCGCCGGTACGCGTGGACGACGTCCTCCCGGTCCCGCATGAGCTCGAAGGCCTGCAGCAGGCTCTGGCGCGCCGCACCGTCGCCGAAGTTCCGGTCCCGCCGCAGGATCTCGAGCCACTGCCCGAGCGCCGCCTCCTCTCGGCCGGCGCCGAACTCGCGCGCGGCAAGCTGGTTGCGGGACTCGAGGTCGGAAGGGTTGTCCTCGACCCGCTTCCTGAGCGTCTCCAGGTCTGGGGCGTCCGTCAGGGTCCGGGCCAGGTTCAAACGCGCCTCGAGCATCTTCAGTTCAGGGGAGTCCAGCAGGTTCACGGGGAGTGACTCGAGCTGGGTCGCTGCCTCCCCGAGCTGGCCGGCGGCGATGAGTGCCTCGACCAGCTGGACGCGGGCAGGCTCGTTCTCCGGTTCCTCGCGCAGGATCTTCTCGAGCAGCAGCACGGCCTCCTCGGGCCGGCCGTCGGCCAGCAACCTTGCGGCCTCCGCCCGGTCCTTGTCCGAGGGCTTGTCCAGATAGCGCTCGACCATGGCCCGGATCGCGGACTCCGGCTGGACTCCGATGATCTCGTCGACTGCCTTGCCGTGCCTGAAGACCCGTACGGTCGGCAGGCTGCGTATCCCGTGCTCCGCGGCGAGCCGCTGCTCGGCATCCGTGTTGACCTTGACGACCCGGGCGCGGCCCGCAAAGGCCTCTGCCACGCGCTCGAGGACCGGGGCGAGCATCTTGCACGGGCCGCACCAGTCCGCCCAGAAGTCCACCAGCACCGGCATCGTGCGGGAGGCCTCGAGCACGTCCCGCGTGAAGGTACCCTCCGTCGACTCGATGATCTGTTCGCTCACGATCCACCGTCCTGATTCGCACCGGTACTGGACACTACATGGGCCCGCCCTGCGCCGATTCAAGCCGTTTCCCCGCGGACAGGGTGGTCGGGCGGGCGACCGGACTATAGACTACCGCGCCTCCACGGAGTGGCGAGGGAAGGGGCCCGTACACATGCACGACACCACCAAGATCTCGATGTTCCTGGCCGGCCTGCTGGCGGCTTCCTCCGCCCAGGCCGACTGGGCCGGCAAGGGCGAGCTCGGCGGGGTGCTCGCCCGCGGGAACACCAATACGGAGACGATCAACGCCAAGGTCGACATGACCAACGAGACCGGCCACTGGAAGCACCAGGCCGGCTTCTCGATGCTGCGCACCGTCGAGAATGACGTCACCTCGGCGAACCGCTGGGAGCTCCGTGGCGAGTCGGACTACAAGCTCTCCGAGCGCAGCTTCGTCTTCGGCTCGCTGCGCTACGAGGACGACGACTTCACCGACTACAAGTACCAGGCGGCCGCCTCGCTCGGCTACGGCTACAGGTTCATCGACAGCGAGCGAACGCGGCTGGACGGACGACTCGGTGCCGGTTATCGCTTCTCGGAGCTGCGGCTCACCGGGGAGAACGCGGACGAGGCCATAATCCGTGCCAGCGTGAACTTCTCGCACCAGATCACCGAGACGACCCAGATCACGGATCGACTCCTGGTCGAGGCAGGCTCGGACAACACCTTTGTCCAGAACGTCCTGGCCCTGCAGGTCTCGATGACCGACAAACTGGCCCTCGGGCTCAGCTACGAGGTCCGGCACAACACCGAGGTGCAGCCCGGCACCGACAAGACCGACCAGGTGCTCACCGCGAACCTCGTCTTCGGCTTCGGCGGCTGAGGCCGCCTGCCGGCGGAGGACGGAGCTTGCCCCGGCCCGAGACGCCCGCGCTGACGGTCGACGTCGTGATCGAGCTCGTCGACCGCCCGGGCCGTCCCATCGTGCTGATCGAGCGGCGCAACCCGCCGCCCGGTTACGCGTTGCCGGGCGGCTTCGTCGACGTGGGCGAGACGGTCGAGCAGGCCGCGCGGCGCGAGGCGCTGGAGGAGACGGGACTGGAGGTCTCACTGACCCGGCTGCTCGGCGTCTACTCCGACCCCGCGCGGGATCCGCGCATGCACACGGCGTCGGTGGTGTACGTAGGGGAGGCGCGAGGCGAGCCGCGCGCAGGCGACGACGCCGCGCGCATTCGCATCACGACGCTCGACGACCTGCCCGCGCTGGCCTTCGACCACGCCCGCATCCTGGCCGACTACGCCCGCCAGCGGGACGCCTGACGGCCCCGGCCGCCCCTACAGCGGTTCGAACCGCGCCTGGAAGAAGCGCAGGTATTTCGGCTCGTAGGTCATCTTCAGGCCGCGAGCCGACTCCCTCGCGTCGAACACGGCGGCAACCGACTCGGCCGTCAGGTCCATGTGCGCCTGGGTATAGACCCGCCGCGGGATCGTGAGCCGCACCAGTTCCAACGCGGGGTAGTGGTGCTCGCCGGTCTCCGCGTCGCGGCCCGCCGAGACGATCCCGCGCTCCATGGCGCGGACCCCCGAGTCCGCATACAGGCTGGCCGCGAGCGTCTGGGCCGGGAAGTCGTCCTGCCTGATCTGCGGGTAGAAGGCCCTGGCGTCGAGGTACACGGCATGGCCGCCGATGGGTCGCACCACCGGGACTCCCAGGTCGATGAGCTTGTGACCGAGGTACTCGACCTGGCCGACCCGCGCGTGGATGTGGTCGTCGTCCACGGATTCCACGATGCCACGGGCCATGGCCTCCATGTCGCGGCCGGCCATGCCGCCGTAGGTGTGCAGGCCCTCGTAGACGACGACCAGGTTGCTCGCTTCCTCGTACAGCTCACGCTCGTTGACGGCGAGCCAGCCGCCGATGTTCACGAGCGCATCCTTCTTGCCGCTCATCGTACAGCCGTCGGTGCAGCTGCAGTACTCGCGCAGGATCTCGGCCACGGGCTTGTCGCGGTAGCCGGGCTCGCGCTGCTGGATGAAATAGGCGTTCTCGACCGCGCGGGTGGCATCCAGCATGACGCGGATGCCGTGGCGGGCGGTCAGTTCGCGCACGGCCCGAGCGTTGGCCATGGACATGGGCTGGCCGCCGGCCATGTTGACCGTGCCGGCGATGCAGACGTAGGGGATCCTGTCGGCACCCACCTTCCGGATCAGCGCCTCGAGCGCCTCGAGGTCGACGTTGCCCTTGAAGGGACTCTCGTCGGCCGGGTCGTGCGCCTCCGGAACGATGACGTCGACGAAAGTTCCGCCCGCGAGCTCCTGGTGCAGGCGCGTGGTCGTGAAGTACATGTTGCCGGGGACGAAGTCGCCGGGCTCGATCAGGATACGAGACAGCAGGTTTTCCGCCCCGCGGCCCTGGTGCGTGGGCACGACGTACCGGTAGCCGTAGTGCTCCCGGATCGCCGCCTCGAGGTGATAGAAGTTGCGGCTGCCGGCGTAGGCCTCGTCGCCCATCATCATGCCGGCCCACTGCCAGTCGCTCATGGCGCTGGTGCCGCTGTCGGTCAGCAGGTCGATGTAGACGTCCTCGGAACGCAGCAGGAAGGTGTTGTAGCCGGCTTCCGCGATGGCCCGCTCGCGCTCGGCTGGCGAGAGCATCTTGATCGGCTCGACGACCTTGACCTTCCAGGGCTCGGCCCAGGAGCGGCGGGTCGGGCGCCTGCCTTGTGGTTCCTTGGCCATGATCCTGGTCTCCTCTCGGTGTTGCCGGACGGCCCGCGCGCGCATGCAGGTCCGTGGCGGGCAGCCTAAGTCCCGGTGCGAGGGAGCGCGATTCGCGCTTTCCACGCTCGCCGGGAGGAGCCCGTCACCCGTCCGGAGTGCATCACGCCGGTGCCGGTCGTCCCGTCGAACAGCGGCGTTTTTGCGATAATGCGAGCCCATCGACGGGGTCGGTCTGGACCAGCCGGAACGACGAGACGGAGGCGGGCAGTGAGCGAGTTCCTCTGGCCGGATGGCCGCAGCGGCGAGACGGCGATCGGCAAGGCGATCAACGAATGGTTCCTGGCGGACGAAACGGGAGTCGTCCGGGAACTGCTGCCTCTGGCGCGCCTCGATCCGGCGGGGGGCGAGCAGGTGATTCGCAGCGCGATCCAGTTGGTCGAGTCCGTGCGCGCCGAGCGCGAGGGCACGGCCGGTATCGAGGCCTTCCTGCAGCAGTACGACCTCGGCTCGCGCGAGGGCGTGATCCTGATGTGCATCGCGGAGGCGCTGCTGCGCATCCCCGACCCGGACACCGCGGATCGCCTGATCGCGGACAAGATCACGGCGGGCAACTGGGCCGAGTACCTCGGCGAAGCCGATTCGTTGTTCGTCAACGCCTCGACCTGGGGGCTGATGCTGACCGGACGTATCGTCCGGCCGGACCCCGGTGACATGCAGGATCCTGCCTCGTTCCTCGCGCGCCTCGCCGGACGCCTCGGTGAGCCGGTAGTGCGGACGGCGTTCCGCCAGGCCATGCGCATCATGGGTCACCAGTTCGTCATGGGCCGGACCATCGACGAGGCGCTCAGGCGAGCAGCTTACGGCGGCAACACGCGCTATCGCTACACCTTCGACATGCTCGGCGAGTCGGCACTCACCGTGAAGGACGCCGACCGTTACTTCGAGGCGTACTCCCGGGCGATCCGCAAGGTGGCGAGCATCTCGCGCCACGATTCCCACGCGGAGGAGTGGCCTTCGATTTCCGTGAAGCTCTCCGCGCTGCACGCCCGCTACGAGTACGGCAACCGCGAAGAGGTGCTCGCGACGCTCGGGCCGCGGCTCGAGGCGCTCGCGCTCGAGTCCATGAAGGCGGACGTCGCCTTCACGGTCGATGCGGAGGAGGTGGACCGGCTCGAGTTGTCGCTCGAACTGTTCGACCGGCTGTTGTCCGCGCCGGCGCTCGGCGGCTGGGACGGCCTCGGGCTCGCCGTGCAGTCCTACCAGAAGCGCGGCCTCGACGTGCTGCGCTGGCTCGCGAGCCGGGCCGGGGAGGTCGGCCGGACGGTCAACGTCCGCCTCGTGAAGGGCGCGTACTGGGACGCGGAGATCAAGCGTTCGCAGGAGCGCGGCCTGCCGGGGTACCCGGTGTTCACGCGCAAGCCGAACACCGACGTCTCGTTCCTGGCCTGCGCGCGGTTCCTGCTCGAGGGAACGCCGCGGCTGTATCCGCAGTTCGCCTCGCACAACGCCCACTCCGTCGCCTGGGTGATGCACGTGGCTCACGCGAACGGCCGGGATTTCGAGTTCCAGCGCCTGCACGGCATGGGCGAGGAGCTCTACGACGGGCTTCGGGACGGCGACGGCAAGCCTGTCCCGTGTCGCGTCTACGCCCCGGTAGGCTCGCACGAGGATCTTCTGCCCTATCTGGTCCGGAGGCTCCTCGAGAACGGCGCCAATACGTCCTTCGTCAATCGCATCGTCGACGAGCGCGTGCCGGCGGCCGAGGTCGTGCGCGACCCCGTGGCCGAGGTCGAGGCGCTGGCCTCGATCCCGCATCCGCGGATCCCGCTGCCGGCGCGGATGTTCGGCGAGGAGCGAGCGAACTCGAAGGGCGTCAACCTCGTGGACGGGGCCGAGCAGGCGAAGCTCGCAGCGGGCTGCCGGGCAGCGACGGTCAAGCCCTGGCGCGCCGCGCCGGTCGTCGGGGGCAAGGAACGGACGGGCACGCCGAGGAAGCTCGGCAATCCGGCGGCGCGCGAGGAAATCGTCGGGGAGGTGCTGGAGGCGGATGCGGCGCTCGTGGACGAGGCGCTGGCGCTGGCCGAGCGCGCGCATCCCGCCTGGGACCGCAAGCCGGCGTCCGAGCGGGCCGCCATCCTCGAGCGCGCGGCAGACCTCTACGAGGCGAACTTCGCCCGCCTGCTCGCGATGTGCGTCCGGGAGGCCGGCAAGACGGTGCCGGACAGCATCGCGGAGGTCCGCGAGGCCGTCGACTTCCTGCGCTACTATGCAGCGCGCGCGCGCGCCGACTTCGGCACGCCGGCGGCGCTGCCGGGACCCACGGGTGAGAGCAACCGGCTCGAGCTGCACGGCCGGGGCGTGTTCGGGTGCATCAGCCCCTGGAACTTTCCGCTGGCCATCTTCACGGGGCAGGTCTCAGCGGCACTTGCGGCCGGCAACGCGGTCCTCGCGAAGCCGGCGGAACAGACGCCGCTGGTGGCGGCGGCTGCCGTGGGTCTGCTGCACGAGGCAGGCATCCCCGGAGAAGTGCTTCACCTGCTGCCGGGCGACGGCGCCGTCGTCGGTGCCGCCATGACGCGCGACCCGCGTCTCGCGGGCGTGGCCTTCACGGGCTCGACCGAGACGGCGCGCCTGATCAACCGCGCGCTCGCCGCGCGCGATGCGCCGCTCGCGACTCTGATCGCCGAGACGGGCGGTCAGAACGCCATGATCGTGGACAGTTCGGCGCTGCTCGAACAGGTGATCCACGACGCCATCGCCTCGGCCTTCAACGCGGCGGGGCAGCGCTGCTCGGCACTGCGGGTGTTGTTCCTGCAGGAAGACATTGCCGACCGGGCGAGGGAACTGCTCGCCGGCGCCATGGACCTGCTGAAGATCGGCGACCCCGGCCTGCTGTCGACCGACGTGGGGCCGGTCATCGACGCCGAGGCGCAGGCCATGCTCGAGGCGCACGCGGAGCGCATCGTGAAGGGCGCGCGCTGGCATCACCGCGCGAAAACAGGGCCGGAGCACGGGCGGGGGACCTTCGTCGCGCCGCTCGCGGTCGAGATCGAGGGAATTCACGTCCTCGAGCGCGAGGTCTTCGGGCCCATCATGCACATCGTGCGCTACCGCTCGGACGAGGTCGACGAGGTCATCGACGCGATCAATTCCACGGGCTACGGGCTCACGCTCGGGGTGCACTCGCGCATCGACGGCTTCGCGCGGCGCATCGCCTCGCGCGTCGAGGCCGGCAACGTCTACGTCAACCGCAACATCATCGGCGCGGTGGTGGGGGTGCAACCGTTCGGTGGCTGCAACCTCTCTGGCACCGGCCCCAAGGCCGGCGGGCCCCGCTACCTGCAGCGGTTCGCGACCGAGCGGACCGTCACGATCAATACCTCGGCCGTGGGCGGCAACGCGGCGCTCTTGTCGCTGGGGGAGTGAGGGACCCGTCGCCGGTAGGCCCTCACAGGGCGTCCCAGAGGGACTCCATGCGCCGGCGCAGGTCGGCATCCGGCAGGCGGCCGTGACCCGCGGCCTGGTTGTCCTCGAGGTGAGCGACCTTCGTCGTCCCGGGGATGGCGCAGGTCACCGCCGGGTGCGAGACCACGTACTTCAGGAGGAACTGCGCCCAGGAGCCGACGTCGGCCTCGGCCGCCCAGTCGGGTAGGGCGCGCCCGCGCACTTGCGGAAACAGGTTGCCGCTGCGGCGCCCGCCGAACGGCATGTTGACGAGCACCGCCAGGCCTGAGTCCTGCGCAAAGGGCAGCACGCGCTCGGCCGCGCTCCGGTTGCCGATCGAGTAGTCGACCTGGACGAAGTCGACCGGGTAGCGCGCCAGCGAGTCGAGCAGCCTCTCGTACTGCTCATCGCGCGAGGTGCTCATGCCGACGTAGCGGATGCGCTTCGCCGCCTTGAGCTCCAGCAGCAACGGCATGAAGGCTTCGAGACCGTGCAGGTTGTGGACCTGGACTAGGTCGATCGTCTCGACCGCGAGCCGCCGGAACGACGCTTCGATCAGGTCGCTTGCGTCTGTCACTTCGCCGCCGATCGGCGTCTTGGTGGCCAGGAACAGCCGGTCCCGGTTGCCGAGCTCGGCGAGCGCCCGGCCGATGACCAGCTCCGAGTCCCCGTAGGCGCGCGCCGTGTCCACGACCGAACCGCCGAGGTCCGGCATGCGGGCGAGGACTTCCTTCCTGGCGGCGTACTCCGTGGGGTCCGAGACGCCGTAGGCATTCGTGCCGAGGCCGATGACGGGCAGCCGCTCGCCGCTCGAGGGAATGGCCTTTGTGATGCGCGCGGCAGACCGCTCGTCGGCGGGCGATCGCGCGCGTGAGCTTCGACCGGCCAGCGCGGCAGCCGCGGCGGCAACCCCGCCCGCAAGGAAGCGGCGGCGCGTCCACGCGAGTCCGTCAGCGTCCGTCATGCGTTGCCTCTCCTGTCGCATCGGCCCCCATGTTTTCGACCGTCGCACCGATGCGGGGTGCGGCCGAAGATCTCAGCGCCGGCTCTTCGGGAAGTCGTAGAAGTCGCGCTCGGCCTTGCCGAACTCGAGTTCGCTCCACTTGGCGACAGGCACCCGCAGGCTCGCTACCGCGCAGGTGGGTACCTCGCCCAGGGAGTCGTCGCCGGCGAGCCAGGCAGCGAAGCCTGAGATGCCGGGGTTGTGGCCGAAGAGCATGACGTGTGTGGCCCGGCCGCCCGAGCGGCGCACGACCTCGAGCAACTCGCCGGGGGTCGCGAGGTAGGCGGCCTCGGCCAGGCGGATTCGCTTCTCGGAATGGCCGAAGGCCTTCGCGAAGACCCGCGCCGTCGCGAGCGCCCGCGCTGCGGGACTCGAGATCATGAGCGTCGGGCGGAGCCCGGCCTCGACCAGGCGGCGCGCCATGTCGGGCGCGTCGCGCTCGCCGCGGGCGTTCAGTGGCCGGTCGAAGTCGGTGAGCGAGGTATCGCTCCAATCGGACTTCGCGTGGCGGACGAGCGTGAGGCGCCTCGGCCGGGTCGACGCGCCACGCTCGCTCACATCATCCCCGTCTCGAGACGCGCTGCCTCGGACATCATGCTGCGATCCCAGGGCGGGTCGAAAACGAGGTCTACGTGCGCCTCGCGGATGGTCGGGATGGCCTCGACCTTGTCCTTGACGTCCTGGGCCAGGAAGTCGCCCATGCCGCAACCGGGTGCAGTGAGCGTCATCTTCACGTGGACGTTCCGGGAGCCGTCCTCGTTGCGCTGCACGTCGCAGTCGTAGATCAGGCCGAGGTCGACGACGTTGATCGGGATCTCGGGATCGAAGCAGGTCCTGAGCTGATCCCAGACGAGGTTGCGGACGTCCTCGTCGGTGGCCCCGGGCGGCAGCTCGGGCTTCTTGAAGGGCTCCTTGCCGATCGCGTCGGCGTCGTCGCCGGCGATGCGGAACAGGTTGCCCTCGACATAGACGGTGAAGCTGCCGCCGAGCGCCTGGGTGATGTAGCCCACGGTTCCCGTGCGCAGCTTGACCTCGACTCCGGCGGGGATGATCACCGCCTGGACGTCGCGCTGTACGACGATCGGCTCGTTCTCGTGTCGGTGCATCGTCAGCTCACTCCGTCGTCACCGGCTGCGATTCCTTCACTCGCGGACCCCGGAGAGCGCCGCCAGCTTGCCGAGGTCGGCGGGAACCGGCGCGTCGTGCCGGGTCAGCATGTCGTGGACTTCCTCGAACAGGTGGCGGACATCGTCGAGCCGCTTGCCCTTCACCGCCTCGCTCATCAGCGAGGCCGAGGCGGTCGAGATCGCGCAACCCTTGCACTCGAAGCGGATGTCGCGGATGACGTCTCCCTCGACCTCCACGAAGACGTGCAGCCTGTCGCCACACAGCGGGTTGTTGCCCTCGGCCGTGCGGTTGGCGTGCTCGAGCTTCCCGAAGTTCCGGGGGTTCCTGTTGTGGTCGACGATGACGTCGCGATACAGGTCCGTCAGGTCCATCAGCCGAGCATCTCCCGCGCGCGCCCGAGCGCGGTTACCAGCGCGTCGATCTCGGCCCGCGTGTTGTAGAAGGCGAAAGAGGCACGGGCCGTGGCCGGCACCTCGAAGAAGTCCATGACCGGCATCGCGCAGTGATGCCCCGTACGAATCGCGACGCCTTCGGCGTCGAGGATGGTGCCGAGGTCGTGCGGGTGCACGCCGTCGATCACGAAGGAGACGAGCGAGGCCTTCTCCGGCGCCGTGCCGACGATCGTCAGGCCCGGCACGGCCGAGAGTCTCTCCGTCGCGTAGTCGAGCAGCCCGGCCTCGTAGGCGGCGATCCGGTCGAGCCCGACGCCCTCGACGTAGTCGATCGCAGTACCGAGTGCGACGGCGCCGGCGATGTTCGGCGTGCCGGCCTCGAACTTGTAGGGCAAATGGTTGTAGGTCGTGCGCTCGAAGGACACGGTCAGGATCATGTCGCCGCCGCCCTGCCAGGGTGGCATTTCGTCGAGAACCTCCTCGCGCCCGTAGAGCACGCCTATCCCGGTCGGGCCGTAGAGCTTGTGCCCGGAGAAGGCGTAGAAGTCGCAGCCGAGCGAGCGTACGTCGACCCGCTGGTGGGGCACGGCCTGGGCACCGTCGACGAGCGTGGCGATGCCGTGCTCGCGCGCCGCCGCGACGAACTTCTCGACGGGCAGCACCGTGCCGAGTGCGTTCGATACGTGCGCGATCGCGACCATGCGGGTCTTCGGGCCCAGCATGCCGAGATAGGCGTCGAAGTCGACCACGCCCCGCCGGTCGATCGGCACGACCTTGAGGCCCGCGCCGGTCTGCTCGCAGACCTGCTGCCAGGGCACGATGTTGGCGTGGTGCTCGAGCCAGGTGATGACGATCTCGTCGCCCTTGCCGAGCCGGGGCCGGCCCCAGGCCTGGGCAACCAGATTGATGGCCTCGGTCGTGCCGCGAACGAACACGATCTCCTTCGTCGAGGCCGCGTTCAGGAAACCGCGGACCTTTTCCCGTGCGCCCTCGAACAGGTCGGTCGCCTCCTGCGAGAGCGTGTGCACGCCGCGATGGACGTTGGCGTGATGTCGCTCGTAGTACTCGCGCTCGGCCTCGATGACAGCCGACGGGCGCTGCGCGGAGGCGCCGTTGTCGAGGTAGACGAGCGGCTTGCCGCGGATCTGGCGGGAGAGGATCGGGAAGTCACGGCGGATCCGCTCGAGGTCCAGCGGCGCCGCGCTCTTCGGGTTGGCGGCCATCAGACGAACTCCCGGATGATGTCCCGGTCGGGCAGGTGCCCCACCACGAGCTCCTCGATGTGCCGGCGCAGTCCCGGCTCGGTAACCTGCGCGACGACGTCTTCGCAGAACGCGAACGTCAGCAGTCCTCGCGCCGTGTCCGGGTCGATGCCGCGGGAGAGCAGGTAGAAGAGCTGGTCGGCATCGAGCGAGCCCGTGGTCGCACCGTGGCTGCACTTGACGTCGTCCGTGAGGATCTCGAGTTGCGGCCGGGTATTGATCTCCGCGAGCGGCGAGAGTATCAGGTTTCGGCTGGACTGCTGCGAGTCAGCCTTGGCCGCGTCCTCGCGGACCCGCACGCGGCCGTTGTAGGCGCCGCGGCCCCTGTCCGCCGCTACGCCGCGGAACACCTGTTCGGAGCGTGTGTGCGGCGCGGCGTGCTCGATGAGCGCATAGAGATCGGCCTGGCGCACGCCGTCCACCATGAACAAGCCGTGCACCCGGGTTTCCGCCGCGGGACCCTGCAGCCGCACCTCGAGGTTGCTGCGCACGATGCGGCCGCCGATCGCGAAGATCGCCTGCGTGTAGGCGCTGTTGCGGTCCTGGGTGGCAAGCAAGGTCTCGACGTGCACGACGGCGGGATCCTGCTGGTGCAGCCGCAGGTGATCGACGCGCGAGCCCACGCCGAGACGCAGCTCGCAGGTGAGGTTGGTGAAGCACTCGCCGGCGCCGGCCGAGACGAAGTGCTCGACGATGCGCAGGTGGCTGTCACGCCCGGCCTCGACCACGACGCGGGCGTGGGCGGCGGGGGAGGACTCACCGGTCGAGACGTGCACGAGGTAGACGCCGCGCCTGGCATCGGCGCCGTCGGCGAGCCGGAGCAGCGCGCCGTCGTCCGCGAAGGCCTCGGCCAGCAGCGCGAAGCGCTCGTCGACCCCGTCCCCGGGCACGCTCGGCAAGCTGGCGACGTTGCCGGGGTCGCTCTCGGCGGCGGAGGCGAGGCTCTCGATACGGATCGAGCCGTCGTCGGGCAGCCGGGACAGGGCGGGCTGGAACCGGCCGTCCACCAGCACGAAGCGCCAGGCCTCCGGGAGGTCGAGGAGCAGCGTAGCGATACGCTCCAGCGCGAGGCCGGCCGGTGCGCCTACCTCGAACCGGCGGCGCGTCAGTTCGGGCCAGTCGAGGTACTTCCAGTTCTCGTCGCGCCGGTCCGGAAGCCCGCCTGCCACTAGGCGGGCAAGTGCCGCGCTGCGCCGGGCCTCCCAGGCCGGACCGCCGCGCAGGCGGCCGCACGCGGCGGCATGGGCTCGCTCGATGCGCTCGACCGGCGTGAACTCCGGCGCCGCGCTCATGCCGCGGCGGCCTCCTGCCGCACCCAGTCGTAGCCGCGACGCTCGAGTTCGTGCGCGAGGTCCTTGTCGCCGCTCTTGATGATCCGGCCGCCGGCCAGGACGTGCACGCGGTCGGGCACGATATAGTCGAGCAGTCGCTGGTAGTGCGTGACGAGCACGATGGAGCGCTCGTCGCTGCGCAGGCTGTTGACGCCGTTGGCTACGACCTTGAGCGCGTCGATGTCGAGTCCCGAGTCGGTCTCATCCAGCAGCGCGAGCACCGGCTCGAGGACCGTCATCTGCAGCACCTCGTTGCGCTTCTTCTCGCCGCCCGAGAAGCCCTCGTTCACGCCGCGGTTGAGGAAGCTCTCGTCCATCTGCATGAGCTTCATCTTTTCGCGCACCAGGCCGAGGAACTCGAAGGCGTCGACCTCGGGTTGCCCCCGGTGCTTGCGCAGCGCGTTGAGCGCGGCCTTGAGCAGGTAGACGTTGTTGACGCCAGGGATCTCGACCGGGTACTGGAAGGCCAGGAACAGGCCCTCGCGCGCACGGTCTTCCGCCGGCATGTCGAGCAGGTCGCGGCCGAGGTAGGTCACCCGGCCCGAGACGACCTCGTAGCCCGGCCGGCCCGCCAATACGCCCGCGAGCGTGCTCTTGCCGGAGCCGTTCGGCCCCATGATCGCGTGCACCTCGCCGGCGCGCACCTCCAGGGAAAGCCCGTTCAGGATCTTGCGCCTGCCGACCTGGACGTGCAGGTCCTCGACGCTCAGGATGAGTTCGCCCTTCGCTGGCATGTCTGTCTCCGTCTCGTTTGCGTCAGCCGACCGCGCCCTCGAGGCTCACGGCAAGCAGGTTCTGTGCCTCCACCGCGAACTCCATCGGCAGCTCCTTGAACACTTCCTTGCAGAAGCCGTTGACGATCATGTTGACCGCGTCCTCGGCGGAGATGCCGCGCTGCAGGCAGTAGAAGAGCTGGTCCTCCGAGATCTTGGAGGTGGTCGCCTCGTGCTCGACGATGGCAGTGGGGTTCTTCACTTCCACGTAGGGGAAGGTGTGGGCGCCGCACTCCCCGCCCATGAGCAGCGAGTCGCACTGGGTGTAGTTGCGCGCGCCATCCGCGCCGGGCAGCACCTTGACGAGCCCGCGGTAGGCATTCTGCCCGTGGCCGGCCGAGATGCCCTTGGACACGATCGTGCTGCGGGTGTTGCGGCCCATGTGGATCATCTTCGTGCCGGTGTCGGCCTGCTGGTAGTTGTTGGCGAGCGCGACGGAGTAGAACTCGCCCACCGAGTTCTCGCCGCGCAGCACGCAGCTGGGGTACTTCCAGGTGATGGCCGAGCCCGTCTCCACCTGCGTCCAGGAAATCTTGGAGTTGCGGCCGCGGCAGTCGCCGCGCTTGGTGACGAAGTTGTAGATCCCGCCGACGCCGTTCTCGTCGCCGGGGTACCAGTTCTGGACCGTCGAGTACTTGATCTCGGCGTCGTCGAGCGCCACCAATTCCACGACCGCGGCGTGCAGCTGGTTCTCGTCGCGCATCGGCGCGGTGCAGCCCTCGAGGTAGCTGACGTGCGAGCCCTCGTCGGCGACGATCAGGGTGCGCTCGAACTGGCCGGTATTCACGGCGTTGATGCGGAAGTAGGTGGACAGCTCCATCGGGCAGCGCACGCCCTTCGGCACGTAGACGAACGAGCCGTCCGAGAAGACCGCAGAATTGAGCGCGGCGTAGAAGTTGTCACGGATCGGCACCACCGACCCCAGGTAGCGCTCGACGAGCTCCGGATGGTTCTTCACCGCCTCGGAGAAGGAGCAGAAGATGACACCGGCCTCCGCCAGCCTTTCCTTGAACGTCGTGGCCACCGAAACGCTGTCGAACACGGCGTCGACGGCGACGCCGGCGAGGCGGGCACGCTCGTGCAGGGGGATGCCGAGCTTGTCGTAGGTCTCGAGCAGCTTCGGGTCGACCTCGTCGAGGCTCTTGGGGCCGTCGGTCTTCTTCTTCGGCGCCGAGTAGTACGAGATCGCCTGGAAGTCGATGGGCGGGTAGTGCACGTGCGCCCACTTCGGCTCCTTCATGCGGCTCCACTGGCGAAAGGCCTTGAGCCTCCAGTCGAGCATGAACTGCGGCTCGCCCTTGATCGCGGAGATCAGGCGCACCACGTCCTCGTCGAGCCCCGGCGGCAGGGTCTCGCTCTCGATGTCGGTGACGAAGCCGTGCCGGTACTTGCGGGCAACGATCGCTTCGATTTCCTGGGACGTGCTTGCCATGGCTCCTCCGAAGGAATCCTCAGACGCGCGTCAACGGGCGCCAGCCGCCGCGGCCGAGCGCGGCCCCGAGGTCCGGCGCGCGCACCGTAGCGTCGTGCGCGATCAGGGTCGTCAGCCGCAGCTCCTGGAGCGAGCTGCGGATCGCCATGCTGACCTGCTGCCAGCTGTGGCCCACCCGGCAACTGGCCTCGAGGTCGCAGCTGCCGTGGTCGCTCGCGCACTCGGTGAGGGCGACCGGGCCCTCCACCGCGTCGATGATCTGCGCCGCCGTGATCTCGTCGGCGGGGCGAGCCAGCTGGTAACCGCCCCGGGCCCCGCGCGTCGAGCGCACGAGCCCGGCGCGCTGCAGCTCCTTCAGCAGCTTGCTCACGGTGGGAAGGCCGATCCCGGTCGACTCGGCGAGCTCGCTGGCGCTCGTCAGGCCGCCGTCAGCGCCGGACAGCGAGGCGAGCAGGACCGTGGCGTAATCGGTGAGCTTGCTGATGCGCAGCATGGCGTTCCCGGTCGGGTGAACTGAAACAAGACCATTTTAGTCCTATTAAACGGGCCTGTGTAGGGGCGATGCCGGGCGCGCCCGATGCTTTGGTAGAATGCGCGCCGTCCGGCGGGTCGCCGGTTCGCCTCGTCCACACGGTCCCGTAGCGCTCTCGAGGAAGGCCCGGCCATGATCCAGCGTCCATTCAGCCCCCGGCGCGGGGGACCTTCGCGCGATACCGGCCGTTTCGCGGGCGGCGCCGTTCCGCGTCCTCCAGCGCCCCTTCGATTTCCATGACGTTCGAATCGAATGGTGGGGGTCGCGCCGCCTGCCACGGGGGCCCGCCGTGGCGGTAGACCCGGCGCTCGCAGTCCACATCCGGGACCTGACCTACCGGGCCGGTGGCCGGGCCGTGCTCGACGGCCTGAGCCTCGACATCCGGCGGGGCTCGGTCACCGCGATCATGGGCCCGAGCGGCACGGGGAAGACGACGCTGTTGCGGCTCATCACGGGTCAGGCCTTGCCGGATTCCGGTGAGGTGATCGTGGAAGGACAGGACGTGGCCCGGCTCGGGCGCCGCGAACTCTACGCGTTGCGCCGGCGCATGGGCATGTTGTTCCAGAACGGAGCGCTGCTGACCGATCTCGACGTCTACGAGAACGTCGCATTTCCGCTGCGGGAGCACACCCGGCTGCCGGAGAGCCTGATCCGGCACATCGTGCTGACCAAGCTGCAGGCCGTGGGGCTGCGTGGCGCGGCGCGCCTGATGCCGGCCGAGCTTTCGGGGGGCATGGCGCGGCGCGTGGCGCTCGCGCGGGCCATCGTCATGGACCCGGAAATCCTGATCTACGACGAGCCCTTCGTGGGCCTCGATCCGATCTCGCTCGGGGTCGTCCTGAGACTGATCCGGGAGCTCAACGACGTCCTCGGCCTCACCAGCATCGTGGTCTCGCACGACGTGCGCGAGATCTCGGCGGTCGCGGACAGCGCACACCTGCTCTCGGCCGGAAAGGTGGTGGCCTCCGGCCCGCCCCGGGAGCTCGCCGACAGTGAGTCCGAGGAAGTGAGGCAGTTCATGCTCGGGCAGCCGGACGGGCCGGTACCCTTCCACTACCCGGCGCCCGACTACCAGGAGCAGCTGTTCGGGGACGCCGGACAATGAAGACACTGCTGCCGGAAATCGTCGAGCGCGCCGTCGAGGCGGTCCACACGCTCGGCAAGTACACGCTGTTCACGGGCAGACTGGTGGCGGAGACGCCGCGTGCCCTGTTGCGGCCTGGCCTAGTGGTCGAGCAGGTCCACAATGCGGGCGCGCTGTCGCTGGTCATCATCATGCTGAGCGGCCTGTTCGTCGGCATGGTGCTCGGGCTGCAGGGCTTCGACCTGCTCGAGCGGTTCGGCTCGGAAGACTCGCTCGGCATCGCGGCGGCGCTGGGCCTGGTCAAGGAGCTCGGCCCGGTGGTCACGGCGCTGCTCTTCGCCGGCCGCGCCGGTACGGCGCTCGCCTCGGAGCTCGGCCTCATGCGGGCGACCGACCAGCTGTCCGCGATGCAGATGATGGCGGTGGACCCCGTTCGCCGGGTGGTGGTGCCCCGATTCCTCGGCGGCGTGATCGCCATGCCCCTGCTGGCCGGGATCTTCAGCATGATCGGCATCTTCGGCGCGCAGCTGGTCGGCGTGCAGATGATGGGCGTGGACCCAGGTCAGTTCTGGTCGCAGATGCAGGGCGCCGTCGAGACCGAGGACGTCATGGAAGGCGTGATCAAGAGCCTGTTCTTCGGCGTCGCCTGCAGCGCCGTAGCCGTCTACGAGGGCTATCATTCCGCGCCGACCGCCGAGGGCGTCGGGCGGGCGACGACCCGCACCGTCGTGATCTCCTCGGTGGTCGTGCTGCTGCTCGACTACATGCTCACCGCGGTGATGCTCTAGCCGCGTTCCGCGGGACACGTTCAAGGAGTCTGGCCATGCGCCCCACGCGAGCGATAGAACTGGGAACCGGGCTGTTCGTGCTGCTCGGATTCGCCGCACTGTTCTTCCTGATCACGCAGATCACGAACCGCGAGTTCGGCCTCGGCGAGACGGGGTACCGGCTGACCGCCAGCTTCGAGCAGGTGGGCGGGCTCAAGGCCGGCGCGCCGGTCTCCATGTCAGGCGTGACGGTAGGCCGGGTCGAGTCCATCGGCTACGACTTTACGGAATACAAGGCCAGCGTCGCGCTGCGCATCGATGGCCGCTACGACCGCATTCCAGACGACAGCGACGCCAGCATCTACACGGCCGGACTGCTGGGCGGGCAGTACGTCGCCATTTCGCCGGGCGGCTCGGAAACCTTTTTGTCCGACGGTGATCAGATCCTGTTCACACAGTCGGCCATCGTGCTCGAGAACCTGGTCAGCAAGTTCCTGTTCTCGAAGGCCGCG
The DNA here is from genome assembly GCA_001303245.1 of Gammaproteobacteria bacterium SG8_30. Classification (GTDB taxonomy): domain Bacteria; phylum Pseudomonadota; class Gammaproteobacteria; order Steroidobacterales; family Steroidobacteraceae; genus SG8-30. The sequence goes on from LJNS01000004.1 coordinate 32,582, forward strand.
GAGGCCGGCGGCGGCAAGACCGAGGAGACCGACCAGAAATGAACCGCAGATTCGCCCTGATCCTGCTGCTGGCGCTGCCGCTGGGTGCTGCGGCGCAGCAGGCTTCCGGAACCGTGCCCGGGCCGGCGCCGCAGGAGCTCATCGAGGAGAGCGCACAAGCCATGCTGGAGGCCCTCGACGCGGATCGCGAGGCTTACCAGAAGGACGCCGCCAAGGTGCGCGCGCTCGTCGACCGGGTCCTGCTGCCACACTTCGACACGGATTACTCCGCGATGCTGGTGCTCGGCAAGCACTGGCGCACGGCGAGCCCGGAGCAGCGCAAGCGCTTCGTCGAGGCCTTCTACCAGTCGCTCTTGTCGAAGTACGGCGCGGCGCTGGCGAGCTTCACCGGCGAGAACCTCACGATGCTGCCCTTCCGCGGCGACCTCGCCAGCGGCCGGGCGACCGTGCGTACGGAGGTGACCACAAGCGATGGCACGCGCGTGCCCGTGAACTACTCGATGCGCGCCACGCAGGACGGCTGGAAGGCCTGGGACGTGACGATCGAGGGCATCTCCTACGTCAAGAACTTCCGCACGGACTTCGGCGCGGAAATAGACCAGCGGGGGCTCGACGCCGTAATCGAGCGGCTCGAGTCCGAGTCGGGGGCCGCGGGCGAGGCAGGCGATGCCGCTGCCGGCTGAGGCCGTGGCCGGTTGCCGGCTGGATGAGGAATCTGCCGGTCGCTACCGTCTGAGCGGTGACCTGGGCTTCATCGCCGCGGCAGACCTCCTGCAGCGGGGCCGGGCGGCCTTTGCCGGCCATCGGTCGGTGCGGATCGACCTTTCCGAGGTCTCCGACGCCGACAGCGCCGGCCTCGCCGTGCTCCTGCAGTGGGTGCGCGAGGCACGCCGCGAGGGTCGCGACCTGCTCTTCGCTCACCTGCCGAAGCGGCTGGCCGACCTCGCGCGCATCAGCGGCGTGTCGGACTTCGTTCCCGTAGCGCGGGACTAGGCGCCCTCACTCCGCCGGCGGTGGATTCGCTTCCGCAGGTGCGACGTCCGTCGCCCCGGCCTCGGCCGTCTCGAACCAGGCCTCGTCCTCTAGGTTCTCCTCGGGCACCTCCCCGTCGCGCACGAGGTACTCGCGGCGATCGAGATAGGCGTTGCGGATGAGAGCGTAGGGATCGTATGCCCCCTCCAGGGCAGCCTCGGCGGGCAGGAGCCTGGCCCGGCGGTCGACGATCGATATCCCCGTGAACGCGAAGCCGATTCGGTTGTCGGCGATGTGGCGGCGCACGTCCGTCTGGATGTCGACGTACAGCGAGGGACCGTCACGCAACGTCGAGGGACCGAAGAGCGGAAGCACCAGGTAAGGCCCGGGCGGAACGCCCCAGCGGCCGAGCGTCTGGCCGAAGTCCTCGTTGTTGCGCGGCAGACCCGCGTCGGTCGCCGGGTCCAGCAGGCCGCCCAGGCCGAGCGTGGTGTTGAGCACGAGACGTCCCGCATCCGAGGCGGCGTCCTTCAGCTTCAGCTGCAGGATGTTGTTCGCCAGCGTCGTCGTGTAGGCGAGATTGGTCAGGAAGTTGGTCACGCCGGTACGCATGAACTGCGGGACATAGCGGCGGTAGACGCGCGCCACCGGCTTCAGGACCGCCCGGTCGATCGCGTCGTTGAACGCGTAGGTGCCCCGGTTCATCCGCTCCCAGGGGTCGGACTCGGAGGGCGCGGTCCTCGTCGTGGCGCAGCCCGCCAGGACCAGGCAAAACGTGGCGAGGAAGAGGCCGGCGGCTCGTCGGGTTCGCTCGGACATGCGGTGGCGGGCTTCGGGCAGGACGACAGGGTGGCGATTCTAGGGCATGCGCCCTGAGGGCGCATGCCGGCGTCAGGCCGGGTCCGACTTGCCGCCGCCCGGCGCCGCCGGGTCCGCGACCTCCCGCGCCTTGCGTCCCTTGGGAAGATATTCCTCGAGCTCCGTCAGCCGGGCCTCGAAGCGCTGGCGCTGGACGTCGTTGAGTTCCGGAACGGCGAGCGCCAGGCGCAGCTGCGCAATGGCGAGCGACAGGTCGCCGCCCATGACGTGGTACTCCGACATGTAGTAGTAGGCGTCCGCAGTGTCGCCGGCTGCACTCGCGACCAGGGCGATGAAACGCGCCTGCTCGGGCGTGGGCGGCACGTTGTTGAAGAGATCGAGGAGCACCCGGTGGGCGAGCGGTGCCTCGCCGGTCTGCATCAGCGTCTCCGCGAAACGGACGGTGACCGGCACGTTCCGCGGGAACAGCCGCGACGCTTCCTCGAGGGTGCGCCGCGAGCCGGCCAGATCGCCGGCCGCCAGCTGTGCCTGCCCGAGCGCCGTGTGGTACAGGGTCATGTCCGGATGGCGCTCGAGCAGGTCCTTGAGGATTCCCGCGGCCTCGGTAGTGGCCCCGGCGCCGCCTTCCTCCAGCAGGGCCAGGGCACGGCCGTAGCGGCGTGCATCGGTAGACGGCAGGTCCGCGCTGGCGGCGTCGGCGTACAGTTCGCGGAAGTTCGTCTCGGCCGGCAGCGACTGGACGCGCAGCCGCTCGCGGATCAGCGCGTAGCCCGTGCTGTCCGCGACGACCCGGCGCTCGTACTGCTCGGCGCGGTCCCGGGTCTCGGAGATGCGCTCCGTGGTCACCGGATGGGTGCGGAGCAGGTCGGGGATCGCAGCGCCTGCGGATCCATAGCGCTGCTGCAGAGTCCAGAAGAAGGCGGGCATGCCCTGGGGGTCGAAGCCGGAGTTTGCCAGGATGCCCATGCCGACGCGGTCGGCCTCGGATTCGTTGCTGCGGGTGAAGTTGATCTGCTGCTGTGCGGCCAAGCCCTGCGCCGCGGTGACGGTGCCGAGAAGTGCATCGGCGGGCATGCCCGTCGTCGCGCCGATCAGCACCGCGGCCAGGACTGCCGCGGCCGAGGCCATGTTGCTGCGACCGGCGTTCTGGATGGAGCGCGCGATGTGGCGCTGCGTGACATGCGCGATCTCGTGCGCGAGCACTCCGGCGAGCTCGCTCTCGTTGGCCGTGGCCGTGAACAGCCCGGCGTTGATTCCGATGAAGCCGCCGGGGAGCGCGAAGGCGTTGATGCTGGCTTCCTTGACGACGAAGAAGGTGAAGCGGTGCCCGCCCTCGTGGGCATGGCTGGCCAGGCGCGCTCCGAGCGCGGCCATGTACTCGTTCACCTCCGGGTCCTCGACGATCTGGCCCGAGTCCCGAAGGCCGCGCAGGATCATCCGGCCGATCTTGTATTCGTCCGCCCGCGACAGCGTGGTGCTGGCCGGGTTGCCGATGTCGGGCAGGTCCCCCCGGCTGTCCTGTCCCCTGGCAGGCAGCGCGATCAGCAGGGCGAGAGCGATGACGGTCAGCAGCCGGGGCATGATCTCGTTCGGGGTGAGGGCCGTACCTGAGACAGCCCGGGAACGGGTTGGTTCAGATTGCTCAGAGCGTCTCGGAGGCGTAGTCGGCGAGGCGCGAGCGCTCGCCGCGGACCAGCGTGATGTGGCCCGCGTGAGGCCAGCCGCGGAAGCGGTTCACGACGTAGGTCAGTCCCGAGGTCGTCTCCGTGAGGTAGGGCGTGTCGATCTGCGCGATGTTGCCGAGACAGACCAGCTTCGTGCCCGGCCCGGCGCGCGTCACGAGCGCGCGCATCTGCTTGGGCGTGAGATTCTGCGCCTCGTCGAGGATCAGGTAGCGGTTCAGGAAGGTGCGACCGCGCATGAAGTTGAGGGAGCGGATCTTGATGCGGTTGCGCAGCAGGTCCTGCGTGGCGGCGCGCCCCCAGCTGCCCCCCTCGTGACCCTGGGTGAGCACCTCGAGGTTGTCCATGAGCGCCCCCATCCACGGCTCCATCTTCTCCTCCTCGGTGCCGGGCAGAAAGCCGATGTCCTCGCCCAGCGGGATCGTCACGCGCGTCATGAGGATCTCGGAGAAGCGGTTGGTCTCGAGCGTCTGCAGCAGGCCGGCCGCCAGCGTCAGCAGGGTCTTGCCGGTTCCCGCCGGGCCAAGCACCGTGACGAAGTCGATGTCCGGATCGAGCAACAGGTTGAGCGCGAGGTTCTGCTCCCGGTTGCGGGCGGTGATTCCCCACACCGCGTGGCGTCCGGTGCGGTAGTCATTTGTCAGCTCAAGGACCGCGGAGCCCTGCTCGACGGACCTGACGACGGCCTCGAACCCGTCCTCGCCGGACTCGCACACGAACTGGTTGACGTTCCAGTCCTGTACCAGCGGCCCGGATACGCGGTAGAAGGTCCGCGCCTGCTCCTGCCAGGAGTCCATGTCGCCACCGTGCGTATCCCAGAAGTCGGCCGGGAGTTCGGCCACTCCGCGAAACAGGAGGTCGGCATCCTCGATCGTCCGGTCGCTGTAGTAGTCCTCGGCGTGGACCCCGAGAATCGCGGCCTTGATGCGCAGGTTGATGTCCTTGGACACGAGGGTGACGTGCGCGCCCGCCAGTTCGCGTTGCAGCGCGAGCGTGTACCCGAGGATGGCGTTGTCGGCGCCATGCCCCGGGAGCGTGTCCGGCAGGCCGGTATCCAGCCGCCGGGTCTGGAAGAACAGCCTTCCCGTCGGGGGGCGCTTGTCCTGAGTGCCGGCGCGCCCGGAGGGCAGCTCCAGGCCGTGGTCGATCTGTTCCTTGGTGGCGTTGGCCATGAGTTCGTCGAGAAAACGGCTCACCTGGCGTACGTTGCGGGCAGCCTCGGACAGTCCGTTCTTGCCGGAGTCCAGCTCCTCCAGCACGATCATCGGCAGGTAGATGTCGTGCTCCTCGAACCGGAAGATCGCTGCCGGATCGTGCATGAGCACGTTGGTGTCGAGGACGAACACCCGACGCCCGGCCGGGCTCACCTGGGGCGTCAACTCCGTGGCCCGCTCAAAGCGACTTGACGGCGTCCAGCACAGCCTCGGCGTGCCCGTCGACCTTGACCTTGCGCCATTCCTCGCGCAGCACGCCCTCGGCATCGATCAGGAAGGTGCTGCGCTCGATGCCCATCACCTTCTTGCCGTACATGTTCTTTTCCTTCCACACGTCGAACAGCTCCGCAAGCTGCCTTTCCTCGTCCGCGGCGAGCTCGAACGGGAAGCGCATCTTGGACTTGAATTTCTCGTGGCTGGCAAGACCGTCCGGCGAGACGCCCAGGACGGTGGCCCCGGCACGGCGGAATTTCGCGTGCAGGTCCCGGAAGGCCTCCCCTTCGCGCGTGCACCCGGGGGTGTTGTCGCGGGGATAGAAGTAGAGCACCAGCGGGCCGCCGCGGGCGTCCTTCGAGGCGAACTTCCCGCCGGTCGTGGGAACGGAAAAAGCCGGCACCTTCTTGCCGACGGTTACTTTGGCCATGCGTTTCGCACTGCTCCTGTGTCTGGCCTGCCCGTTCAGCTCTTGACGGGCTCGAGTATGGCGTCGAGGTTGAGGTTGTCGCAGAGATCCATGAACTCCTCGCGCATGGCGCCGAGGTGGATGGAGGCTGGAACATTGACGATCATGTAGACGCCGAACATCGGGGCACCCGTGTGCGGGGCGGCATAACTGCGCGTGTTCATCTCCGAGACGTCGATCCCGCGGGCGGCGAAGAAGCCGGAAAGGGATGAGACGATGCCCGACTGGTCGAGACAGACCACGTCCACCGAATAGGGAACACGGTCCTCGTGGACCGGCCGCTCGTTGGTGCGGCTGATCTGCAGCGTGATGCCCGCCGTCTCGGCGAACTTCTTGAGCTCGGTCTCGATCCGGGCGACGGCGTGCCAGTTTCCCGACACCAGCATCAGGATCGCGAAATCCGACCCGAGCGCCGTCATCCGGCTCTCGCTGATGTTGCCGCCACAATCGGCGACTTTCTGGCTGAGTTCGTGGACGAGCCCGATGCGGTCCGGGCCGATGGCGGAAATCGCTAGGTATTGTTTCATTGGGGGGCAGTGGCAGGGATCCCACAAGTTTACCGGGATCGTTACCGCGTAGGAAACGGTTCGCGGGGCGTCCTTGCGCTGACTGCCGCCGCAAAAGTAGGATCGCCGGTTAAACCGGACGCTTTCCCCATCCAGCATGTTTCGTGGCAGCATCGTTGCGCTCGTCACTCCGATGACGGAGTCGGGGGAGGTGGACTACGGCGCGTTCGAGTCATTGCTCGACTGGCACGCCGCCAAGGGCAGCGACGGCGTGCTGGTTCTGGGCACGACGGGAGAGGCTCCGACCGTCACGGACGCCGAGGCTGACGAACTGCTGCGCCGGGCAGTGCGACGCCTCGGCGGGCAGCTGCCGATCATCGCCGGGACGGGAACCAACGCCACGGCCTCGTCCGTGGAGCGGACGCGCCGGGCCTGCGAGCAGGGTGTCGACGGCGTGCTGGTCGTCACGCCGTACTACAACCGGCCGGGGCAGGAGGGCCTGGCGCGGCATTTCTCGACCGTGGCGGACGCGAGCAGCGTGCCGATGGTCCTGTACAACGTGCCTTCGCGGACGGCCTGCGACCTTCTTCCTGAGACCGTGGAACGACTCGCGGAACATCCGCGCATCGTCGGCATCAAGGACGCCACCGGCCAGGTCGGCCGGGCCATCGAGATCATGGAGCGATGCGGCGACGATTTCCTCGTGCTGTCCGGTGACGACGCCACCTGCCGGGAACTCATGCTGGCAGGCGGGCAGGGCGTCATCTCCGTGACCGCGAACGTGGCGCCGACGCTGATGCGGGAGCTGGCCGATGCGGCGCTCGAGGGCGATGCCGCCCGGTCCATGGCGATCGACGACCAGTTGCGTCCGTTGCATCGCGCCCTGTTCCTCGAGCCGAACCCGGTCCCGGTAAAGTGGGCCCTGGCGAGGCTGGGACTCATTCCGCCCGGGATCCGGTTACCATTGACGCCCCTCGAGCGCCGACACCACGCAACGCTGCTGGCGGCCATGGAACAGGCACAGGTCCTCTGAACATGCGAACAGCCCTTTTTCTGCCGGTGCTGCTGGTCCTTTCGGGGTGCGGCTTGCTGACGCCCACCTACGAGCGTTGCGACGAAACCCCCCCGTACGCGGCGGCACGCGAAATACCGCCGCTGCGAGTCACGGAGGGCCTGGACTCCCCGAACACGCGCAATGCGCTCAGGATCCCCGAGGTGACCATTCCGGAAAAGCCGACTGACGGACGGTGCATCGACGTCCCGCCGAGCTATTCGGGCGGCGGCGAGCCATCCAGGCGCTGAGTTGCCGCATGGGGGGCGCTCGGGTAGGCTTTCGGCCCCCGAGTGGGCCGGGAACGGCCGGGCAGCGGACCTGCCACACGCGGCGTTTTCCGGAGAGGTGGCCGAGTGGTCGAAGGCGCTGGACTGGAATTCCAGTAATACCTAACCGGTATTCGTGGGTTCGAATCCCACCCTCTCCGCCAATGAACTGGAAAGGGGCCCCCGGGGCCCCCTTTCCAGTTCATCGGGTAAGGTGTGTGGACGAACCGGTTCAGCCGGTCCGTGGCCCGGCGATTTGATTATTCGGGCCTGGTCCGAATAATCGGGGTTCCGGCACCAGTTTCGATGGTGGCTCGCGTCGGTTCCTCCGCGACGATCAGCCGTGAAGTCCGCCAGGCCCGGAAGGGAGCAACGGTAGCGGTGACATCGGGTGCCGGAGGGGTGCTGGCGCGGGCCGCCGCCCATTCCACTCAACGCCGCGGGGGACGGCCGGTCACGTCATGAGCTACCTCGTCCTGGCCCGCAAGTGGCGGCCGCGAAACTTCGAGGAGATGGTCGGGCAGGAGCACGTCCTGCGCGCGCTCGTCAACGCCCTCGATTCCGGACGCGTCCACCACGCCTTCCTGTTCACCGGCACCCGCGGTGTCGGCAAGACCACCATAGCAAGGATCCTCGCCAAGTCGCTCAACTGCGAGGGGGGCGTGAGCTCGAAGCCCTGCGGCGCCTGCGCTGCCTGTCGGGAAATCGACGAAGGGCGCTTCGTGGACTTGATCGAGGTCGACGCCGCATCCCGGACCAAGGTCGACGATACGCGCGAGCTTCTGGAAAACGTGCAGTACGCGCCGACGCGCGGGCGCTACAAGGTGTACCTCATCGACGAAGTGCACATGCTCTCGGCCCATTCCTTCAACGCCCTGCTCAAGACGCTCGAGGAGCCGCCGCCGCACGTGAAGTTCCTGCTGGCGACGACCGATCCGCAGAAGCTGCCGGTGACCGTCCTGTCGCGCTGCCTGCAGTTCAACCTGAAGCGCCTGCCGCCCGCGCTGATCGGCGAGCGCCTGCGATGGATCCTCGAGGCCGAGAAAGCCGAATACGAGCCGGCCGCCCTGAGCCTGCTGGCGCGAGCGGCGGACGGGAGCCTGCGCGACGGGCTGTCGCTGCTGGACCAGATGCTGGCCTTCGGAGGCGGCCGCGTCGGGGAAGCGGACGCTCGCGCCATGCTCGGCACCATCGACCGGGCGCACGTAGGTCGCATCGTCGACCGGCTGGCTGACGGCGACGCCGCCGGGCTGGTCGCGGCGGTGGCCGCCATGGACGAGCTGGGCCCGGACTACGCGCAGGTGCTCGAGGAACTCGCCAGCGTCCTGCAGAAGGTCGCGCTGCGTCAGATGGTCCCCGGGCTTGAGGAGGACGAGTCCTGGGACGCCAGTCAGCTCGAGGAGCTCGCGGCGCGCTTTTCGCCCGAGGACCTGCAGCTTTACTACCAGCTGGCCATCCTGGGAAGGCGCGACCTGCCGCTCGCTCCGGAGCCGCGCGGGGGCTTCGAGATGACGCTCCTGCGCATGCTGGCCTTCCGGCCCGCCGCGGCGCCACAGGCGCAGGAAGGGTCCGTGCCGGGAACGCCGCGCTCGCAGCCCGAGGCCCGCCCGCCGACGGCCAGCGAGCCCAGGCCGGCCGGGGTCCGGACCCCGGCCGCCGGTCCGGCGGATTTCTCGAGCTGGGACGACGTCGTCGAGGCACTCGGACTGCAGGGTGCAGCGCGGCAGCTCGCCTCACATTGCACCTTCGTCTCCTTCGACGACGACGTGTTGCGCCTGCACCTCGACTCACGGGGCGAGGCGCTCCGGACCCGCCAGCAGGAAGGCAGGCTCACCGAGGCGGTGTCACGCCTGGCCGGTCGCGGCGTCCGGCTGGAGTTCGAGGTGACGGCGGAAGCCGTCGACACGCCCGCTCGCGCCCGCGAGCGCGAACGGGAGTCACGACTCGAGCAGGCCAGACTGGCCCTGGACAGGGATCCGACGGTGCAGGCGCTCAAGGACCGTTTCGGGGCCGTCGTGCACCCGGACTCGATCAAGCCCGTCGGCTAGAATGCAGGATCGTCCATCGCCGGCCCTCCATGGAGTTCCAGATGAAGCAGAACATCGGCGCGCTGATGCGCCAGGCGCAGCAGATGCAGGCGAACATGGAGAAGGCCCAGCAGGAGCTTGGCCAGACCGAGGTCGTCGGGGAGTCGGGTGGAGGGATGGTCAAGGTGACCATGACCTGCCGACACGAGGTCAGGCGCGTGCAGATCGACCCGGCGGTCGCCGGCGGCGGCGACACCGAGATGCTCGAGGACCTCATCGCGGCGGCGTGCAACGACGCGGTACGGCGCGCAGAGACGACGACCCGCGAGAAGATGTCCGGCATGATGGGCGGGATGCAGCTTCCACCGGGCATGAAGCTGCCGTTCTGATCCTGGTCACGCCTTCTTGAAGTACTCCCCGTCCCTGGGCCGGCTGATAGACGCCCTGCGCGTGCTGCCGGGCGTCGGTCCCAAGTCTGCGCAACGCATGGCCTTTCACCTGCTCGAGCGCAACCGCGAGGGCGCCAGGGCCCTGGCTCGCGCCCTGCAGGAAGCGGTCGATCACGTGGGCCACTGCCGGCGCTGCCGGATGCTGACAGACGGGGAGCTGTGCGTCGTCTGCGCGGCGCCGGGTCGCGACGATACCCTGCTGTGCGTCGTCGAGTCCCCGGCCGACGTTGCTGCGGTCGAGCAGTCCGGCGGATACCGCGGTCGCTACTTCGTCCTCATGGGGCACCTCTCGCCGCTCGACGGCGTCGGGCCGGCCGAACTCGGGGTTTCGCAGTTCGAGGAGATTCTCGACGAGGGCGCCGTGCGCGAGGTGATCCTGGCGACGAACCCGACCGTAGAGGGCGAGGCGACGGCGCATTTCCTGGGCGAGATCGTCGGCCGCAGGGGACTTCGCGCATCGCGCATCGCCCATGGCGTACCGGTCGGCGGCGAGCTCGAGTACGTGGACAGCGGCACCCTCGCGCACGCGCTGGCCGGCCGTCAGGCTATCTCCTGAAGCGCTCGTCGCGCTCTCGTCGCAGGCGCCCGGACGCGCGGAGCCGCTCCTCCATCGTGCCGGCGAGCCGGAGAAGCCGCCGGTAGCTAGTCAGCCGCCGGGGCGAAATGTGCCCCTCCGCCGCAGCCGCCTCGACCGCGCAGCCGGGCTCGCCGTCGTGCCGGCAGTCCGGGAATCGGCACCCGACGCCGGCCGCGTGGACTTCCCGGAAACCCGAGGCCACGTCGCGAGGGGCGGGCAACGGCGGCGCGAAGTCGCGGACCCCGGGCGAGTCGATCAGGTCGCCGTCGCCAGGCAGGTGGTAGAGCGACGAGGCCGTGGTCGTGTGCCGGCCTTCCTCGGTCGCGCGCGACACTTCCTGGACCGCCGCCTCGACCCCGGGCACGAGCAGGTTGAGGAGCGAGCTCTTGCCGACGCCGGACTGCCCAACCAGCACGCTGACCCGGTCCCGCAGCAGGCGCCGCAGGGGCTCGACGCTCGGCTCGGGGCGTTTACAGGTCCGCACCGCCGGATAGCCGAGCCGCTCGTAGGTGTCGAGCTCCGCCACGACGCCGGGGTCCGACGCACCGGGAAGATCCGATTTGTTCAGGGTCACCGCCGCATCGAGGCCCGCCCACTCCGCTGCTGCCAGATAGCGATCGCAGAGCTCGAAGTCCGGCTCGGGCACCGGTGCCAGCACGGCGACGAGCTGGTCAAGGTTGGCGACGATCACCTCGGCGACGCCGGAGGCGTTGATCCGCGCCAGTTCCGAGCGGCGAGTCCCGGCCGACACGACGAGGCCGTCGGCTCCCTCGGCCTCGGCCTCGACCCACTGCACGTCGTCGCCGCAGACCACCTGCAGCTTGCGGCCGAACAGCCGGCACGCACGGGTCGTGCCGTCCCGTGCCTCGACCACGACCCGTCTCCCGTGCGCGGCGACGATCCGGCCGGCCCGTTCCTCGTGCTGTCGGCGCCCCTTCCCCAAGTTGCGGTCTCCCGTCAGGAAGCGACAGTCTAATCGTCGGCCGGGGGCGACTGCTGCGCGACCGTCCCGACGGGCCGACCCGGGGTTACACTTCGCCCATGGAAACCGGCGACAACCTCGTGTGGATCGACCTGGAGATGACCGGGCTCGACCCGGACCGGGACCGGATCATCGAGATCGCCACGATCGTCACCAACCGGGACCTGGACATTCTCGCCGAGGGGCCCGTCATCGCCGTTCACCAGCCGGAGGAGTTCCTCGAGGCCATGGACGACTGGAACAGGGCGACGCACGGCAGCTCGGGGCTGCTCGCGCGGGTCCGCGCGAGCAGCGTGTCGGAACGAGAGGCGGAGCTGGCGACGCTGGACTTCCTGGCGGCGCATGTCGGGCGGGGCGTTTCGCCCATGTGCGGCAACAGCATCTGCCAGGACCGGCGCTTCCTCGCGCGCCGGATGCCGGAGCTGGAGCGTTTCTTCCACTACCGCAACCTCGACGTCAGCAGCCTGAAGGAGCTCGCCCGGCGCTGGGCGCCCGCGGTCCACGCCGGCTTCACCAAGAAGTCCGTGCACCTGGCGCTCGAGGACATCCGCGACTCGATCGCCGAGCTCCGTTACTACCGGGAACGTCTGCTTGCGCCGGAGTGGCGGAGCCGTTGAGCACCGGCGACGACACCGTCTGGATGGAGGGCGGGTGTCACTGCGGCGCAGTCCGGTTCCGCGTTCGCGCGGCGCGCGACCTCGACGTGCTCGACTGCAATTGCTCCATGTGCAGCAAGTCCGGCTACCTGCATCTCATCGTCCACGCCCGGGACTTCGAGCTGCTCGCGGCAGCGTCCGCGCTCGAGGAATACCGCTTCGGCACGGAAACGGCCAGACATCTCTTCTGCCGGCGCTGCGGCATCAAGTCCTTCTACGTGCCGCGGTCCCACCCCGAGGGCTTCAGCGTCAACGCGCGCTGCCTCGACGAGGGACAGGTGCGATCCATCCGCGTGCGCCCGTATGACGGGCGGAACTGGGAGGCGGCCCGGGAACGCCTCGCTCGCGAGGAGCTCGCCGCAGGGTCCCCAGGAAGCTAGCCGGTGGTCAGCGCGGCTCGCCCGCGAGGAACAGCCAGGTCTCGACCACCGTGTCGGGGTTGAGGGAAATGCTGTCGATGCCCTGGTCGACCAGCCAGCGGGCCAGGTCCGGGTGATCCGACGGACCCTGGCCGCAGATGCCGACGTACTTGCCGGCCGCGCGACAGGCCTTGATCGCCATCGCTAGCAGCGCCTTGACCGCGTCGTCGCGCTCGTCGAAGAGCCCTGCGACCAGCCCCGAGTCGCGATCGAGGCCGAGCGTCAGCTGGGTCATGTCGTTCGAGCCGATGGACATGCCGTCGAAGTGCTCGAGGTAGGCAGGCGCCAGCAGCGCGTTGGTCGGCAGCTCGCACATCATGACGACCTTCAGGCCGTTCTTGCCGCGCTCGAGCCCGTTCGCCGCGAGCAGCTCCACCACGCGCCGGCCCTCTTCCACCGAACGAACGAAGGGCACCATCACCTGCACGTTGGTGAGGCCCATCTGCTCGCGGACCTTCCGCAGTGCGCGGCACTCGAGCTCGAAACAGGGCCGGAAGCTCTCGTCGACGTAGCGGGCCGCGCCCCGGAACCCGAGCATCGGGTTCTCCTCGTGAGGCTCGTAGAGCTTGCCGCCGATCAGGTTGGCGTACTCGTTCGACTTGAAGTCCGACAGCCTGACGATGACGGGCTCGGGCGCGAACGCCGCCGCGATGCTGGCGATGCCCTCGGCGAGCTTGTCCACGTAGAAGCCGACCGGATCGTCGTAGCCCGCCATCTGCCGCCGGATCTGGTCCTTCAGGCCGGCCTCGAGCCCGTCGAACTCGAGCAGTGCGCGCGGATGCACGCCGATGGTCCGGTTGATGATGAACTCGAGGCGCGCGAGACCGACGCCCGTATTCGGAATGGCGGCGAAATCGAACGCGCGATCGGGATTGCCGACGTTCATCATGATGCGCACGGGCGGCGTCGGCATCGCGTCGAGCTCGATCTGCTGCTGCTCGAAGTCGAGCTCGCCCTCGAAGATCAGCCCGGTGTCGCCCTCGGCGCAGGACACCGTCACGGGCTGACCGTCCTTGAGTGCCTCCGTCGCGTCGTGGCATCCGACCACCGCCGGGATGCCGAGTTCGCGCGCGATGATCGCGGCGTGGCAGGTCCGGCCGCCGCGGTTCGTCACGATGGCGCTGGCGCGCTTCATGACCGGCTCCCAGTCCGGATCGGTCATGTCGGCCACCAGCACGTCACCCGGCTGCACGCGCGACATCTCCTTGACGCTGCGGATGACGCGCACCGGGCCCGTGCCGATGCGCTGCCCGATCGCGCGGCCGCTGACCAGGACCCGCGACCGGCCCTTCAGCGTGAACCGCTGTATCGTCCGGCCGCTCCGGCTCTGTACGGTCTCGGGCCGCGCCTGCAGGATGTAGATCTCGCCCGTGGTGCCGTCCTTGCCCCACTCGATGTCCATCGGGCAGCCGTAGTGCTTCTCGATGACCAGTGCCTGCCGCGCGAGCTCGACGACATCCTCGTCGTCGATGCAGAACCGCTGCCGTTCCTCGGTGGGGACGTCCACCGTCTCGACGCGGCGCGCGGCGGAGCCGTCGCGCGCGTAGATCATCCGCGAGGCCTTCGCCCCTAGGCTGCGGCGGATGATGGGATCGTGTCCGTCCTCGAGTCCCTGCTTGAAGACGTAGAACTCGTCCGGGTTGACGGCGCCCTGGACGACCATTTCACCGAGTCCGTAGGACGCCGTGATGAACACCACGCCACGAAAGCCGGACTCGGTGTCGAGCGTGAACATGACCCCGCTCGCGCCGAGGTCGCTTCGGACCATGTGCTGGACGCCGACCGAGATCGCGACCTGCGAGTGATCGAAACCCTGGTGGACCCGGTAGGCGATGGCGCGGTCGTTGAACAGGCTGGCGTAGACCTCGTGCAGCGCCTTGAGCACGTGGTCGCGTCCGCGGACGTTGAGGAAGGTCTCCTGCTGGCCCGCGAACGAGGCTCCCGGCAGGTCCTCCGCCGTGGCCGAGGAGCGTACCGCGACGGCGATGTCCTTGCCGCCGTCCATCGCTTCCCAGGCCTGGACGATCTCGCGCTGCAGGCGCTCGGGAAACGGCGTGTCGAGGACCCAGCGGCGGATGCGCGCTCCGGTCGCAGCGAGCCGCTCGACGTCGTCGACGTCGAGATCCTCGAGCGCGCCGCGAATCTTCTCCGCGAGCTGCCCGTGGGCGAGAAAGTCGCGATAGGCCTGCGCCGTCGTGGCGAAACCACCGGGGACGCGCACGCCGAGCCTGACGAGATGGCTGATCATTTCGCCGATCGACGCGTTCTTGCCGCCGACGGTCTCGACGTCGCCCATCCCGAGCCGGTCGAAAGGAATGATGTATGCGGTCACGGCCTGCCCCCGATGTTGCCCGTTCCTGCTACGATCGCTGCCCGAACGACGCCGGCGCCGGCTGATCTGGCGGCGCTGGCAGGAAGGCAAGAGTGGGCAGCAAGCGAACCGTCTTCTTTGTGTCGGACCAGACCGGCGTCACTGCGGAAACGATGGGCCACAGCCTGCTGACGCAGTTCGACGGGCTGGAGTTCAGGCCGATAACTTTGCCATTCATCTCCACCGTTGACAAGGCGGAGGAGGCGTTGCGGCGAATCGATGCCGTTAACCGCGAGGAGGGTGTCCGGCCGGTGGTGTTCTCGACGCTCGTGAACGACGAGGTGCGGGACGTCGTCAAGCGCGCCAACTGCCTCTACCTGGACTTCTTCGATGCGTTCCTGGGTCCGCTCGAGCAGGAACTGGAGCAGGCTTCCTCGCACGCGCTGGGACGGGCTCACGGCATGACGGACCTCGCGGCCTACACGGCGCGGATGAACGCCACGAACTTCGCGCTCGCCAACGACGACGGTGCCCAGACCCGCGAGTACGACCACGCTGACACCATCCTCGTCGGCGTGTCGCGCTCCGGCAAGACGCCGACCTGTCTCTACATGGCGCTGCAGTACGGCATCTTTGCCGCGAACTATCCGCTCACCGAGGAGGACCTCGAGTCGAGGCGGCTGCCGCCCGCGCTGGAGGAGCACCGGCACAAGCTGTTCGGTCTGACCATCGGCGCCGAGCGGCTCCACCAGATCCGGCAGGAGCGGCGACCGGAAAGCCGCTATTCCTCGATGGCGCAGTGCAGCTTCGAGATCCGTGCCGCGGAACAGTTGTTCGAGCGTTACGGAATCCCGTACCTGGACACCACCGGGTGCTCGATCGAGGAGATCTCGAGCCGGGTGCAGGAGCGCAAGTCGCTCGCGCGTCGCACGCGTCCGTGAGAAATCCGTGAAACGCGGCACATTCCCGTGCGACAGCGCGGCAGAACCCCTGTGATATAGTCAAATCATGCTCACGGAGGGCCGCACTTCGGATCATCTTTGCGCCGTTTCATGGCGCTCGCGGCCGCGCTCGTTCGTCAGCCTGATGACGCTCTACGAAAGCAACTACATCCGGTTGAGCTGGCTCGTCCAGGACCCGCTGCGGCTGACGGATCGCGCGGTGTCGCGGGTCGAGCACGACTGCCCGCTGGAATTGTCGGTGCGCGAGCGCGCACCGTACACGACCACGCTCTGGCTGAGCTACCTGTTCGAGGAGTCCGGCCACACCGTCCGCGACCCCGGGCTCGAGGTGCGGATCTACCACGATGCGCGCCTCGCCGAGGCCATCGCGGTGAACGTGGGTGAGGCCGACACCGGTTTGAGCCGCGTCAGTGCCAGGCTGCGACGCTCGGCCGACGGGCGCTGGTCCGGCAACGTGCTGCTCAACAAGTGGCTCGAGTACTGCGTCGAGCGCGGCCATCGTTTCGCGGCCGTTCCCGCCTGAGACGAGCCGACCGCCGTACGGCAGGGCTCATGAACATCTCCGAGAAGCTGCCGGGCCTCAAATTTCCGGTTCTTGCGCGGGACGAGGTCGCGGAGGACGAGCGGCTGCTCAAGCTGTTCTGGAACCGGGCCGAGCTCAAGAAGGGACTGCAGGCGCTCGACGGGCAGCTCCACACGCTGCGCAATCGCCTTAAGCAGCAGGAAAGCGCCAACTCCCGCCTGCAGGATCAGATGGAGCGGCTCGAGGTCCTGCTCGGGAACCCCGAACGCGGGCCGGAGGCGCTGGTCCACTTTGCGCTGCGCAACCTGTGGCGGGAGTGCCGGACGCAGCTCGAGCAGTTCGCCGAGGAGTTGAGGCGCCAGCGGCAGGAGCACGAGCGAAAGCGGCAGCTCGCGGAGTTCAAGCAGGACCGGCAGGAACGGCTCAAGCTCGCCGAGCACCGGCTTGCCGAGGCCGGTTCCGGGCTCGCGGCGGAGCAGGCCCGGCTCGAGGACGGCAGGCGCCGGCTGGGCCGGTTGTCGGGTTTCTGGAACTATCTCCGGCGGCGCGGACAGGAAGCCGACGTGGCGGCGCAGCTCGCGAAGGTCGCGGAGGCAGAGCGCCAGTGTGCGGACCTGCGGGAGGCGCACCGCACCATCGACAAGGAGCCCTGGCCCGAGTTTCCCGGCCTGTCCGTGGAGGGCCGGCGCGCGGTCAACCTTGCCGTGATCGCGCTCGCGCAGCTGCTCTGCATGCGGCTCGCGGGCTCGCGCTTGGCGCGCGATGCGCGGCAGGCCACGCATCGGCGCGTGCAGGACGTCCGTTACGGTTCGCGCGAGCAGTGTCTCGCCAGGCTGGACGACATCGCCGCGGCAATGACCGCAGTCCGGTCTCGGGCCGGCCTCGCCGCGGAAATACGCGCCGGCGCCGATCGCCTGCGCGCGGCGGTCAGCTGGCGGACGCCGACCGACGTGATGCCCAGCCCCGCCTCGCTGCCGGCCACCGGCAGCGGCCTCGAGGTCGGCAACGTGCTCATCGACGACTACTGGGACGTCTACAAGGTCCTGCTGCGCTGAAGTCCGGCCTCACGCGGCCGGGTGCACCGCCGCGGGCGCGCTAGCGGTGGCCAGCCGCTGCCGCCACTGGTCCAGGTCGTCAAGCCACGCATAGAGCGCCGGCACGAAGAACAGGGACGTGACAGCACCGAAGGCGAGCCCGGACATCAGGGCGCGGGCCATCGGAAAGTAGGCCGGACCGTCTCCGCCGATCTGCGTGTCGCCCAGCGCGAGGGGCAGCATGGCGAGCAGCGTGGTCAGCGTGGTCATCATGATGGGCCGCAGCCGGTCGCGGCCGGCCCGCAATATGGCCTCGCGGCGCGGCAAGCCCTGTCGACGCAGATCGAGCGTGTGGGCGACGAGGACGATACCGATGTTCACGACCACGCCGACCAGGATCATGATGCCCAGCATCGCCATGAAGGTCAGCGGCGTGCCGGTGAGGGTCAGTCCCCAGAATACGCCCACCACGGCGAACAGGATCGAGCTGACGATCGACAGCGGGTGCAGCGTCGACTCGAACAGCGAGGCCATTACCAGGAAGATCAGCACGATCGCCAGTGCGAGGTTGATGAGCATGTCCTGCATGGTCTCGTCGTTCTGCTCGACGCCGCGGCCGAACTTCCACGAGTAGCCCGCCGGCAGCGGAAAGTCCTTCATCGCCGACTCGACCAGCTTCTTCACCTCCTGCAGCGAGGAGCCGCGGGAGACGATTCCCTCGACGATGACGGTCGTGAGCCGGTCGACCCGCTCGATGGTGCGCTCCGCCTTCTCGATGCGGAAACTCGCCACGGAGCCCAGTGTCGTGCGCTCGCCATTGGGCAGGAACAGGGGCGTCCTCGCCAGGTCCTCGATCGTCTGGCGGGCGTCGGGACGGAAGGCGAGCCGCATCTCGACCTCGCGGTCCTGCGCCCGGAATTCCTTCAGCCTGTCGCCGCGCATGGCGGCGGCGATCGTTTCGGCGACGACACTGGTTGGAAGACCCAGTTGCGCGGCGCGCGCACGATCGACCCGGACCTGCAGTTCCTGCTCTCCGGCCCTGGCGGTCGAACGGACCGAGTCGAAGCCGTCCAGTGCCGACAGCAGGCGGACGACATCGCGGGAGAGGTCGATGAGGCGCAGCGTCGAGTCGCCGGAGATCTGCAGGCTGAAGCCCTCGCTGCCGCCCTGGTTCTCCTCGAAGCGGAAACTCGGCTTGCCGATGATGATCTCCGGCATCTCCTTCTCGATCTCGACCATCAGCTCGCGGGGTTGCATGGGCAGCTCGTCCCGGGGCCGGAGCCGAATGACGGAAGCTGCGTCGTCGGGAGTGTAGTAGCTGTAGACGAGGTCGATCCCGAAGCGGTCCTTGTTGGCTGCCAGGAAGGCCTCGACGCGGTTGACCGCTTCCTCGACGCGCGCCAGCGGGTAGTTGCCCTCGATGTGATAGGGAAGCTGCAGCCGGTCCGACGCGTCCTGGGGGAACATGTCGACCTTGAGGAGCTTCGTGGCGAACAGCGGGGCCGGCGACAGCAAAGTCAGCAGGATGAGCAAGACGGTCTTGCCGGGATGATCGAGCACCCAGGCGAGGGCACGCTCGTAGCGGTCCTGCAGGCGCGCGAACGCCGAGCCGGCGCGGACGGGCGGCGGCGCCGGGAAGCGCGCCGTGAGCGTGGGGATGATGGTCTGCGCGACGAGCAGCGAGGCGATCATCGCGATCACGATCGGCACCGCGACGTGCACCATGAACAGCGACATCTGGTTCTTCTGCCCGAACACGATGGGCAGGAAGACGATGATCGTCGACAGCGTGCCCGCGAGCACGGCCATCCCGACCTCGCGCACGCCGGACAGCGTCGTGCCGACCGCATCGCCCGGATCGAGCTGGCGGTGACGGAAGATGCTTTCGGTGGTGACCACGGCGTTGTCCACCAGCAGGCCGACGGCCAGCATCATCCCCATCATCGTCAGGATGTTCAGCGAGAATCCGAGGAAGAACATCGCTGCCAGTGTGATCACGAGCGAGAAGGGCACCGCCAGGCTCACGATGAGGGTGGTCGGCCAGTCGCGCAGGAAGAAGAACAGCACCACCAGCGCGAGCGCCGCGCCGGCGAGGCCGGCATTGCGCAGCTCGCCGAGTGAGGAACGGATGTTGTCCGCCTGGTTGAGGAGCACGATCACGTCGATGCCCTGCAGAGCCGGCTCCGCCTTCGCCTTCTCGATCTCGGCCATCACGCGGTCGGCGACCTCGACGATGTTGTGGCCGGTGGACTTGTAGACGTCCAGGCCGACGCCCGGGCGGCCGTTCAGGTGGCGGCCGACCGTCAGGGTCGGGGTCACCATGCGGATGTCCGCGATGTCGGCGAGGCGCACGCTGCCCTTGACCAGGAAGTTGCGGACGTCGTCGATGCTGCGAAACTCGCCGACCGGCCTGACGAGGAGTCGCTGGTCGTCCTGGGTGACCTCTCCGGCGCTGACGGAAAAATTGGCACGCTCGAGGCGCTGGCGCAGCTGCCGGACATCGACCCCGTGGGCGGCGACGCGGACGGGGTCGACGAGGATCCGCAATTCCATCGGCTCCACGCCTTCGATCTCCACGCGCGCAACGCCGTCGAGGCGTTCCAGCGGACGCTTCAGGTAGCGCTCGAGCGTGTCGTACTGGCGCGAGAGATCCTCCTGGCCGGAGAGACGAACCGCTACGACCCGGTCGTCGCTTGCGGCGAACACGTTGGTCTGTATCCGGTTGGCCGACGGCGGAAACTGGTGACGGATCGACTCGAGCTTGGTCCGGACCTCGAAGGCGACGGCAGCGGGGTCCCGGTCCCAGTCGAAGAACACGATGAGCTCCGCCCCGGTCTCGCTCGAGGTCGAGCGCAGCTCCTTGATGCCGGACAGCGTCGAGATGGCTTCCTCCGCCGGCCGGGTGATCAGTTCCTCCACTTCGGCCGGCGTCGAGCCGTCGTAGGGAATGCGCACCTGCAGTCCCGGGAAGCGGATGTCCGGGAACAGCTCGAGCGGCAGCATCCAGGTCGAGATGATGCCGATCAGCGAGACGGCCACGAAGCTCATGAGGGTCGTCACCGGCCGGCGCAGGGCGAAGCGGGTGTGGATCATCGCTCAGTCCCCGCGATCCGGGGCGGCAACGGGCGAGGGCAGTGGCGCCCCGCCCACGGCGCCTGCAGGTGCGAAGCGCTTCCGGTCGAGCAGGGAATAGACGACCGGGATCACCAGCAGCGTGAACAGGCTGGCGACGAGCACGCCGCCGATCACCGTGATCGCCATGGGCTGCCTGATTTCGGCGCCCTCGCCGAGGCCGAGCGCCATCGGCAGGAGACCGAGCACCGTCGTCAGCTTGGTGATCAGGATCGGGCGCAGCCGCGCCTGGCCCGCGTGGAGGATGGCCTCGTGCTTCTCCATGCCACGCTGCCTCGCCTGGTTCACCGCGTCGATCAGCACGATCGACTGGTTCACGACGATGCCTGCCAGCATGATCAGGCCGATGTAGGCCACGACGTTCACCGTCGTGCCGGTCGCGAACATCGCCCAAACCGCGCCGATCAGGGCGAGCGGGATCGTCAGCAGGATGACGAACGGGTGCAGCAGGGACTCGAACTGCGAGGCCATCACCAGGTAGACGAGGAACACCGCCAGCAGCAGCGTGAACTGCAGCGAGTCGAAGGAGCGCTTCATCTCCTCGCTCTGGCCGCTGACGCTCATCGAGATGCCCGCCGGGGGATCGATGCCGGCGACGATCCCCTCCAGCTCGGCGACCGCCGAGCCGAGGTCGCCGCCTGCCAGGTTGGCGGAGACGATCGCGACCCGCTCCTGCCGGGCGCGACGGACCTCCGCGGGCCCGGTCGCGACGCGCACCTCGGCGACCGCCGACAGCGGTACGGGCCGTTCGCTGCCCGGGTTGACGATCAGGTTGCGCACCTCCTCCACGGACGAGGCACGGGTGTCGACGCTGCGCACCAGCACGTCGATGTTCTTCTCCCGGAGCTTGTAGCGCGTCGCGACGTCGCCCCGGACGCTGGACACCACGCGATCGGCCAGTTCCCGCACCTCGAGCCCGAGCTGCGAGGCGCGCTCCTGGTCGAAGACGACCTGGATCTCGGGATTGCCGGCCTCGACCGTCGACTTGATGTCGCTGAACCTCGGGCTCGCCTCCATGGCGAGCCGCAGCTGCTCGGCCGTCCCGCGCAGGCGGGCGAGATCGTAGCCCGCGATCTCCACCTCGAGCGGGGTCGCGAACGCGAACAGGGCGGGCCGGCTGAACTGGTACTGCACGCCGGGAAGCAGATCGAGCTTCCCGCGGAGGTCGGCGATGGCGCGCTCCTCGTCCTCCCGGTCCGACCCGGGGGCAAGCGTCACCGAGATGCGTCCGGTGTTCTCGCCGGCGTCCGTCGGATTCGCATCCAGGCGATTGCCCGTGCCCGTCACCGAGTACGACTGCGTCACGCCCGGCTCCTCGAGGGTGAATCGCTGCGCGGCCTCGACCGCGCGGTCGGTCTGCTCCAGCGGCGTGCCCGGAGCGAGCCGCAGGTCGAGGATGAACTCGCCCTGGGCGAGCTGCGGGATCAGTTCCGTGCCGAGGCGCGGCACGATCGACGCGGTCACCAGCAGGGCGGCGATCGCCATGGCCACCACCCTTCCTCGATGCGCCAGCGACCAGGCGAGCGCCGGCTGATAGCGCCGCTCGACCGCGCCGAAGCCGGCCTGGGTGGCGCGCACGGCCGGCGCCAGCAGCCAGGAGGACGCCCGCGAAAGCGCCCTGCCGCCCTGGCGCAGGCGCCGGACCCACGTGGCAAGAGTCCGGGCCACCGGCCCGGGCGCCGGGCCCGCAGTCGGCGCGGCGGTCGGTCCGCCCGCGGCCAGCATGGGCACGAGGGTCACGGCGACGACGAGCGAGAACACCAATGCGAAGGTGACGGTCAGTGCCTGGTCCCTGAACAGCTGGCCGGCAACGCCCGTGATGAACACCATCGGGAAGAACACGGCCACGGACGTGAGCGTCGCCGCGGTGACGGCGGTCGCCACCTCGCGCGTCCCCTCGCGCGCCGCGTCGACGCGCGACAGCCCCTGTTCCCTGCGCCTGACGATGCTCTCGAGCACGACGACCGAGTTGTCGACGAGCATGCCGACCGCGAGCGCGATGCCGCCGAGCGACATGATGTTGAGCGACAGGTCGAACGCGTACATGAGCACGAAGGTGCCGATGACGGACACCGGGATCGCCACTCCGGTGATCAGCGTCGCGCGCGCATCCCTGAGGAACAGGTACAGCACCAGGATGGCAAGGATGCCGCCGATGACGGCAGCCTGGCGGACCTCGCCGATCGCAGAGGAGATGAAGCGGGACTGGTCGTAGACGACCTCGAGCTCGCTGCCGGCGGGCAGGTTCTTGGAGAGCGCTTCGAGCCGCTCCCTGACGCCGGCCGCGAGTTGCACCGTATTGGCGTCGCCTTCCTTGTAGATCGCGAGCTCGACCGATTCGCGCCCGTTCACGCGGGTGATGGCCTCCCGGTCCTTGTGGCCGTGATCGACGCGGGCGACGTCCCGCAGGTAGATCGGCTGTCCCTGGCGGACGGCGATGATCGAGTCCGCCATTTCCTCGACGGTCGTGAACTCGTTGAGCGTACGCACCAGGAAGCGCTGCGTGCCCTGCTCGAGCCGACCGCCCGAGAGGTTGACGTTCTCCTCGCCGAGGCGCCGCGCGATGGTCTCGATCGAGAGCCCGAGCTGCGCCAGTCGTCCCTGGTCCACGAAGACGTGGATCTCGTCCTCGAACCCTCCGCTCACCTTGACGGCTGCCGATCCGGCGACGGACTCGAGTTCGGGCTTGAGACGGTCGTCCGCAAAGCGGCGGAGCGCCTTCAGGCGGTCCTCGGCGGACTCCCGCAATGCCCGTTCGCTCGACGCGTACTCCTCGGTGTCGATGAACGCGAGCCGCATGACCGGCTCGCTCGACGGGTCGAAGCGCAACAGCAGCGGCCTGCTGGCCTCGATCGGGAGCTCGAGCAGGTCGAGCTTCTCGCGGACATCGATGCCCGCAAGGTCCATGTCCGTTCCCCAGGTGAACTCGAGGATCACGTCCGACTGCCCGGCCCGCGACACGGAACGCACCTGGCGCACGTTGCGAATCACTCCCACGGCCTCCTCGACCGGCCGGGTGACGAGGTTCTCGAGCTCGAGCGGCGCCGCACCGGGCAGGTCCGTGCGGATCGTCAGGGTCGGATACGAGAGATCGGGCAGGAGGTTGAGCTTCAGCCGCGACAGCGACACCAGACCGAACAGCACGATGGCGACGGTGAACATGAGCACCGTGATGCGCCTGCGCGTGGCGAAGTCGACGATCTGCATGGCGTGGAATCCCGTGGGTGCTGGGCGAGGGACCCGGGGCGGTCAGGCGGCCGCCCCGGTGGCTTCAGCCGGCGGCGGCCGGCGCCGGCTCGTTGACGACGCGAACCACCGCGCCTTCCTTGAGCGCGCCCTGGCCGATCACGACGACCTGGTCGCCGGGCTCGACGCCGGACAGGACCTCGACGTAGCCGCCGCTGGACAGGCCGAGCTCGACCAGGCGCTCCCGCGCCGTGCCGTCAGTCGCCACGAAGACCCGCGGGGGACCGTCCCCGTCGAGCAGCGCGCTGCGCGGGATCTGCAGGGCATCGGGCTTGCGCTCGTAGACGATGTCGACCCGGGCGAACATGCCCGGGCGAAGCAGTCCATCGGGATCCTCGAGCTCGAGCTTGACGGGGAAAGTGGCCGTTTCGTCGTCCACGCCCGGCGTGATCAGCGAAATTCGCCCGTCGAAGGAGCGTCCGGGCACCGCGTCAACCCGGACCCGGGCAGGCTGGCCGACGGCCAGGCGGCTCATCTGGGTCTCCGGAACCTGCACGTTTACGACGAGGGAGTCGAAGTCGGCCACGGCGAACAGCGCGCTGTCGGCGGACTCGATGACGCCGCCCACGGGCGTCACCGTGTTGCCGACCCGAACGATGCCGCGCCGGTCGATGACGATGCCCGGGATGGGGGAGCGGATCTCCGTGTACGAAAGCCGCAGCTGGGCCAGGTCATAAGTGGCGCGCGCCGCGTCGAGCTCGTACCTGAGGTTGTCGAACGCGGTGACGCTCACCAGGCCGCGCTTCTGCAGCTCGACGTTGCGCTCGTAGTCGCGCTCCAGCTTGCGCAGGTTGGCCTCCGCCTGGGCCAACTCGAGCCGCAGCAGGTCGCCGTCGAGGCGGGCGAGCACCTGCCCGGCCCTTACGCGATCCCCCTCGTCTGCCAGGACGGCGACGATTTCACCCTGCACCTTGGGCATGATGAGGGCCGCATGGTCGGCCACGACGGTCGAGGTGCCGCTGTAGACCGCGAGCATGTCAGCGCGGCGTGACAGGGCGACCTCGACCGGCACGGGGGGTGGCGCCTTGACAGCCTCGTCGCTGGCGCTCTTGCCGTTGGCCTGGTCGCAGCCTGCCAGGATGGCCGCAGCCGCCAGCAGGGCCGCGCCGGCGGAGGCCCACGACGGGATCCGGTACCGGGATGAGGCTGAGGTGGAGTGGGTCACGATCATTCCTCCCATTCGCGATGGAGGAATGTTACGGTTTCATAGTGTTCTAGTCAAGTATAACACTACACTGAGAACCGGGCCGTTACATAATCATGCCAAAACAATCGCTTGGGTATGACTCACGCACCCGCCCGGCTGAGCAGGGCACCTCCCGCCGGGGTCGAGTCGAGATAGAGATCCGCGGCGATTTCCGCCGCCTCCGCGAGCACCGCGTCCGGCTGCTCGGCCGCGTCGAGTTCCTCGGCAGACCCGAGCGGCTCGAGCCCTCGGGCCGCCCGGCGCGCGTTCTCGCGGGCCAGTCGCTCCTGCTCCATTGCCACGCGTTCGGCCTGCCGCTTCTCGAGATTCAAGGAGATGGTCTTCTGGGCACGGAGCCGCTCGACCGACTCCAGGTCCCCCTGGAGGGCGGTGAAGTCGGCATCCGCCCGCACGCGCGCCTCGTGGGCACGATCGATCAGCGCGAGTCCGCTTTCGACGCCCTGGCGACGCGAGAAGTCCGCGGGGCGAATCCGGTCCCAGGGGAGGGCGCTGTCGCGCGTGCTCTCGCCCACGTCGATCGTGCTGATCAGGGAAGGCAACTCGATGTCCGGGCTGACGCCGCGGTGCTGCGTGCTGTCGCCGGTCACGCGGTAGTACTTGCCGATCGTCACCGTGAGCTGCCCGAAACCGGACTTCGGACCGAGCGCGTACCGGTCGAGCGGGTACAGGTTCTGAACCGATCCTTTCCCGTAGGTCTGCTGGCCGACCACCAGTCCACGGCCGTAATCCTGGATGGCGCCCGCGAAGATCTCGGACGCCGAGGCGCTGGCCCGGTTGACCAGGACGACCAGTGGGCCGTTCCAGGCCAGACCTGGCTCCGGGTCGTCGAGCACCTCGATGCGCCCGCCGGTCTCGCGCAGCTGGACGACCGGTCCTTCCTCGATGAACAGGCCCACCAGCCCCGTCGCCTCGGACAGGTGCCCGCCACCATTGTTGCGCAGGTCGATCACCAGGGTCTCGATGCCCTCGGACTTGAGCTCGTCGATGAGGCGCCGGACGTCGCGGGTCGTGCTGCGGTAGTCGGATTCGCCCGCGACGCGGGCCTGGTAGTCCTGGTAGAAGCTCGGGACGTCGATGATGCCGATTCGCACCTCCTCGTCGCCGCGGGTGGTCGTGCGCAGCTCCTTGCGGGCGGCCTGGGCCTCCAGGGTCACCTTGTTGCGCACCAGCTCGACGACCGTCTCCGGCGCCCCGGGCATTGCGCCCGCAGGCAGGATCTGCAGGCGCACGACCGTGTCGATCGGGCCGCGGATGAGCTGCACGACGTCGTCGAGACGCCAGCCGACCACGTCCGTGAACGACCCGTCGCTGCCCTGGCCGACGGCCGTGATCCGGTCATTCGGCTTGATGGACCCGTCCGCCGCAGCCGGGCCGCCCGGCAGGATGTTGACGATGGTGACGTAGTCGTCGATCAGCTGCAGCGACGCGCCGATGCCCTCGTAGGACAGGCTCATCGCGATGTTGTATTCCTCGGAATTCCGCGGTGACAGGTAGTTCGAGTGCGGGTCGAACACGTGCGAGTACGCGTTCATGAAGATCTCGAACACGTCGTCGGCGCTCACCTGGTCGATCCGCTTCGAGAGCCGCTGGTAACGCTTGCGCAGGACGTCCTGCGTCTCGGGCCAGTCCTTGCCGGCCAGTGCCAGCGACAGGGCGTCGCTCTTGACCCGCTTGCGCCACAGCTCGTCGAGCTCGTCGACGCCGGCCGGCCAGGGCTGGTCGCTGCGGTCGAAGGTGAAGTCCTCGTCCAGGCTGAAGTCCGGCTCCGTCTCGAGCAGCCCGAGTGCGTAGTCGATCCGCTCCCGGTTGCGTTGCTGCAACCGCAAGAAGATGGCGAACGCCGGCTCGAGATCGGCCGACTTGATGGCATCGTCGAGCTTGTATCGGTAGCGCTCGAACTCGGCGATGTCGGAGGCGAGCAGGTAGCTGCGGTTGCCGTCGAGCGCGTCGAGATAGCGCTCGTAGATCTGGGAGGACAGCTTGTCGTCGAGCGGCGCCTGGCGGTAGTGCTGCCGGTCCATGACCTCCGACACCAGCCGCACGACCCGGCGGTGGCGGTCGGTGGGGGCGAGTTCGCCCGAGGAGGCCATCGCAGGGGTGACCGGTGTCGTCGGGCCCGGTGCGGTCCCGGTCGAGATGGCGGCGACCACGGCCACGAGCGCCACGACCAGGGCGGCACGAAGCCACGATGCGGAGGGGAAGCTGGGGGAGCCGCTCATGGGTTGCTAGACTTCCGCACTTTGCGCCACGACCGCCCTAGGCTAGAGGCGGTCGTCCGGCCGATCAAGTACCGGCGTCACGCCGCACGTTTCGAGAGGATTCGGAAGCATGGGACCACTCGGATTCCTCACCGGTGTCGTGCTCGGCTCGGCGGCGTCGATCGCGGCGGTGCTCGTGATGGTGCTGGTCATCTTCCTCGCGGTCTCGTCCGATCATCCGGCCCTGCTGGAGGAATATCGTCCGCTCGTCCGGGCTGTGGTCCTGTTCGGGCTGCTGGCTGTGGTGGCCGGCGCCGCCTTCGTGGGGCTGCAGAAACACCGGTCCTGGAGGTGGGCGGCGCAGGGCCTCATGTGGGCCACGCTGGCGGCCATCGCCTGGTCCTACTGGCCCTCCGAGGGACCCTGAAACGCCTTCCTGTGACCGCTTTGCGACGCGGCGAGTTCCCGCCGGGAGAAAAGACCTCATGAAACGACTCTTCCTGACCTGCCTGTCGATCCTTCCGGTCGCGTCCGCCCTCGTGGGCTGCGACGAGGCGCGCATCGCCCGGGACCGCGCCTCGGCCGCGATCACGGAGGCCGAGTACCGGCGTCACATCGAAGTCCTGGCGTCTGACGATTTCGGCGGGAGGGCACCCGGGTCCGAGGGGGAGCGGAAGACCGTCGAGTACCTCGAGCGGCAATTCCTGGACCTGGGCCTGCAGCCGGCTGCCGACGGGAGTTTCCGGCAGTACGTTCCGCTGATCGAGATCACGGCCGCTCCGTCCGATGCTCGCCTGCGGTTCAGCGCCGGTGGAGGAAACCGGGTCGATCTCGCGTTCGGCGAGGACATGGTCGTCGGGACCCGGCGGACCCAGCGCGAGGTCTCCGTCACCGGCTCCGAGGTCGTCTTCGTCGGTTACGGCATCGTCGCGCCGGAGTACGGATGGGACGACTACGCCGGCCTCGACATGCGGGGCAAGACGGCGTTGATCCTGGTCAACGACCCGGGATTCGCCACGGGAGATCCGGAGCTCTTCCGTGGGCGCACCATGACCTACTACGGCCGTTGGACGTACAAGTTCGAGGAGGCCGCGCGCCAGGGCGCGAGCGCGGCCCTCATCGTGCACGAGACCGAGCCAGCTGCATACCCGTGGGCCGTGGTGCGCAACGGCTGGACGGGACCGCGTTTCTACGCCGAGACGCCCGACGGCAATGCTTCGCGCTCGGCGATCGAGGGCTGGGTCACGCACGAGCAGGCGAGCCGGATCCTGGCCATGGCGGGACAGGACTACGAGACGCTCAAGGCAGCCGCGAAAGAGCGCGGCTTCAGGCCGGTGCCGGTCGACCTGACGGCCGCAGCGGGCGTTCGCAACGTCGTTCGCCGGGCCCGGTCGCCGAACGTGGCCGGACTGCTGCCGGGCAAGGAGCGACCCGACGAGTACGTGGTGTACATGGCGCACTGGGATCACCTTGGGCAAACCCTCTCCATGGCGGGGAACTCGGTCATGAACGGCGCGGCCGACAACGCGACCGGCGTAGCGGGCATTCTCACGATCGCCAGGGCCTTCGGCGCGCTGCTGTCCAACCCGCCGCGCTCGGTACTGTTCGTCGCCGTGACCGCCGAGGAATCCGGCCTGATCGGCTCGGAGTACTACGCGGCGAACCCGCTCGTGCCGCTCGAGAGGACCGCGGCGGTCATCAACCTCGACAACATGTTGCCGCTCGGACGCGCCCGTGACATCGAGGTCATCGGCTTCGGGGCCTCCGAGCTCGAGGACTACCTGGCGGAGGCAGCCAGGGCACAGGGTCGTGTGCTCAAGCCCGACAACGCGCCGGAAGCGGGCTATTTCTATAGATCGGACCACTTCAATCTGGCCAAGAAGGGCGTGCCGGCGCTCTACGTGAAGTCGGGGCACGAGCTCATCGGGAAGCCCCCCGGAACCGGCAAGGCCCTGTTCGACGACTACTATGCGAACCGTTATCACAAGCAGGCGGACGACTACGACCCGGCCTGGGACGTGTCAGGCTCGATCGAGGACCTCAGGCTCCTGTTCGAGGTCGGAGCCCGCGTGGCGAGCGAGTCGGGCTGGCCTGCCTGGTATGCGGGCAACGAGTTCGAGGCGGCGCGGCGGTCGAGCGAAAGCGCCCGCAAGCCCTGAACGGCGCGGGCGCCCTCAGGCGCGTCGCAACGGGGCGGTCAGGATCCGGATGGCCGAGAACAGCAGGTAGGGACCGGCGACCAGCAGCCAGGCCGCCCCGTCGAGCGTGAAGAAGGCCTTGTACAGGGCGCCGAGAAACGCGGCGAGCCCGCCGTCGTACGGCCCGAGCGTCGCGACGCCGGCGAAATAGATGAGCGGCGGCATGGCCAGCAGGCCGAAACCGAGGAGGACTGCCAGGTACCTGAGTTCGCGGTGCAGCCGGACGTTAGCGGCGGCGCGGTCTCCGGGCATGCGTGACGCTCACTACGACGGAACCCTCAGTTTGCTTCGGCGGCCGGCCGGTGGCAACCCGCGCGGTGACCGGCATCGGGGGCTATACTGCCGCGATGCCCCGCGAGGGGGGATGTCTCGCGATGCGAAGGATCTGGTGGCCCGAACCGCTCTACGAGGCGCGCCCTTACGGCGCGCTGACGGTCGGGCTGCTGGCCGGAGCGGTAGCCCTCGCCCGCGCCCTGGCCGTCGGCTACTGGGAAGATTTCGACACGCTCGCCTTCGTGGCCGGGTGCGCCGTGATGATCTACGGGGCGGTCGTGCTGCAGATGCGCTACGACTACCGGCGCCGCAGCCGCTGGAAACGGCAGAAGGACCGGAGATCGTGACCGTCATCCGGGCGGCTGTCATCGGCGCGGGTTATCTCGGCCGCTTTCATGCGCAGAAGTACCAGGCCATCGACGCCGCCGATCTGGTCGCGGTGGTGGACCCTGACGAGCAGGCGCGAAGTGCCGTGGCAAGGGAGACAGGGTGCGAGGCGCTGCCGGACCACCGTTCCCTGCTGGGCCGGGTGGATGCGGTGAGCGTCGTCACGCCCACGCCGCTGCACCACCCGATCGCCCGCGAGTTCCTCGAGTCGGGCGCCCACGTGCTGGTCGAAAAACCGATCACGACGACGCTCGAGCAGGCTCGGGACCTCGTCGAGACTGCGGCGCGCTGCGGACGCGTCCTGCAGGTCGGGCATCTCGAGCGGTTCAATCCGGCCATCGTCGCAGTCGGAGACATCCTCGATCGCCCTCGTTTCATCGAGTCCCACAGGCTGGCACCGTTCAAGCCGCGCGGCACCGACGTCAGCGTGGTGCTCGACCTCATGATCCACGACATCGACCTCATCCAGAACATCGTCGGCTCGCCCATCGCGACCATCGACGCCGTGGGCGCGTCCGTGTTTACGGAGGAGATCGACATCGCCAACGCCCGCATTCGCTTCGAGAACGGCTGCATCGCCGATGCGACGGCGAGCCGGATCAGCATGAAGAGCGAGCGCAAGCTACGGGTCTTCCAGGCGGACGCCTACCTGTCGATCGACCTGCAGCAGAAGGTCATGACGCTGGTCCGGAAGGGGGAAGGCCTGATGCCGGGCGGCGTGCCCAAGGTGGACATCGAGGAACGCAGCTTCGATCCCGGCGACGCCCTGCGCGACGAGATCGGCTCGTTCCTCGACTGCATCGCAACCGGGCGACGCCCGGTGGTGTCCGGGGAGGACGGTCTGCGCGCGCTCGAGACGGCAATCCGTATTGGCGAGCTCGTCGGCGCCGGGGCGCTCGCGCGCTGAAGGCCTAGCGGCTCCTCCAGAAGAGGAAGGCCGCAGCCAGCACCAGCCAGGCAAGGATGACGAGGCTGCCGCCGAGCGGCGCGGCAGGGCCGGGTGTGGCCGTGATGCCGAGGCGGGCCGCATAGATGCTGCCGCAGAACAGCACTATGCCGGCGAGCAGCAGCCATCCCGAAGCGGAGGCGAGCAAAGACCCTGGGAGCCGTTCCCGTGCCCAGGCCACGGCGAATAGCCCGAGCGCGTTCACGAACTGGAATGCCACGGCGGTATTGAAGGACCGCAGTTCCGCGGGCGACAGCTGAGCCGACAGGGCATGGGACCCGGCCGCAGCCAATGCCGCTGCGAGGGCGGCGAGCAGCGCCGCGGCGGCCGCCAGCAGGCGGGTGCCTCGAGCGAGGGACATCAGAGGTACGCCAGCACTTCGATCGCGGCCCGCTCGCCGGACTCCATGGCGCCCTCCATGCCCCGGTTTGCCACGGCGGTCTGCTCACCGCAGAAGTGCACGTGGCGGTGGGGAGCGAACATCGCGGGCAGGAAACGGGTCACGGTGCCCGGCGCAAATACGGCCCAGTCGCCGGCCGAGTCGGGGTCGAGGCCCCAGGAGTGCCAGGCGACGCCCTCGAGGAGCCCCGTCGATGCCGGCCGCGCCCGTTCGAACTCGTCGATGACGCGGGCGATGGCTGCGTCCTGACCAAGCCGGTCGAGGGCCGAGGCCTTGTTGCCGTAGGCGGACACGAGGATGCTGACCACTTCGTCCTGCGCGTCGCGGTGCGCAAAGGTCCGGGACAGCAGTCCCTCACACCACATGTTGGGAGACAGCCCGTCCTCCTTCCAGAAAGGCCGTTTGGCGGTCAAGGCAATCTGCGTCACGTGCTGGTGGGGCAGCGTCCGGATGGCTTCGCCCTGCACGCCCGACAGGACCGGGTCGAACTTCAGCTCGCGGACGACCGAGAACGGCAGCGCACAGATGGCTGCGCGGGCCGAGTAGCGGGAGCCGTCGAGACAGTCGACCGTCACGCCATCGCCCGACGTATCGATGCCGACGACGCGCTGGCCGAGGTGAACCTCGCGCTCGAGCGCATCCGCCATCGCCTCGGGTATGCGCTGGTTGCCGGCCGGGGCGCGATACACGGCCGTCGGCTGGATGCGGCGCTGGACCCCGCCCCATGCATCGATGAACATCAGTTGCAGGGCGGACACGTCGTGCGCCGATGTGCCGTAGCTCACGTTGGTGCCGTAGGCGAGGGCGATGGAGGCCTCGGACGCGCCCAGCCCCCGCAAGAACTGGTGCATGGCCACATCGTGGCGCGCCATTTCCGGCGCGTACCACACGTCGGCCGGATCGAGCGGATTGTTGGCGTTGAGCAACCTCGCCGCATACTGCCACGGCATCTGGTCGCGCGCGCCCTCGGGAAATGGGTTGTCCTGCGATGCGGGCCAGTCCTCGGCGTCGATGACGCGGCCGCGGAGGACGAGTTCGATCTTCCCGTGCCGGCGCATCGAGGGCAGCGCATCCTCGAGTTGGACGCCGTAGCGCCGCGCCGCGGCCAGGACCCGGCCGTAGCCCGGTCCGATCGACTGGCCCCCGGCCTCGGGACGGCCCGGTACCGAGTCGAAGGAAAGCATCTTGCCGCCCACGCGCCGCTGCGACTCGAGCACGGTCACGGTGGCGCCCGCTGCCTCGAGCGTCAGCGCTGCCGCGAGGCCGGACAGCCCGGCGCCGATCACGAGCACGTCAGCGGGCTTCGGCTGGCTGGCGCGGGCGAGGCCGGCGGCCGGCAGGGTCGCGAGGCCGGCAGTGCCCAGGATGAATCGGCGGCGGGTCAGGGCGATGCTCATGGAACCTCCCGGGAGCGCTGGTGGACCGGACAAGATTAGAATGCGCCCCCGCGTGGTGCGGTCAGCAATAGTGCGGACCCCTTGCGGCGCAGCGGATCGAGGAAGCTTGTCATGAGTGACGGGATCGAGCGCGGTGCGGATGGTCTCGGACGCTGCTGGTGGGCCGCATCGGCTGCTGACTACGCGGCCTATCACGATCGCGAGTGGGGCAGGCCGGTCGCGGACGACTTCCGCCTGTTCGAAAAGCTCACGCTCGAGGGTTTCCAGTCGGGGCTCAGCTGGCTCACCATTCTGCGCAAGCGCGACAATTTCCGGGCGGCGTTCGCCGGATTCGACTTTCACCGGATCGCGCGCTTCGGCAAACGGGACGTCGCGCGCCTCATGGCTGATGCGGGGATCGTGCGTCATCGGGGCAAGATCGAGGCGGCCCTGTCGAACGCGCGGGCGGCTTGCCGTTTGCTTGAGAAGGAGGGCAGCATCGCTTCGTTCGTCTGGCGCTACGAACCTGGCCCCGCGGAGCGACCCGCGCGGCTGACCCGCAGCGTGCTGACGGGGCTCACCTGGTCGCCGGCATCGAAGGCGCTCGCCAAGGACCTGCGGGCGCGGGGCTTCAGTTTCGTCGGCCCTACGACTGCCTACGCCTTCATGCAGGCCATGGGCCTGGTCAACGACCATCTCCATGGCTGCGACGCGCGCGAGGCCGTCGAGCGGGAGCGCGCGCGTTTCCGACGGCCGCGCTGATCGACGTCGGCATTTTGCGCTGCGAGACATGCGGGTAACCCGAAGTGCCGCCCAAGACCCTGCCGATATACTCGCTAGACAACCCGTCGTAGCGAGGTTTCCCGGATGAGCATCGCACCCACCGTCATCCAGGCGCTCAAGTTCAAGGGCGTGGACTTCACCGTCGTCGAGCATCCCCACACCTCCACCTCGGTGGGCAGCGCCCACGCGGCGCACGTCGCCGAGGGCCTGGTGGCCAAGGCCGTGCTGCTCAAGGACCCGGGCGGGTTCGTCCTGGCCGTAGTGCCTTCCTCTGCCTCCCTCGACCTGGGCAAGATCGGGCGTGCCCTGCACCGACCGCTGGGGCTCGCCTCCGAGGACGACCTGAGCGAGGCCTTCTACGACTGCGAGCCCGGCGCCGTTCCGGCAGTGGGCGAGGACTACCTCATCCCGACGATCGTCGACGAGCGACTCCGCGAGGTGAAAGAGGTATTCTTCGAGGCGGGGGACCACGAACGGCTGGTGCACATCTCGTCCGAGGGTTTTTCGAAGCTGATGGAAGATGCCGAATATCTGCCCATCAGCGCGCCCCGCGGCTGACCCTGCCGATCCCTCCCGGCGCGCCCTTCGGGCGCGGACGAACGAGCCCGTGAACCAGGCGAGCCAGGAGCGATGCAACCAACCGATACGCGTGATCCCGACTACTACCACCGCGTCGTAGACTGCCAGTGGGCCTGTCCGGCCCACACCGACGTCCCCGAATACATACGGCTGATCGCCCAGGGGCGCTACTCCGACGCCTACATGGTCAACCGGGAGTCGAATGTATTCCCGGGGATCCTCGGCCGCGTGTGCGACCGGCCGTGCGAACCGGCCTGCCGGCGCGGGCGCGTCGAGGAGAAGCCGGTCGCGATCTGTCGCCTGAAGCGGGTGGCGGCCGACCTGCGCGACGACATCCGCCCGCGCCTGCCGCGCGCACCCTCTGTCCGCAATGGCAAACGGATCGCCTGCATCGGTGCCGGGCCGGCCTCGCTGACCGTGGCGAACGACCTCGTGCCGCTCGGCTACGAGGTCCTCATCTTCGAGCGGTACACCAGGACCGGCGGCCTCATGCGCACGAACATCCCGTCCTTCCGGCTGCCGGCGGAGGTCCTCGACGAGGAAATCGGCTACGTCCTCGACATGGGAGCGGAGCTCAGGCTGGGCGAGCCGGTCGACAGCCTGAAGCGCCTGCTCGACGAGGGGGGCTTCGATGCCGTGTTCGTCGGCACGGGCGCGCCCACGGGCAAGGACTTGGTCCTGCCCGGCCGGGACGGCAGCGACCGGATCCACATCGGGATCGCCTGGCTGGAGTCGGTGGCTTTCGGTCACACCAAGAAGATCGGCGACAACGTCCTGATCATCGGGGTGGGCAACACCGCGATGGACTGCTGCCGGACCTCGCTGCGCCTCGGTGCGACCAGCGTCAAGGTCGTTGCGCGCAAGCCGCGCGGGTTCTTCAAGGCCTCGCAGTGGGAACTCGAGGACGCGGAGGAAGAGAGCGTAGAGATCCTCGTCAACCATGCACCGCGCTCGTTCCTCATCGAGGACGGCCGGCTGCGCGGCATGGTATTCGACCGGATGGAGTACGAGGTCGACGCGGGGCGGATCGTCGCGGAGCGTGTCACGGGGCAGGTGACCCTTCCTTGCGACGACGTGATCCTGGCGATCGGCCAGGAGAATGCGTTCCCCTGGATCGAGCGCGACATCGGCATCGAGTTCAACCGCTGGGGCGCGCCCAGTGTGGACGAGACGACCTTTCAGGCCACGCGACCCGAGGTGTTCTTCGGCGGCGATGCGGCCTTCGGCCCGAAGAACATCATCTGGGCCGTCGAGCACGGCCACCAGGCTGCCATCTCGATCCACCGCTACTGCCAGGGTCTGCCGGTCGGCGAGCGTCCGCCGCGGGGCGTGAAACTCCAGAGCCGGAAGATGGGCATGCACGAGTGGTCTTACAAGAACGACTACAACCCCTCGGAGCGCCGGCTCGTTCCGCAAGTCGGCCTCAAGGAGCGTTTCCGGCAGCTCAACATCGAGGTCGAGCTGGGCTTCGATGCCGATGCGGCAGCGACCGAAGTCCAGCGTTGCCTGAACTGCGACATCCAGACCGTATTCGAGGCGAAGCTCTGCATAGAGTGCGACGCGTGCATCGACATCTGTCCGACCGACTGCCTGACCATCACCCGTGACGGTCCCCGCGAGGAACTCGAGACCCGGCTCAAGGCCCCGCGGCGCAACCCGGAGCAGGGCCTGTACGTATCCTCGGCGCTGAAGCAGACCGGTCGGGTCATGGTCAAGGACGAGGACCTCTGCGTCCACTGCGGCCTCTGCGCCGAGCGCTGTCCCACGAACGCCTGGGACATGCAGAAGTCCTGGATCGACATCCCACATGCCGAGGACGAGGCCACATGCCCGAGCGGGACCTCACGCAAGAGCGCCTGAACGACTTCGTCGTCAAGTTCGCCAACGTCAACGGCACCGGCTCGGCGAGTGCGAACTCGCTGATCATGAAGTCCATCTTCCGGATGGGCGTGCCGGTCGTCGGCAAGAACTTCTTTCCATCCAACATCCAGGGGCTGCCGACCTGGTACGAGATCCGGGTGACACGCGAGGGCTGGCGCGCGCGTTCCGGTCGCGTCGACCTCATGGTCGCCATGAACGCCGAGACCTACGCGCGCGACATCGCCGAGGTGGCCCCCGGGGGATGGCTGCTCTACGACTCGACCTGGCCAAGGCCGTCGCTGCTGTCGAGGGAGGACGTGACCGTCCTGGGAGTCCCCCTCGCACAGCTGTGTGGCGATCACTTCGAGGGCGCTAGAGCACGCATCCTCATGAAGAACGTGATGTACGCCGGCGTGCTGGCGGCGCTGCTCGACCTGGACCTCGAGATCGTTCGCGAGCTGCTCGGCGAGTCCTTCGCCAGGAAGCCGGCCCTCGCGGACTCGAACATGAACGCGATTCGTATCGGCTACGACTACGCGCGCGAGCACTTCGACTGCCCTCTGCCCATCCGTATCGCGCCGATGGACGAAACCCGCGGGCACGTGATGATGGACGGCAACACGGCCGCCGCCCTCGGCTGCGTCTACGCCGGCGCGACCGTCGGAGCGTGGTACCCGATAACGCCATCGACGTCGCTCATGGATGCGTTCCGCGCCTTCTGCGCACGGCATCGTGTCGACCCGGAGACCGGGCGGAACAACTACATGGTGATCCAGGCGGAAGACGAGCTGGCCGCCATCGGCGCCGTGATCGGAGCATCCTGGAACGGGGCCCGTGCCTTCACCCCGACCAGCGGACCGGGCGTGTCGCTGATGAACGAGTTCATCGGCCTGGCCTACTACGCCGAGATCCCGGCGGTGCTGTTCGACGTGCAGCGCGTCGGGCCCTCGACCGGGATGCCGACCCGCACCCAGCAGTGCGACCTGCTCACCTGCGCCTACGCCTCCCACGGCGACACGCGGCACGTGCTGCTGTTCCCGGCGGACCCGGGGGAGTGCTTCGACTTTGCCGTGCAGGCCTTCGACCTGGCGGAGAGGCTGCAGACGCCGGTGTTCGTGCTGCTGGACCTCGACATCGGAATGAACGACTGGATGACGAAGGACCCGCAGTGGGACGACGACTACCGGCCCGACCGCGGCAAAGTGATCACCGCAGAGATGCTCGAGGGCATGCAGAGGTTCCATCGTTACCTGGATGTGGACGGCGACGGCATACCGTGGCGAACCATTCCGGGCGTCGGCGAGAAGGGGGCGTACTTCACCCGCGGTTCGGGTCACAACCAGTTGGGTGCGTACACCGAGGACCCGGCCGAGTACCAACTGGTCGTCGACCGCCTGCGGCGCAAGTTCGACGCCGCGGCGCGTCTCGTGCCGACGGCGGTGACGGAGGGCAGCGGCCGCGCCGAGGTGGGCATCGTCAGTTTCGGGTCCTGCGACGGTGCGGTGCGAGAGGCGCTGGCGGCATTGCGCCGGACCGGCGTCGCGGTCGACTACCTCCGGATC
This sequence comes from Gammaproteobacteria bacterium SG8_30, assembly GCA_001303245.1. Taxonomy (GTDB): domain Bacteria; phylum Pseudomonadota; class Gammaproteobacteria; order Steroidobacterales; family Steroidobacteraceae; genus SG8-30. Next base: position 69,864 of record LJNS01000004.1, read on the forward strand.
CGGGCGTTTCCCTTCGGAGAAGAAGTGGAGGAGTTTCTGCGCGACCACGAGGCGATCTTCGTCGTCGAGCAGAATCGCGATGCCCAGCTGCGCGCGCTGCTGACGCTCGAGACCGCCGTCGAAAAGCGCAAGCTGCGCTCGATACTGCACTACAACGGATTGCCGATGTCGGCCGACTGTGTCGTTGACGCCGTGGTTGCCGCGCTGGCCCAGGGAGAAGCCGCATGAGGGTCACCAAGCCGAGGATCGTACCGCCGGGGGCACCGCGCAACGAACTGGGGATGACCCGTCGCGACTACGAGGGCGGCATGTCGACGCTCTGTGCCGGATGCGGGCACGACTCGGTGACCGCCGCAATCGTGCAGGCCTGCTTCGAGCTGTCCCTGCCGCCGCAGAGCGTGGCGAAGCTCTCCGGCATCGGCTGCTCGTCCAAGACGACGGCCTACTTCGTCGCCGGCGCCCACGGCTTCAACGGTGTGCACGGCCGCATGCCGGCGATCGCTGCCGGCGCGAGTGCGGCCAACCGCAAGTTGCGCTACATCGGCGTGTCCGGCGACGGCGACTCGCTCTCGATCGGCCTCGGCCAGCTCGGGCACGCGATCCGACGCAACATGAACATGCTGTACATGCTCGAGAACAACGGCGTCTATGGGCTCACCAAGGGACAGTTCTCGGCGTCTGCCGACATGGGCTCGAGGTCGAAGAAGGGCGAAAAGAACCAGAACGAGCCCATCGATCCGGTGCTGCTTGCCCTGTCGCTCGGCGCAACCTTCGTCGCGCGCAGCTTCTCCGGCGACAAGGAACAACTCGTGCCCCTGATCAAGGCCGGTCTGACGCACCGGGGCTTCGGGCTGATCGACGTGCTGTCGCCCTGCGTGACCTTCAACGACCACGAGGGCTCCACCAAGAGCTATGCCTATGTGCGCGAGCACCAGCAGGCGGCCATCGCGGCGGACTACGTCGAGCCGAGGCGCGAGATCACGGTGTCCTATGCGGAGGGCGAGGCCGTCTCGGTCGAGATGCACGATGGCAGCAACGTCCTCCTCCGCAAGCTCGACCGCGACTACGACCCCACGGATCGTGCCAAGGCGCTGGCATACGTGCAGGAGCGCGTGCAGCGAAACGAGTACGTCACGGGCATGATCTACCTGGGGGAGGGACGGAGTCACTTCCACGACCGGCACAACACGCCGGACGAGCCCCTGAACTCGATTCCGTACGAGAAGCTCTGCCCAGGCAGCGCCGGGCTCGCGGGGATCCTGTCGGGGTTCCGCTGAACCGTCGCCCGGCGGGCATCACTCAGCCGGCGGCCTCGTCGAGCGCGCCCACGGCGCGGTCGAACAGCTCCTGCGACTTCGCCGGGGAATTTCCGATCGCCGTGAGACCGAGCTTGCCGTGCTCGGATACGCAGCCGAGCAGGCTGAAGGCGACTCCCTGCTGGGTGGAGGCGTCGAAATGCAGCCCCTGTTCCACCGACACCTCGATGACGTCGTCCGGGGTCAGGCGACGGTAAGCGTCCTTCCTCAGGTTGTCCGAGGCGTAGTAGAAGCGGGGCTGCCCGTCCTGCGTGCGGAACACGCCGTCTTCCGGGTCGTAAAAGCCGTTGGTGAGGAACTGCAGCATCTGGAACGGGTGGGTCGTCCCGCCCTTGCGCAGGTTGATCTCGATGGCGTACGCCGTCCAGTCGTCGCCGCTGAGCGTCACGACGAAGTCGACGGCAAAGCGGCCGATCACACCCCGCTCCCTGAGCTGCTCTGCCACCTTGAGGCCCTCGGCCTGGATCAGCCGGCGGTACTCCGGGCGCGCCGGGAAGGTGCTGCCCAGGAACACCTGGCCGCTCGGGCCGCCAAGCACCTGGTCGTGGGTCGAGAGCGACTCGATCTCGCCGAGCGGGTTGATGCGGAACTGGACGGACGGCGACTGCTTGTCGCCGCCGTCGATCCACGCCTCGACGATTCCCTGCATCTCGCGCAGCCTGGCGCAGTAGTGTTCCCAGTGCTCGCCCTCCGCTTCGAAGTCCAGCAGCTCCGGCAGGCGTCGCTCGATGCTCCGCTCGAGGGACGCGGCACCCTCGACCGCCTGGTAGTCGAAGCAGGCATTGCCTTCGCCGGAGAAGCCCTCGTCGAGCTTGACGACAGCGCGCCGCAGGCAAGGGTTGCGCCGTTTGAGGGCCGCCAGCGCCGCTGCCACGTCCCGCGGATCCCGCAGACCCTCGGCACCATCGGGGCAGAGCACGCCAGCGTCACGGAAGATCCGACGGGCACCGGTCTTCCCGCCCAGGTGCATGAGGGCAGGATCGCAGGCGTACAGCGGCACGTCGAGCGCAACCGCGAGCGTTCGCTCGAGGGGGCTCGAGTTGAACACCGACAGGTGCGCGCGGGCGGGATCGCCGATGGACTCCTGCAGCCGGTGCAGGAGGCGCGGCCGGTCCAGCACCTTGCGGGTCAGCGATGCGAGCGCGCCGTCGTAAGTGCTGATGAGCGTCAGGCGCCGGCGCGCATGCGAGGTCGGGATGCCCTGCAGCATGTTCAGGTAGTAGTCGATGACCAGCGGGTGGATGGGCTGGCTCGTCAGGTAGATCAGGCGGGTGTTCGGCAGCCGCAGCAGCAACAACATGCTGAGCTGGCGTTCCTCGTAGTGCAGGGCGCCGGGAATGCGGGCGAGCTGCTCGGCATCGACGCTCAGTCCCGGGACCACCACGACGGTGCGGGGCGACAGCCGGTCCGAGAACACCGTCCGGATCAGTTCGGGAAGTCGGGCCTGGAGCTCCGCGAAGCGGGCGAGCTCCTCGGCCGAGCCTGGCGCGATCGCTGCTACCACTGGCACCCCGCACCGGTGATCCCCGGAGCAGTGTAGCCGCTCCCGGCCCGGCGTACCCGTCGGTGCAAGCCGCAAGCGGCCTTGAACGGCGGCCGGTCAGCCGTCGCCTGAACCGAGCAGCGCCTCGCGCGCGGCGGCGAGCTCCTCGACGCGCTCGGGGCCGACCCGCGGGTAGTGCAGGTCGAGTGAATCGAGCGTGTCGATCACCGCGGCGGCCACGACCAGGCGCGTGAACCACTTTCGATCGGCGGGCACCACGTACCAGGGGGCGTGCGGCGCCGCGGTGTGGCGAATCGCGTCCTGGTACGCGCGCATGTACTTGTCCCAGTGGTCCCTCTCGTGGACGTCCGACTCGGAGAACTTCCAGTGCTTCTCGGGTCTCTCGAGGCGTTCCAGGAAGCGTTGCTTCTGTTCGTCCTTGGAGACGTTCAGGAAGAACTTGCAGATCGCTACGCCGTTGCGGGCCAGGTACTTCTCGAAGTTCGCGATGTCCTCGAAGCGCTGCTTCCAGATGTCCCTGGTCACGAGCGCCGGGGGCAGCTTCTGCGAGTCGAGGATGCGCGGATGGACCCGGACGACCAGCGTCTCCTCGTAGTAGGAGCGGTTGAAGATGCCGATGCGGCCCCGCTCTGGCAGCGCCTTCATGCAGCGCCAGAGGTAGGTGTGGTCGAGTTCCTCGCTGGTCGGTGCCTTGAACGAGTAGACCTGGCAGCCCTGCGGATTGACGCCCGACATCACGTGCTTGATGGCGCTGTCCTTGCCGGCCGCGTCCATGGCCTGGAAGATGAGCAGCACGGACCATCGATCCTGCGCGTAGAGCATCTGCTGGTAGTCCGCCAGCATCTCGACGCCGCGCTTGAGCAACTCCCGGGCGCGCGGCTTCCGGTCGGACCCGTACCCGAGCGAGTCGCCCGGGTCGTGCGCGGATAGCCTGAATCCCTTGCCGCGGGTGACCCGGTAGTGCGCCGCCGCCTCACGGGCGCGCTTGAGCAGTTCGTCGCGCTTCACGCCGCCTCCCGTTCCGGGCATCGCCCGGCCGAAACCTGCCTCGGACCTATCCAGCTAGACCACAGGCAGGTCGGTCCGTCAAGGCTCGAGGGCCAGGAGCGCGCCGGGAAGTACGTCCGCCCGCACGGGCGTCCGGCCGACCAGCTGGCCGTCGGCTTCGACCGGCACGGGCGGGTCGCTGTCGACTTCGACGGTGGTCTCGAGGGAGTGGGACACGAAGTCTTCCTCCAGCAGGCGGCCGTCGAACAGCCGGCGCAGCTTGGGCAGGTCCCACGGCAGGCGCACCGGGCCGACCGTCACCAGGTCCAGTCGGCCATCCACTGCCGACGCGCGGGGCGCGATCCGCATTCCGCCGCCGCAATAGGGGCCGACGGCGAGCAGCGCGAGCAGCAGTCTCGCACCGACCTCGCCGCCGCCGGCGCGAATCTCGAAGCGCGGGGCCCGGAAGCTGCGCAGGCCGTCCAGCAGCCCTAGGACGTAAGCGAGGCGGCGGGGCGCACGGGCGGGCAATCGCTCCAGCACGTAGGCATCGAATCCGGCACCGGCGACGTTGATGAAGTGGCTGCGGGTGCCCGTCGCGGGAAAGTCCAGCACGCCGACATCGTGAGGTGCGC
>LJNS01000113.1 GCA_001303245.1 Gammaproteobacteria bacterium SG8_30
TCGAGATACGCGTCCGTCGCCAAGCCGGTAGCGGGACACGAAGTCCCAGATCATGCGGCTGGCATCCGGCCCGATGTCGTCGTTGAAGGCATAGGCGGAGTCACCCCCGCTCCACGCATGGCTAAGGCCTTCGATCAGAACCGTTCGCAGCAACACCGTGCCGCCGCGGGCGTAGGTGCTCGACTGGCACAAGCGACCCGCTCGTCGCCCGCTCGACTGCGACAGCACGAGCGAGCTGCTTGGCTGCCCGAGCAGCGCAGCGTCGATGGCGCGGTACTGCTCGCTCAGCTGCTGGAGATGCACCGGGTTGACGGTCTCGTCGTCCGCGCCCTGGATGACCAGAGTTGGAATCTGTGCACATTGGCTGGTCGGCAGCGCCGCGAGTTCGCTGGCTATCGCGTCAGCGGAGACGGCCGAACCCCGCTTCATGACCGAAACGGCGCCGACGGCGTCGTTGGCGGCGCGGTACATGAGGCCGGAATGCATGGCGCAGGCCGCCAGCAGCCAGGAGCAACGCAGACTGAGCACACGAGCCATGGCCGCGCCCGCAGACATGCCGGCAACATAGATGCGTTGGCGATCGATCGCGTAGCTCTCACACAGCTCGAGGACCAGGCCGCTGATCAGCGTCGCTTCGCCGTCGCCTTCCTGCGTGTGATGGCGAAACCAGGACCAGCAGCGCAGCGCATTGCGCCGCGCACTCTGCTCCGGATACACGACGAAGAATCCCTCTCGTTCGGCGAGCCTATTCATGCGTGTGCCTGCCGCGAACTGCTCGGCATCCTGGCGGCAGCCATGCAGCATGACCAGCAGCGGCAGCGGGCCGGTGGCGCTGGAGTGCTTCGGGACGTAGATGCGATATGCGAGTGTCGTCGGCTGGCCGAGCAGCGAGCGGGTCAGCGCATGTGGTCGACGGTAGTGGGCCTCGCCGAAATACGGGCCAGTGACCGTGCCGGGCAGCAGGCGTTGGCCCACCAGGCGGCGCAGGCCGGCCACGCCCTGACGCAGGCGATGCAGCATGGTGGCTACAGCGAGTGGGCGGTTAGAGGAAGGTAACCGTCAGCGAGTGCCGGAGATCAGCTGCGCGAGCTCATGTTCTTCAATTCTTCGACTCTGACGCTGACGCGTTCCAGGCTGCGCCGCTGCATATCGGTGAGCGGTTGGATGTCCAGGCCGCCCGGACTGAAGCTCTTCAGCAGGTGCATCGGATCGAGTTTGCCGATGTCCATGCTGGCGAAGACCATGGAGGGATTGGTCGACTCGGCCATGCGTGCTACTCCTCGCTTTCTGCCGATTGGAACGAGTCCGTGTGTTTGCCACTCATCCTATTGGCTCGGCGGAAGCCGACCACCGTGCTGACCGTCGCCATTCGCCGACGTCCACGGTTGGCCTCGGGGTCCTGGTTCCAGCGTCTCCTGGAAGTGTCGACGAGCGGGCGGTAACCAACATTCTTGGCGGAGTCGCCCAGGAAGTGCGCAAGGGGCCTCTGCTTTCGCTCGCGCCGCTCGACTGACTGACCCAGAGCATTATTGAGCTTCGCCAGGTCGTCCAGAAAATCGCGGTCAGGTCATCGCGCGAAAGCGGCCCATTGGCGAAGGCTCATGCTGTCGGTCGCGGTCTGGTTCAGAACGACGCAGGGTGGCCCCCGAACCGCAGCCCGTCTGGCAGCGGAAACTGCGGTTGAAACGGGGTTCTTGGCGGACGACCAGGCGGGCACGTTCCCGCTGGGCGGCGGTGGCGGCGGCGTACAGTCCGGGGCAACTACGGCCGCGCCGCGACCGCACGGGTGCAGGACAGATCCCGCAGGTGACCGTCGCCCAGGTCGTAGACCCAGCCATGGATGGCCAGCGGGTTGGCCCGGCGCCACGCCGACTGGATGATCGGCGTCCGCGACAGGCCTTCGACCTGCGCCGCGACGGTCAGCTCGCACAGCCGCCTGTGCCTGGCCTCGTTGTCCGCTATGCCGCTGAGCACTTCGCGGTTCGCCTCGGCGACGTCGCGGATGGGCTGCAGCCAGTGGTCGATGATGCCGTGCCGGCCGCCGTCCATGGCGGCACGCAAGCCGCCGCAGCCATAATGTCCACAGATGATGACGTGCCGCACCCGCAGTGTCTCCACTGCGTATTCGACGACGGACAGGAGGTTCAGGTCACCACGGTGCACGAGGTTGGCGACGTTGCAGTGGACAAACACCTCGCCCGGTTGCAGGCCCGTGATGACGTTCGCCGGAACACGGCTGTCCGAGCATCCGATCCACAGATACTCGGGATGCTGCAGACCTGACAGGCGACGGAAGTAGTCGGGCTCCTCGCTCACCCTGGCCGCGGCCCAGCGTCGATTGGAGGCAAGCAGGTCACTCAACACCGGCAGTTCCTCCCCGGGACCCCTCTGCGCCCCGTCGCCGCAAGGGAATCAGCCTCGGGCCGGAGTGCCCGGCTGGCCAGACGAGACCGTCAGCAACCGAGCCAGCGCAGCAGTACAGTAAATGGTCCTGCGGCATGGAATCGGTTCCCCGGTGGGCTGCCTACGGACCCGGTTGCCTGATAACTTCTGTGCAGCTGGGCTATTCAATTATTCGTTGGAGCGTTCGTCAACTTCATGGTCAGCGCCTGTACTTCAATGCGCATTCGGCAAGGCGAACTTTGCGACCGCGCCTACCTGGAGGAGCTTCAACGGCGTGCGTCGCTCGCCAACCCTGGTGACACCCCGCACTTGCTCGAGCAGCCGGAGGTCATTGCACTCCCCGAATGGCAACTGTCGTCCGGACGTGTATTGGTCGCCGAGTCCGCCTCGGTCATGCTTGGATTCGCAGTCTTGCTGGCCCCACTCGAGGGTTCTGCAGAGCTCACCGGCGTCTTTGTGGAGCCCGGCTGCTGGCGCAAGGGCATCGGCCTGCGCCTCGTGCAGGCCTGCATGTCGCGGGCTCGGTCCGAGGCTGCGCGGCGCATTTCGGTAGTCGTCAATCCGCATGCAGCGGATTTCTACAGGGCTTGCGGATTCGCGCCGACCGGCACGACAAGAACGCAGTTCGGACTGGCGTTTCTGATGTCGCTGCCGCTATGAATTGCGAGGCATCATCTCGATTCAAGTGCCGTGTACGGTCTAGCCCGTCGATCAGTCCGTCCCACTCCAGGCGGCTCCGCTGGCCTCCGCGGGCACGTGACCGGCAGCACTCGGAGCTGCTTCTGAGCCGAGCCGGCCGGCCGCTCCTGGCCGGTCGCGACCGGTACGGCCCGGGATCGCTCCCGCAGCGCGCCTGCCGGCAGATCCTGACCCGGAAGCAGACTCTTAGCGGGAGCTAGCGCTACCCGTCGCGGGCCAGGTCAGAACGACGCGTAGGCGACATCATGGTGTGTCGCAGCAGTCTTGGCGGTTTCCGACCGGGGACCGGCGTACTGCCATGGTGAAGCCATCCTCGCATCCCAGGAAAGGCCGAGGATCGGGCATGCGGACCAGGTCGCGGGAACTATCCCGGGCGTCCAACCCATCTAACTGCACGTCGACCCTGCGGAAGCGCAACGAGGGACGCATGATGGGCAGCGAAGAGGTTGTTCCCGAGACGAGGGGCGTCACGGTGGAGTTGCTCGCGACGGTTGACCTTGGCCCGGAAATCGCCGGCATGGAGGGCCGCCAACTCCGGATGCGCCTGGTGACCATCGAGCCGGGAGGCGTCTTTGGCCCCGTCCACGACCACAAATGCAGGCCCGGGACGGTCTACATCCTGCAGGGAACGATCACTGACCATCGCAACGGTGTGTCTACCGACTATGGCCCAGGCGTGGGCTGGCCCGAGGACAGGAACACCAGACATTGGCTTGAGAACAAAGGGACAATCGAGGCGGTGGAGATCTCGGTTGACATCGTCAAACAAGAATAGGGCGAAGCCCTGAATCCGTCTCAGTCGGAACCCAATCGGGAATAGACCGCGCCCGGCGGGCCCGCAGCGGAACGTCGCGGGCACTTGTTTCGAGGCCCCTGTTCCAATCCGGACCGCTGGAGACCCAGCCGTTCCATGCAGCCCATGAACACCCAAGCCCCTGTCGTCAAGGTTCCAGAGATCACGCTCGGCTTCTGGGTCGTCAAGATTGCGGCGACTACTCTTGGGGAAACGGCGGGCGACGCGGTTTCCATGTCATTGGGCCTCGGTTACCTGGCGGCCACCGGCCTCTTTGCAGCATTCCTCGTTGCCGCCGTCATCGCGCAGATCAGGGCACGTCGTTTCAACGCGTGGCTCTACTGGACTGCCATCATCGCAACAACGACTGTCGGAACGACGCTTGCCGACTTCGCCGACCGATCGCTCGGGATCGGCTATTCGGGTGGCACGTTGATCCTGTTGGCCTTGCTGCTTGCCACACTGTTCTTCTGGTACAGGACACTGGGCACGGTGTCCATCTCATCCGTGAGTTCCGCGCGCTCGGAGTTCTTCTACTGGGCCACGGTCACGTTCTCGCAGACGCTCGGCACCGCACTGGGCGACTGGACCGCGGATACAGCAGGACTTGGGTACACGGGTGGGATTGCGGTCTTCGTGGGTCTCCTCACGATCACTGCGCTGGCCTATCGGTGGACCCGCATCTCACACACCTTGCTGTTCTGGGCAGCGTTCGTGCTGACCCGTCCGCTCGGTGCGGTCCTCGGGGATCTCCTGGACAAGCCCATCAGCGACGGAGGCCTTGAACTGAGTCGCATCGGTGCCTCTGCGGCGCTCATGGTCTTCATCCTGGCGTGCGTCGCGCTGCTCCCGCAGCGTGCAGCCAGCACGCAGCACTGAGTTCAGGCTGGCGAGCCGCCCGTCGGTGGCGGCCGCTCCTGGCCGCCCGCCGCCGCGCCGACTGGACCGCGGGATGTGAAGACGCACACGGGTTGAGGGCTCCTCGCGGGGCGCTCGAAGGACATGGGTCCGTACGCCGCGACTGGCTCGTCCAGGAACGTGGCAGCGTGCCTGGGCCGCCGATCAACCGAGAACGAGAAGATGTCCGGCCGCGAGTAGTGCCCACAGACATCGAGCGACCTGCGCGCTCGGTGTGCAGCGCCCAGGTCGATTTCCGCGTAGAGGATGCCCTTCTTGCGGTGGAGCGGCCCGGCGTGTATTGCACCCATCGGCTTGACCACGACGGCGTTGCCGTCGTTGACCCACTCGTCGGGATCGAACAGCAGGTCCCGACCGGGAAAGTCGGCCGGGATGTCGGATCCCTGCAGCGCGGTTGCCGTACCGATGACCCAGCAGCCCGCCTCCTTCGCGATGTGCCGCATCGTTGCCAGCCAGCTCTCGCCCACATCCCAGGTCGGTGCAACGTAGACGTCCACGCCTTGCGCGTACAGCGCATATCGAGCCAAAGGCATGTAGTTTTCCCAGCAGATCAATGCTCCGAGCCGGCCGGCCGGCGTATCCACGACCCGCAGTCCCGTCCCATCCCCCATGCCCCAGACCATCCGCTCCGGGTTGGTCGGCATCAGCTTTCGATGGCGGTTGAGGATGCTGCCGTCGTGACCGATCACGACGATCGTGTTGAAGATCGTCGTACCGCTGAACTCCTTGTCGAGCTCGTTCAGGCCCAACACGACCGTTGCACCGTGGCGGGCAGCCGCCTCCCTGACCGACTGAAGGTCTTCTCCCGAGAGATCGACCGCGCTCTCGCGAAGCCGGGCGTGGATCTCGCTCGCAAGCGTCATGTCGGCACCAGGCCGGAGACGCCAGATCCACGTGGGATAGCCCGGTGCCTGTACCACCGCGACCTTGACAGCCATGCCGCACCTCCGAGACCGCTGCACAGGGGGACCCTAACCCAGGACCGCGCCAGATGGGACTGGCAGGCACTGCCGGGCGCCGACGGGACATCTGCCGGCGGGGAGACCTGACTTGCTGCGTTGCACGACAACCTCGGTCCTGGATCGGCAACTGCCGGTTCAGTCGGGCCGTAGGCGCTCTCTGGCCGACTCTGGTAGCGGGCGGTTGCGAGCTGCCGGTCGAGTGACCGGAAGACCAAGGCGTGCGAATCCGTAGCCATTAAGTCAACCGCTTCAGTAATAGGGGGGTTTCCCCCACCTTCAAATGGGACCTAGACCTACTCCAAGAATCACCTCGCGACCTGTCCAATGGGTCCCGGCTCGCTCGAGAACACGAAATTCTGTTCACGAATGAGCTGTCTGGGAAGTGCCAACAACGACCAAGGACACAAGAGGGGACAGCCGTGACGATACTCAACCAGTCCGCTTCAAGGAATGGGCGGATACGAACCACCGCAAGACGCGCAGGGGCGCTCGCGCTCGGGCACATGCTCGTCACGATCGCATACGCGGACGCCGTGTTCCCGGTCGTCACGCCCGACGATGCCAGGACCCACGGCCTCGAGTCGTTGAGAACAATCGTCGAGAGCGAGGGCGTGCCCTTGCCCTCGAATCTGAACAAGTGGGTCGCCGACATGGAAGCCGCACGCCAGCTGGGCAAGGCGTTCTTCCACGACATGGCGATCGGCTCCGACGGCATCCAGGCCTGCGTGACCTGCCACTTCAAGGCCGGCGCGGACACGCGGTCAAAAAACCAGATGAACCCGGACCTGTTGAGGGTGAAGAACGCCCGCAACGGCGACGTCGAGGGCTACTGGAAGGCCCCGGACGATCCGGACAGCTGGTTCGAGGTCGGCGGGCCGAACTACCAGCTGAAGCGATCCGACTTTCCGTTCGTCAAGGATGTCGGCTCCGGCGACAACGTCGCAAGCAGCAATGGCATCGTGTCCCCCGCGTCGGGAAACAGCAACGACGTCAGCTCGTCGCAGGGCATCGTCCTTCACTGGCTCGACGGAGTGGACCGCGGCGCGCTCGTAGACCGCGGTACCGTGATTTCGGACGACATCTTCAACGTCAACGGCGCCAACACGCGGCGCGTCGAGCCGCGGAACACGCCGACGATGATCAACGCGGTGTTCAACTTCACCAACTTCTGGGACGGACGCGCCAATAACCGCTTCAACGGGGAGAACCCGTTCGGCCAGCAGGATCAGAGGGCGCGCATCTTCAAGAGCCAGGGCGCATCCGTCGTGGTCGAGACGGTGAAGATGGAGAACGCCAGTCTGGCCTCCCAGGCGGTGGGACCGCCGCTGAGTCACTTCGAGATGTCGTTCGGCAAGAGTCACTTCGAGATGTCGTTCGGCAATGGCGGCGATAACTTCCGCATCATGCCGCTGATCGGTCGCAAGGTGTTCAGCCGCTACGTACTGGAGAGCCAGTACGTGCATCCTGAAGACAGTCTGCTTGGCAGCTTGACCGACCGCAACGGCAAGATACACGTCACCTACGAGGAGCTGATCAAGCGGGCCTTCAAGTCCATGTACTGGGACTCCGAGACTTGTGTCTCCATGCCCGACCCGGAACTGTACCGCGCCAAGGGCAACCAGTTCGCCGTCAGCCACGGTCGGGTGGAGAGCTACGAGCCGCCCTGCGACCCGGATGCCTTCACGGTGAGCGAGGCCAACTTTGCCTTCTTCTACGGCGTGTCGGTCATGCTGTACGAGGCGACGCTGGTCTCCGACGACAGCCCGTTCGACCAGTGGATGCGGGGCGAGCGTACGCGCAAGTTCGGCGACAAGGAACTCAAGGGGCTGAACGTCTTCGTCAACAAGGGCAAGTGCATCAACTGTCATGGCGGGCCGGAGATGACGAACGCCTCGGTGCGCAACGCCCAGAACGGCAACAACGTCGTCGAGCCGATGGTGATGGGTGACGGCAGCGCGGCCTTCTACGACAACGGCTTCTACAACATCGGCGTCACGCCGACCACCGACGACCTGGGCCGCGGCGGCAACGACCCGTTCGGACCGTTGCCACTCGCCTTCTCGCGTCAGTTCGCGTTCGAGATGCTGGACATTGCGGAGATTCCGTTCCCGATCATCGGGTCGCCCGTCCGGAACCTGCACTGCGACCCGAACAACCGGGACCTCGATCTCGATCCGTCGACCTGCGACAGCGGCATTCTCGGCTTCACGGATCCGCAGCACGGCTTCTTCGAGGTCTGCGCGGACGTCAACCGGGACAGCAAGTGCGGTCCTGGAGACACGCTCAAGCTCAAGCGCGTCGCGGTGGATGGGGCCTTCAAGACCCCGGGCCTTCGCAACATCGCCGAGACGGCGCCCTACTTCCACAATGGCGGCGTGGCGACGCTGGCCGAGGCCTCGATCCGGACATCGAGTTCCGGCACGGGCTCCAGCTGCTGCCCGAGGAGGAAGAGGCGCTGGTGGCATTCCTGATCTCGCTCACCGACGAGCGGGTGGTGAAGCGCTCGGCGCCGTTCGATCATCCGGAGTTCACGCTCCCGGTGGGCCACGACGGCTCTGACTACGAGGTCTACGGCGACGGGCTGGGTGTGGCGAAGGAGACGCCCATCACGATCGCGGCAGTCGGCCGGAAAGGTGGCGAGCCACTGGCGGACTTCCTGGACATTGGCCACGACGGTCAGTTCGTCGCCAACCCGGTCAAGGGCGGCGTCTGCTCCGTGACCCCCGACACCGGTGGTGGTGGCGGCGGCGGCGGCAAGGGCCGCGGCAAGAAGAAGTAGGCAAAGAGCGCATACGCAGACTGCAAGTCAGCGCATCTTGGGGCGGGGCTCTCCGGAGTCCCGCCCTTTCTCGTGCCTGCAACAGACGACAGTCGGAGCCGGGTGCCGAAGGCGCAAACTGACGTACACATGGCCCATCCCGGCACCGCATTCCGGGGGACTTGGGGGGCCTGAGTGATCCGGACTCGCGGTTGCCCTCGCGCGTGTAGATGTCGCCGCTGCTCTGCACGAGGAAGCTCCGGCAGGGCAGACTGTGTGAAAGCGCGCCAGATCGTGGGATGATCGTCGCTGACCGTGCGGGGGCGGATTCTGCACCACGACGTTAGATCGGCTGCCGGTTGCCTCACCCGCTACCGGATAGCCCCGGTCGACCGGTGCCGGACGCCATGAGCAAGCCCCGGTCGACTGTCCGGTGATACCGTGAGGTTTACGTCTCCGATGGGTCCGGTCCGCTTTCACAGGCCGGGGGCATCGCTTCGGACGGACGTCCTCCTCGGCGCACTGATCCTGGCTTTTACTGCCGCGCCGACGCAGCTGCGGGTTGCCGATGTCGGAGCCCTGCACAGCGCCCTGACGCTCCAGCTGCACCCGTTCGATGCGGTCGTAAACGTGCTTGGCTACGTTCCGCTCGGGTTCGCCCTGGCGACTCGTCGCGTGACGCGCGCGCTGTTGGCCGCATTCTCACTGTCCCTTTTCGCAGAAGCGGTGCAGCTCTTCTCGACGGGCAGGGACCCGGCTCTGGCCGATGTCGTCACGAACGTCGCCGGCGCAGGCGTTGGCCTGGCGCTGGCAAGAATCTGGCGCCCTCTGCCGCACCTGGTGACGATCCCGCCGCCTGCCGGTCTGGCGGCCGCCGTGCTGGCCGTCGTATACGTCGGCCTCGGCGCTTCTGTCACCGTCGACGCCATGCTGGAAACGGCTGACGGCTGGATAGAGGCGCCGCCGTGGATGACGACGAATCCCCGCGGAAGGCTCGCGAGCGGGGTTCTCGAAGGGCACTGGACATTCGAGACGATCGATCGCGGCGTCGTCCGGGACGTCTCGGGACACGGACTCCGCGCGGCGGTGGTCAATTCGCCGGTGCTCGTGCCGGGCAGGCGCGACTCCGCGGTCCTTCTGAACGGTCGACAGTGGCTGGACCTCGGCAACCCCGTGTCCTTGCGGTTGACCGGAAGCATGACGCTGAGCGCCTGGGTCAGGCCACAGGCATTCCCATCCGACGATGCGGCGATCATCTCGAGTCTCACCGACCGGGAGCTGGGCTATCAACTGGACCTGACGATCGACCAGGGGCCGCGAACGATGAGCTTCAAGATCTCGGACGGCGCCAGTCAACTCGTGGCGAGATACGGCAGGACGCCCATCGTCACCGACAGGTGGTACCACGTGGCCGGCGTGTATGACGCCGAATCGCGAACGGTCGACGTGTACCTGGATGGCCGGCGCGACAATGGCTGCTTGCAGGGTGCCGTTTCGGGGCGGCCGCGGCCCACGGGCAGGCACGTATTCATCGGCAGGCGGGCGGGCAGCAGGGGCTACGAGTTCATCGGGGCCATTGACGAAGCAGAGATCGAGTCTCGTGCGCTGTCCGGCTCGGAAGTGGCACTCAGGGCCGGTGTAGCGGGTCCCGGTGGCGAGTGGCATCGTGAGCGCGCGGTGGAGTCGCCGCCCCGCGGTCCGGGCGAAGAGCCCTGCGTACAGGAGATCGAGCCGCACCCGCCGAGAGTCGCCGGCATGCTCATCTCGCTGGGAGTGGCCATCGGACTGGCTTGTGCGAGCCTCTGGCAGGGACTGCGCCTTCGCCTGGCGATCTTCGTCTTCTGTCTGCTGGCGCTGGTGGTCGACATGCTCGTGGCAGTCCCGAAGTTGGCCCTTCAGCCCGTGTGGCTGGCCGTGCTATACGTGTTCACAGGTGGAGCAGCGGTTGTGCTCGCAGAACGGGAAGCGCGTGGAGGCAGCTCGGATTGACGATGCAGCGACCGGTCTGCGTCATCACGGGTGCGACGTCCGGCATCGGACGCGCCGCGGCCCTGGAGCTGGCGGGTCGAGGCGCACACGTTGTGATGCTCGGGCGCAGGAACACCGTCGGAGACGCCCTCGCGCGGAGGGCGCGGGAGCGAGGCGGCGGCGACCGGTCGACGTTCATCCGTACGGATCTGTCCGATTTCGGGCAGGTTCGGAGTGCGGCGCGCGAGATCACCTCGGCGCGCGAGATCACCTTGCGGTTCGATCGTCTCGATGTCCTCATCAACAATGCCGGGGCTCGCAACGATCGATATCTCGCATCGGTGGACGGACTCGAGCAGACATTTGCCGCCAACCACCTCGGGCACTTCCTGCTCACCTGCCTGCTCCTTGAGCGGCTCCTGAGCGCGCCGGCCGCGCGTATCCTGACCATGTCTTCGGGTGCCCATTCCGGTGCGGTCGCCGGCGACGATTGGGAGCAACGGCCGGCAACCTACGATCGCAGGCAGGCCTACGCTCGGTCGAAGCTGGCCAACGTGATGTTCGCCTATGCCCTGGCGGCGCGCCTGCGGGGCAGCGCGGCCACGTCCAACGCGCTGGAGCCCGGTGG
>LJNS01000049.1 GCA_001303245.1 Gammaproteobacteria bacterium SG8_30
TCGCGGCCGAGGTGGCGCGGGTGTCCGCGAGACCGAGCGAGTATCGGGGAGCGAATCGAGCGGACACCGCGCCGGATCCCGGCCGCGAGGCGCGTCAGCTCTACGCAGGGAATGCCAGAGCAAGACGGCCGCCGGGCAGCTCGAGCGAATTCACGTGCCCCGTAGGTCCCGGACCGCCTATTCGACCGGCGTTGCCACCGGTGCAGCGCCCGACGCGGCCTTCACGACCTCGAGCCAGCGCTTCGGCCGGGCGTCCTCCGGCGCGAGCGCGATCAGCCGTTCGAGCGTGGCGGCCGATCCGGCCGCGTCGCCCGACTTGAACTGCGCCTCGGCGTAGGTGAGCCCCCAGGTCACGTTGTCCGGCTCGAGCGCAAAGGCGCGACCCAGGTAGCGGCGCGCCCGGGCGGGGCTGTCCGTGCGCAGCAGCAGCCGCCCGGCGCCACCCTGGGCCTCCGCGGAGGTGACGAAGGCCTCGGCGAGGTTGGCCGCCACCCGGGCCGCCTCGGTCGCGTTGCCCGCCTGCTGGTACACCGACATCGCCTGGGTCATGGTCTCCGCCCAGGACTGCCGCCCGGTGAACCACGCCTGGGCCAGGCGCTCGATGTCGCTGGCAGGCGCGGGCAGCCGGGTCACGCGCCGTTCCGGCACGAACGGCCAGTCGTTTTTCAGCACCGCGATGCGATAGCCGCCCGCCAGCGCGTCGAGCTCCGTCGCCGGCCGCTCGAGCCAGGCCGACTCGCGATTGATCCGCACGCTCGAGCCCGTGGCTGCGGCCAGCGGCGCGTAGAAGGCGTCGGCGAGCAGGAAGTAGCCCCGTACGTTCGGGTGCAGGTGCTCGAGCATCAAGTCGGCGCCGATGATGCGATCCTCGGAGGCGGTCGCGAGCGCCTTCTGCGAGTCGACGAGCGTGGCGCCCGTGGCCGTCGCGAGTTCGTGCAGGATGGCGTTCATGGTCTCCGGCGCACGGAAGCGCAGGGCGTCGCGGTCCTTGGCCGCGAGGAAGGCCTCGCGTGCCTCGCTGCGGCGGCCCTGCGACAGAAGCGCGCCACCGAGCCCGTACCAGGCGTCGGCCGCGCCGTCGTCCATCGCGAGTGCCTGGCGGAAGGCGGTTTCCGCGGTGGCGGCGTCGCCGGCCTCGAACGCCTCGCGACCCCGGGTGGTTGTCGCTTCCCAAGCGGTGGTCTCGGTGTTCTCCGCGAGCACGTTCATGAACGGCGGCTGGTCGCGCTCGTTGCTCGCGAGCGTGCCGACGAACACCGGCACGCCGGCTGCTGCGAAACGCTCGAGAATGCGCCGCATGTTGCCACGGAACTGCTCGAGGCCTCGCTCGTAGAGCGCCGAGCCGTACGGGATCTGCCTTTCCCGGGCGACCCGGGACATCAGGGTGCCTTCCTCGGCCGGTGTGGCGTGACCGCCGAGCCACCGCGACAGCCAGGTCTCGAAGCCGCGGTAGAGGTGAAGCCGGCGCAGCGACAGCGTCAGGCGGGCGAGGGCGGGCGAGCTCGCCCCCACGTAGGAGGAACCGACACCGCCGATCCCGAGGTACTCGTTGTGGCCGGTGTAGATGACGACGGCGTCCGGTTCCCGTGCGAGGATCTCCTCGACGAAGTCGAGCAGCACGTAGCTCGTGACCGCGGCCATCGCCGTGGTGATGACCTCGACGTCCCTGTCCCCGGCGCCGCGCTGGAGACGGCGGACCAGGAACTCGCCCGGCGAGACCCAGCGGCCGTAAGGGAAGCCCGCGGCGCTCGATTCGCCCAGCACGAAGACCCGATAGGTTCCCTCCGGCTTTTCCTGGCGGAAATACGTCGTGTCGATGCTGACGGTGGGCGCGGCGTCCGGGTTCGGGAAGAAGCGACGGATGACCTGCGGGTTCGGCTGCTCGTAGCCCGGCGCGCCATCGACCGGCACGAACAACGGCTCGAGGCGGCCCGCACCCGAGAGTCGCATGGCAACTTCCAGCACGAGCAGGACGCCGAGCGGGAGGAGCAGCGTGATCGCCCACATGGCGCCGCGGGAGGACCGACCGTGCGCCGGCGGCTCCGGCTGGGCGCTCTGGACTTGGCGATCGCGGCGTTTCACGAGGCGGCTCCGGTCCCTGGCCTTCGCGGCGGCAGGGTGCACCGCGGGCGAGCGCGGAATGCTATCACGGCCCTCGGAGCGGCGAGTTCAGGCAGAATCGTGCGGCGATGCGAGTCCTCAAGCAGACCGGGCGCTACACGATCGTCGACGATTTCCTGGAGCCGCGGGACTTCGAGCTCGTGCTGGAATACGTCGCGCGCAGCGACTACGCGCGCAACCCGCGCTGGGTCAAGCCCTGGGACCTGTCCGACGAGATGCCGTGGCAGACCGGCGAGACGGTGCACACGCGCGGCAAGGCGCTCCACCCGGACGACCCGAGGCGCGCCTACCCGACGGGCACGGCGGTCGACCTCGTGATCAAGGCCATCCTGGCCTCCGACTTCTACCGGGAATCCGTGCCCGGGACGTACGTCACCGCCCGCAACTACCTGCACCCGCAGGGTTCCGGGCTCGACTGGCACGACGACGGAGGCCGCTTTTCCGGCGCCTACACGTTCTACGCGCACCATCGCTGGCACGTGTCCTGGGGCGGCGAGCTCATGATCGTGGAGGATCCCTTGGGCCGCGAGCCGCTGCCCGACCGCAGGCACATGACCGGCGGGCGCGTCGAGACGGTCGAGGCGAGCTGGAACGTGCTGCACAAGGAGGACCTCTCGGAGATGCTGATGGAGCGGACGACCAGCACCGAGTTCGTGTTCGCCAAGCCCAACCGGATCGTGTTCCTGAAGCGGGGCGTGTGGCACAAGGTCGCGCCGGTCAAGGGGAACGCCCCCTTCGCCCGTTGCGCCATCGCGGGGTTCTTCCTCGGCGACGATGACGACGTCCAGTTCTGGCGCTGAGCGGCGGGCTTGCGCGCGGCGCAGCGCGCGCGTGACGCCATGACCCGGATCCTCGGGATCTCGGCCTTCTACCACGACAGCGCGGCAGCCCTGGTCGAGGACGGCTGCATCGTGGCTGCCGCCCAGGAGGAGCGGTTCAGCCGCCTCAAGCACGACGCCCGCTTCCCCGCGGGGGCCGTGCGCTACTGCCTGCAGGAAGGTGGCACTCGTCTCGAGGACGTCGACGCCGTCGTGTTCTACGACAAGCCGTTCCTGAAGTTCGAGCGCCTGCTCGAGACCTACCTCGCCACGGCCCCGCGCGGGTTCCGGTCGTTCGTGGCGGCGATGCCCGTGTGGCTCAAGGAGAAGCTCTTCCAGAAGTCGTTGCTGCGGCGGCAACTCGCGGCGATCGCCGGCGAGGATGCCCCCCTGCCTCCGCTGATGTTCAGCGAGCACCACCTCTCGCACGCCGCTTCGGCGTTCTACCCGAGCCCGTTCGAGGAGGCCGCGGTGCTGTGTCTCGACGGGGTGGGGGAGTGGGCGACGTCCTCGGCATGGCTGGGCCGCGGGAGCACGTTGCAGCCGCTCTGGGAGCAGCCCTTCCCGCACTCGCTCGGGCTCCTCTACTCCGCCTTCACCTACTACACCGGGTTCAAGGTCAACTCCGGCGAGTACAAGATGATGGGGCTCGCTCCTTTCGGCGAGCCGCGCTATGCCGACGCCATCCGCGAGCACCTGATCGACGTCAAGCCGGACGGCAGCTTCCGCCTCGACCTCGACTACTTCGACTTCGCCACGGGCCTGCGCATGACCAACCCGCGTTTCCACGCGCTCTTCGACGGTCCCCCCCGCGCGCCGGACGCCCCGCTCGACCAGCGCACCGCCGACATCGCGCGCTCGGTGCAGCAGGTGACGGAGGACGTCGTGCTGGCCCTGGTGCGCGGCCTGCACGCCGACACCGGGCAGCGTCGGCTGTGCCTGGCCGGGGGTGTCGCGCTCAACTGCGTGGCCAACGGGCGGGTGCTCCGCGAGGGCCCGTTCGAGGACCTCTGGATCCAGCCCGCGGCCGGCGACGCGGGCGGGGCGCTAGGTGCGGCGCTCTTTGCCTGGCACGCCCGCTTTGCCGATGACCGGCAACCGGCCGGGCCGGACGGCATGCAGGGCGCCTACCTCGGACCGGCCATCACGGATGAAGGCGCGAGGGCTTTCCTCGAGCGCGAGGGGCTGCCCTTCGAGGAACTCGACGACAAGGACCTGGCGGGACGCGTCGCGGCGCTGCTCGAGGGCGGTGCCGTGGTCGGCTGGGTGCAGGGACGGATGGAATTCGGGCCGCGGGCGCTCGGCACCCGCTCCATCCTCGGCGATCCGCGCGACCCGGAGATGCAGCGGCGGCTGAACCTCAAGACCAAGTTCCGCGAGTCCTTCCGCCCGTTCGCGCCGAGCGTCACGGACTCGGCCGCGGGGGAACACTTCGAGATCGACCGGCCGAGTCCCTACATGCTGCTCACCGCCCGCGTCCGCAACCGGATCGAAGTGCCCGAGGGGCAGGGGACGGGCCTGATGGAACGACTGCACCGCCCGCGTTCTGCTCTGCCGGCGATCACGCACGTCGACTGCAGTGCCCGCCTGCACACGGTAGACGCCGGGGTGAACCCGCGATTCCACGCGCTGCTCGAGGCGTTCGGCGCTCGCACCGGCGTGCCGGTGCTGATCAACACCTCCTTCAACGTACGCGGCGAGCCGATCGTCTGCACCGAGGAGGACGCCTGCCGGTGCTTCCTGGCCACGGACATGGACTACCTGGTGCTGGGGCGTTGCCTGCTCGAGGCCTCAGGCATGCCCGCCGCCCACCGTCTGCGCGCGGAGCGGGTCTTCGACCCGGACTGACGTGCAGCGCATCGAGCGACACGACCGGCGGGCGCTGCGACACTTCGGGTTCGCACTGGCATTCATGGCGGCGCTGGTGTTCGGGGTGCTGGCGCCCTGGATCCTCGGCCGGCCGTGGCAACCTTGGCCGTTCGTCGCGGCCGGGGCTCTGTTCTCGCTCGCCGTCGTCGTGCCCACGGCGCTCTACCCTGTCTACCGCGCGTTGCGGCCGCCGCTGGCCCTGCTGGCGACTGTCAACAACTGGGTGCTGCTCGGGGTCTTCTACTACCTGCTGCTCTGGCCATATGGCGTCTACGCGCGCCTGGCGAGGCGCCTGCACTTCAAGACCGGGTTCGATCCCGCCGCCCCGAGCTATAGAATCCCCCGTGCGGACGGCGGGCGCCGCGACGGGCCGACGGACCTGGACCAACCCTTCTGATGAGCGACTTCCTGCGCGATCTGTGGGCCTTCATGCGGGTCCGCAAGAAGCTCTGGCTACTGCCGCTGGTGGTCGTCCTGGTGCTGCTCGGCGCGCTCGTGGTCGCGAGCCAGCAGTCGGCGCTGGTCTCGATGATCTACACGCTCTTCTGAGCCGTTCCCACCGGTAGCCAGTACGCCGCCGCAGGCGCCGTTCAGAGGTTGATTTTGTGCGTTGCACCGTGCAACGCTCCACGTGCCATCCGGGTCCGGTGTGTCGCGGTGAGGATGCCGAAAAACAACAGGGATTGGCTGACGGTTTCGGGGGTGCCTTGAGTCCAGGGTCGGCTACTGCAAGGCAGGGTGCGGCAGGGCGCGTCGCATGGCTGCTGCTCGCCCTGCCGGTGCTCGGGGCCGCGGGCTGCGCGGGCACTCCGTCGCCGCCTGCGGCAGCGTCGGCTCCCGCCCAGGTGATGCCCCAGCGCGACTGGTCGGATGCCGTGCTCTATTTCCTCGTGCTGGACCGTTTCGCGGATGGGGATGCCGGCAACGACGCGGGAGTGGACCGCGCCAACCCGGGCGGCTTTCACGGCGGCGACCTGCAAGGGCTCGCCCGGCATCTCGACGAGATCGCCTCGCTCGGTGCGACGGCCATCTGGATCACGCCGATCGTTCGCCAGGACAGCTATTGCCCCTGGGCGCAGGGGGACCCCGCTTCGGGATTCGGCGGGGCGTTCGAGCATTGCGCCTTCCACGGCTACTGGGCCGACGACTTCAAGGTGCTGGATCCACGCTTCGGCTCGGAGGACGACCTGAAGGCGCTGATCCAAGAGGCGCACGCGCGCGGCATGAAGGTGCTGCTCGACGTGGTCTACAACCACGTGGGCTATGGCTCACACTACCTCGAGGATTCCGCCACCCGGGACTGGTTCCGCAAGAAGCCCGTCGACTGCGCGGCCGATCCCCTGACCTGCCAGGTCGGCGGGCTGCCCGACCTGCGCACCGAGCTGCCCGAAGTCCGCGCCTACCTGCTCGATGCCCACCTCGGGCTCGCGGAACGCACCGGGCTCGACGGCTTCCGGCTGGACACCGTCAAGCACGTGGAGCACGACTTCTGGCAGGCTCACCGTAGCGCGACGCGCGAGCGGGTCGGCCCGGATTTCTTCCTGCTCGGCGAGGTCTGGGGCGGCTCGGCGCAGGTGCTCGACGACTGGTTCGTCAACGACGAGATGGACGCCGGCTTGGACTTCACCTTCAAGGGCAGCTGCGAGAGCTACGTGCAGGGCAAGGGCCGCACCATCGCGTTCTCCGCCTACCTCGAGAAGCGCCACCGGGTGCGCGAGGGCTACCACCTCTCGCACTACCTTTCCTCGCACGACGAGCCTTCGGCCAGGATGAACCTCGGCGGCGACCAGGGGGCCCTGAAGCTCTGCATCGCGCTGCAGATGACCTCGCTCGGCATCCCGATGATCTACTACGGCGAGGAAGTCGGGGCGCGGCACACTACCTGGCCGATGAACCGCGTGGACTTTCCGTGGGGAAACCGTCCGGTGGAGCCTGGCCGCGGAGTGGAGCGCGACGCGTCCCTGCGGGACCATTACCGCCGGCTGATCGAGATCCGCCGCCGGCATCGGGCGCTCTCGGCGGGCGGTTACGAGCGGCTCTCGACCGACGGCGACCTCCTCGTCTTCGGGCGCAACCACGAGCCCTCCGGCGACGCCGTCGTGGTGGCCATCAACCGCGGCACCGGGCCGGCGGAGGCGCAGGTCGCCGCACCGGCGGGCTGGGGCGGTCGTGCGGTCGACGCACTGAGCGGCGAGCCGGCCGCGGTGACCGAAGGCACGCTGCAGGTGGTGGTACCGCCGCGCTCGGCGCGGATCTACACGGGGCCCTGAGCATGGCGGACATCGTTTTCGAAAAGGTGTGCAAGCGCTTCGGCGAGGTCAGCGTCATCGAGGACTTCGACCTGGTGATCAAGGACCACGAGTTCATGGTGTTCGTCGGCCCCTCGGGCTGCGGCAAGTCGACGGCGCTCAGGATGATCGCCGGGCTCGAGGAGGTCACCGAGGGCACGCTGTCCATCGGCGGACGCGTGGTGAATGACGTGCATCCCAAGGATCGCGACGTCGCCATGGTGTTCCAGAGCTACGCGCTCTACCCGCACATGACCGTGCGCGAGAACATCGCCTTCGGGCTGACCATCCGCAAGGTGCCGAAGGACGAGATCGAGAAGCTGGTAGGCGAGTCGGCCGGCATCCTGGGCCTCAAGGAGCTGCTCGACCGCAAGCCCAAGGCGCTGTCCGGCGGCCAGCGCCAGCGCGTGGCGCTCGGCCGGGCCATCGTTCGCAAGCCGGCCGTGTTCCTGTTCGACGAGCCGCTTTCCAATCTCGACGCCGAGCTGCGCGTGCAGATGCGGGCGGAGATCTCCAAGCTGCAGCAGCGGCTCAAGACGACCACCGTGTACGTCACGCACGACCAGATCGAGGCGATGACGCTCGGTCATCGCATCTGCGTGCTTGCGCCCATGGGCAAGGAACGCAAGACCAACCTCAAGCAGGTGGGCACGCCGCTCGAGCTCTACGACCGGCCCCAGAATGTCTTCGTCGCCAAGTTCATCGGCACGCCGCCCATGAACATGGTCAAGGCCCGCGTCAACGACGACGGCTCGCGCCTCGAGGCCTCGGGTTTCGTCTCAGGCGTGCCGGACGACCGCCGCGCCGCACTCAAGGCCTACGCCGGCAAGGAGGTGCTGCTCGGCGTACGGCCCGAGCACGTCGGCGAGCCGGGCGCCCACTCCTGGAAGAACACAGCGCCGGTCAAGGGCACTGCCGACATCGTCGAGACCATCGGTCACGAGGTCATCGTGCACCTGAGCTGCAGCGGCGACACGATGGTGGCCAAGCTCGGCGCGCACCGCGTGCCGGC
The DNA here is from genome assembly GCA_001303245.1 of Gammaproteobacteria bacterium SG8_30. GTDB lineage: Bacteria > Pseudomonadota > Gammaproteobacteria > Steroidobacterales > Steroidobacteraceae > SG8-30. The sequence goes on from LJNS01000049.1 coordinate 8,109, forward strand.
CTTCGGCGAGGAGATGGAGCTCGCGATGGACTGCGATGCCATCCATCTGTTCGATCCGGCCACCGAGCAGAGGATCCAGTAGGGCACACCAGCCCGGACGTACAAGGAACGAGACTGATGAGCATCGACCGTTGGATCGTGAGGGGCGTCGCCGTCGCGGCGGCGTGGCTCGGCATGGCCGGATCGGCGCTGGCGGCGACCGAGATCGTCGTCTGGCACGCATACCGCGGCAACGAGAAGTCGGCCTTCGAGAAGGTCGTCGACATGTTCAACAAGTCGCAGGGCAAGATCGTCGCCAAGACGCTGGCCGTGCCCTTCGACGCCTACGCGGACAAGATCACCGCGGCCGTGCCGAGGGGCAAGGGACCGGACGTGTTCATCTTCGCCCAGGATCGACTCGGCGGCTGGGTCGAGGGCGGCCAGACGGTCGAGCCGATCGACTTCTACGTCGAGGACGAGACGGTCGCGAGCCTGGTGCCGGGCATGATGAAGGCCGTCACCTACCGAGACACCATCTACGGCCTGCCGCTCAACTACAAGAGCATCGCCATGATCTACAACACGGCGATGGTGAAGTCGCCGCCGAAGACGACGGGCGAGCTTGTACGGATGGCGAAGGAGATGACCAATGCCGCCTCCGGCCGCTTCGGGCTGGCCTACGAGTACTCCAACTACTTCTTCCACGCGGCGTTGATGAACGCCTTCGGTGGGCAGGTGTTCGCGGACGGCGCGAAGCCAGTCATCGACTCGAAGCAGAACGTCGCCGCCATCAACCTGATGATGAAGTGGTTCAAGCAGGACGGCATCCTGCCGGCCGAGCCGTCCTCGACGCTTGTGTCGACGCTCTTCAACGAGGCCAAGGCGGCCATCGTCTTTTCTGGCCCCTGGTTCCTGGGCGAGGTGAGCGACTCCGTCAAGTACGCCATTGCGCCGCTGCCGAAGGTGGACGAGGCCGGCGGCGCCCCGATGAGGCCCTGGCTGACCGTGGAGGGGATCTACGTCTCCGCGGCGTCCAAGGCCAAGGAGGAGGCCTACGAGCTCGCCAGGTACCTGATCTCGACGGAAGCGGCCCTGGTGCTGGCCCTCGAGGGCGGACAGCTGCCCACCAGCAAGGCAGCGTACAACGATCCGCGCGTCGCGAAGAACCCGACGCTCATGGGCTTCCGCGCGCAGCTCGACACCGCGGTGCCCATGCCCAACTACGCCGAGATGACCCTGATGTGGTCTCCGGTCACCACCGCCATGAACAAGATCGTCAAGGGCTCTGCCACGCCCGAGCAGGCGCTCGCCGAGGCACAGGCGACCGTGATCGACAGCATCGGCAAGCTGCGGCGCGGCAAGTAGGGCATCGGCCCCGAAGCGGCACCACCCGTGACGGAACTGGCGCAGCATCTCGGCCGGGAGCAGGTCCGCAGGGCGGACACGCAGACCGCGCGCACGCGTCGCTTCCTCCTGCAGCCCGCGGCGCTCGGGCTCGCTCTCGGCCTGGCGCTCGTCGTCGGGCTGGGCGGCTGGTTCCAGCGCCAGGCTACGGAGCGGGTCGCCGACGAGCGAGCGCAGCGGATCGCGGTCGTCGAGACCACCGGCCTCTCCGAGGCGATCTCGGCGGCCCTCGAGGCCTCTCCGGAGGACGGCCTGTTGCTGCAGGGACTGCTGGAGCGCTGGGCCTCGGCCGGCGGGGGCGACCGCCGCGCGCAGGTCCTCAGGCTTTCCGGTGCGCGCCTGCTGGCCTCGAACCAGCCTGGCGACCTCGAGGGCGAGCTGCCGCGGCGCCTGGAACGCGAGGAGAAGTGGCTCTTCGATCTCGGCCAGGAGCTGCGCGCGGCCGTCGACACGAACCGGGACGAGGGCGGGTTCCGCAAGGCCCAGGTCGCCATCGAGCGGCCTGGGGCCGGCCGAATCATCGTCGCCCTGCCGCTTGCCGACGCGGAAGGCGGGGTCTGGGGCCTGCTGCGGACCGACCTGCCGCTGGCGGATGCCGTCGCCGGGCCGAGGGCCGGCGCGGGCTGGACCCTCGTGGTATCGCTGGTGCTCCTGCTGCTTGCCATCGCGGCAGGGCTCGAGCGCAGCGGCGTCGTCTCCCGGGAGCCCGAGGCAAGGCGCGCCTGGCTGTTGCCGCTCGTCGCGCTCGCGCTGCTGCTCGGCACCGGCTCGTGGCTCGCGGATCGCTGGGCGGATGGTTTCGCCGGCGCCATCGCCGAGGCCAACGAAGCCGTCGCCGCCGAGCAGAGGGCCCTGCGCAGCGCGCTCACGGGACTCGACAGCTTTGCGCCGGCGGTCGGGGCGGAATGGGACGTCGACGAGTTCCAGCGCCCACGAGGACTGGTCGGGCCGGACGGCAGCATCAACCAGCAAGGCCTGTCGGCGGAGGTCCGCTCGCAGATCGGCCCGCTGGCGAAGGCCCTCGGGTGGAACCTGGTGGTGGGCGCACTCGTCCTCGCGTTCTTCGGCTTCGGCCTCGCCGGCCGCCTCAGGCGCACGATCCTCGAGTACCGCTACGCCTACCTGTACGTGACGCCGGCCATGCTCGGCATGCTGGTGCTGGTGTTCTTCCCCTTCGCCTACGGCATCGCGCTGTCCTTCACCGGGCAGACGATTTTCAACATCAGCCAGCCGATCACCGAGCTCTGGGTGGGCTTCCGGAACTACGTCGAGATCATCGGCGACCTCGACGTGGCGACGCGCAGTCCCGACGGCTGGGTGATCAACTACCAGAACTTCTACTGGACGCTGTTCATCACCGTCTGCTGGACCGTGTCCAACGTCACCGTCGGCGTGACGCTGGGCATGATTCTCGCGCTCGCGCTCAATACGCCCGGCCTCAAGGGCAAGGCGATCTACCGCGTGTTGCTGATCCTGCCCTGGGCGATCCCCAACTACATCACGGCGCTCATCTGGAAGGCGCTGTTCCATCCGCAGTTCGGCGCCTTCAACCAGGCGATCCAGGTGCTGGGCGGAGAGCCGATCAACTGGATGGACGGCGTGTTCTCCGCGTTCATGACCGGCCTGATGACCAATGGCTGGCTGTCCTTCCCGTTCATGATGGTGGTGATCCTGGGCGGCCTGCAGTCGATCTCGCAGGACATGTACGAGGCGGCGACCGTGGAAGGCGCGAACCGCTGGCAGCAATTCCGCAGGATCACGCTGCCTCTCCTGAAGCCCACGCTCGTGCCGGCGGTCATCCTATCGGTCGTCTGGACCTTCAACATGTTCAACGTCATCTACCTGGTCTCCGGTGGCGAGCCGGCCGGCGCCAACGAGATCCTGATCACCAAGGCCTACAAAATCGCCTTCGAGGAGTATCGGTACGCCTACGCGGCGGCCTATTCGACGGTGATCTTCCTCATCCTGCTGGTCTACGGCGTGTTCCAGACGCGGGTGACCCGGGCCACGGAGGCGGTGCACAAATGAGCGCCCGCAAGAGCGAACGCAAGGTCCACCTGCTGCTTCACGCCTTCCTGATCGTGTTCACGCTGCTCGCGACCTATCCCATCCTGTGGGTGATCAGCGTGGCGTTCTCCGGGACCCAGAACCTGGCCTTCGCGGACGTGCCGGCGGACCCGGGCGTACTGGACAGGCTGCGCGCCGTCCTGCCCTGGCCCGCGGAGTGGTCGCTCGCCAACTTCCGGGACGTCCTCACCGAGCAGCCCTTCCTGACGTGGATCGTGAACAGTGCCATCGTCGCCGCTGCCACGACGGTGGTCGGCGTTTTCCTTGCCTGCACCGCGGCTTACGCCTTCTCGCGCTTCTCCTTCCCGGGCCGGCGGGCCGGCATGATGGCCTTCCTCGTATCCCAGATGTTCCCCGGGACGCTGCTGCTCGTGCCCCTCTACATCATCGTCGTCGGCTGGCTGGGGCTCGGGAATTCCTACCTGGGCCTGATCCTGGTCTACGCGGTCACCGCGATCCCGTTCTGCGTGTGGATGCTGAAGGGGTATTTCGATACGATTCCGATCGAGATCGAGGAATCGGCCATCATGGATGGTGCGTCGCGGCAGACGATCTTCTTCCGGATCATCCTGCCGCTCGCGAAGCCCGCCGTGGCGGTGACGGCGCTGTTCTCGTTCATGACGGGCTGGAACGAGTTCATCCTGGCGGCCACGTTCCTCGAGGAAGAAGTCAAGTACACGGCGCCCGTGGGGCTCAAGTTCTTCGTGGGGGGATTCTCGTCACTGTGGGGCTACTTCGCGGCGGGCTCGATCATCGTCTCGGTGCCGGTGGTCGCGCTGTTCCTGTTCCTGCAGAAGTACCTCGTGTCCGGCCTGACGGCCGGCGGCGTGAAAGGTTGAGGTGTTTGATTCGGGTTTGACGGCCCGCGGCGCGCTGCCGGGGCGAACCAGGAGGGTAGGATGATGAAGTCCAGTTTCCGGCGTGCGACGGTGGCAGTGGCAGGCGGCGTCCTGGCTTCGGCGACGGCCCTTGCGGCCGACGTGACCTTCAAGGACCCGATCGGCGACGACAACGGGCCAGGCAACTACGTGTACCCGACCGATGGGGTGTACACGCCCGGCAGCTTCGACCTCGTCGAGCTGGACGTGAAGGACGGCGGCAACGTCGGCTTCGAGGTCACCGTCAACGATGCGCTGCGCGACCCCTGGGGCATGGGCGTCGGTTTCGCGGTGCAGATGGTGTTCATCTTCATCGACACCAAGGAAGGCGGGCACACGGTCGGCCTCGCCGGCACCAACATCGCCTTTGCCGAAGACGCCGGCTGGGAGAAGGTGGTGATCCTCTCGCCGCAGCCGGCCTCGCGCGTGCAGGCCGAGATCCGAACCAAGGGGGGCGACGTGGCGGGCGACATCGTGGTGCCTCGCCGTACGACGGGCGCGGGCCGGACCATCAGCGCCAAGGTCAAGAAGAACGAGCTGGGCGAGGGCGACCCGGCCACCTGGGGCTACCAGGTGGTGATGCAGTCGAACGAGGGTTTCCCCGACAAGTCCGACCTGCTGACCCGCAAGGTCAACGAGTACGAGGGGCAGCACCGCTTCGGCGGCGGCAACGACGCCGACTGCGACCCGCACGTCATGGACATCCTCGCCGGCAAGGGCGAGGGCGCGGACTCGGAGAAGCAGGCGCAGTACGACATGCTGGCCTACGAGTGCGGCCCCGAGGGCGGGGCCGTCAAGATGGCTACGCTGACCATGGTCCGCAAGTAACCCGCGATCGATCGAGGGAGAACAACAATGGTGAACCGCAACAGGATGCTGGCGGCCGCGGTGGCTGCGACGCTCGGCACGCTGCCCATGCACGCGGGCGCCGCCGAGCCGGGCGAGATCAAGTGGTTCGGCAGCGTCTATGCCAAGTTCCTGGACGGCAACCGGAACATCAACAACGCGCTGTACAACAACGCGGAAACGACTCCGGGCGAGGCCGGCGGCGACCAGGGCCAGGGCATCGAGTTCGAGCTCATGTTCAACGCCCAGGTCTCCAAGCAGGTCGAGATCGGCGGGCGCATCAAGGCGCGCTTCAACCAGAACTTCTGGGCCAACTTCGGCGGCTTCGGTCCGCAGGAGGAGGACGAGCGCTCCGCCCAGTACATGAAGCTGCGCGGCGCCTGGGCGCGGATCACTCCCGGGTACGAGTGGATCGACTCGGCGACGATCGGGAGCAACGACTGGGGCATGTTCGATGCCTTCACCCAGGGCAAGTTCCGCTATATCGACCGCGACAACAGCTCCGGCATCCTCCTTCAGGGCTCGGCGCTCGGCCGCGACCTGCGCTGGGACCTCGCGCGCGTGTCCCTGTCCCGGCTCTTCCAGGGCCCGGCCTACAACACGGGCGAACTGTTCGCGAACGATGCGGCCTGGATCGGGCAGGTGACTTACTCGCCGAGTCCCGACTGGAACTTCACGGGCATCTACGAGTGGATCAACGACGACGAGGTCGATCCGGCCGACAACAACGTCTTCGACGGCACAGACACCGTCGCGCGCTACGACAACAAGATCTTCGGCCTCAAGGGCCAGTACTCGGGCCTCGGCTTCATGGACATCCGGGCGGCCTACTACGGATCCGACTTCACGATCGCCGACGACGTCTGCGGCACGGGTCTCGGCGACTGCCGCTACAGCCCGACGCCCAAGAAGGACACGGACGGCGAGGCCTACACCCTCAACCTGGAGTTCAACAACCTCGGCATTGACGGCTTGACGGTCGCGGCGCAGTACTTCCACATCGGCGCGGACTACGTGTCCGTCACGGCGGCGCGCCGCGAGTCGGACGTGCTGCTGACCGAGGGGCAGGAAGGCACCTGGCAGCAGGGCCGGCCGGAGTTCAACTGCTTCTACCGCGACCTGCTCGACACGAGCGGTGACCCGGTCTGCGGCAATCGGGACAGCGAGGCGTACAACGGCAGCCTGGGCTGGGGCGGCTGGAACGGCGAGGTGCAGCAGGTGGTTGCCGCCGGCCTGGCGGACAACGACTTCACCGACTTCGACGAGCCGGTCGCGCACACGGTCGTCGGCTGGAAAGGCTTCACCATCGTGCCGAAGTACCGCATCGGTAACTGGGAGTTCGCGGCCGAGTACAGCAACGTAGACTTCGACACGAACTGGCAGGCCTGCGGCCTGGTCGACGCCAACGGCAATCCTGACAAGGACGCCGGCTGCATCTACCCGCTCATGGAGGGGACTAACTCCTGGGGCCTGGGCGGCGCCTATCGCTCCCCGTATTCCCTGTACCAGGATCGCAGCATGGAGATCTACGCGATCCGGGCGGACTACTTCCTGGACATCGCCAACGGCGTGGATCTCTCCTTCCGCTACAAGTACATCAAGGACGAGGACAAGCGCGTGACGACCCAGGAAGGCCTCGTCGACGCCTACGACGGCTACGGCGGCTCGGTCAACCAGGACTGGATCCCGAACCCGGCCCTCGGCGGGTGCCTGGAGTGCGACGACCGCTCGGCCGACTACAACACCTACGGGATCAGCGCGGGCTACCAGATCCACCCGGACCTGTACCTGAAGCTCATCTACGAGCTCAACACCGTGGACCTGATCGACGGCACGATCGACGTGGCGCCCATCGGCCTCGGTCGGGGTGGCAGTTGGATCAACTACCTGACCGGCGAGCACGAGAAGAACCGGGTGGGCCTGAACTTCAGCTACTTCCTTTCGGGCGTGGAGTTCGGGGGTACCTTCGACTGGTTCTGGGGCGAGTACCGGCCGGAGTTCTACACGAACGACGGCGAGAGCTTCGTCCGGCTGGTGCCAGCAGAGGGCGTGACGGTGATCCCGACCGCGCTCGCCAACATCCCGATCGACAAGGTCAAGTACGACCAGTACCGCATGAAGGTGTTCATGAAGGTCAGCTTCTGACCGGATCGCGAAGGGAACGGGGCGGCCGTCTGACCGGCCGCCCCGATCTTTTCGGCGACGGGCCTCCCATGCCGATTCGCGCCGCAGTCCTGTTCCTGTCGTGTTTGCTCGGCGCCTCGGCCGCCGTCGCCCAGACCATCGTGCTCCAGGACCGCCGCGGCGACGACCACGGCAACGGCGACCTGATCTACCCGAACCGCGACGACCTGCGGCCGGGCGATCTCGACCTCGTCTCCGTCACGGCGGAACCGGTGAAAGACGGTACGCTGTTCAAGGTCGAGTTCGGCCGCGCGATCCGCGATCCGCGCGGCGTCGTGACCCAGGTCGGCCAGATTCCGATGGACCGGCTGGCCCGTAACGGTTTCTATACCTTCAACGTCGACCTCTGGTGCCCGGCCGAGGCGTGGAGATCGACAGGCAGTTCGCCTGGGAGAAGGCGATCGTGCTGACGCCCCGGCCCGAGGTGGCCTCCTCCATGCTCGAGAACCAGCTGCTGCTGGCGGCGGAGGCGGATCTCAAGGCACGCGAGGGACGCGTGTCGAAGTACCGGCTCGAGTACATCGCCGGCGAGCTGAAGGAAGAGACCGACTCGCTCTACTTCTTCCCGAGCCGCGCCCGGGTCGCCGGCAAGACCGTCGAGTTCCTGGTCCCGGACAGCTTCCTGCCCGGCCCGGTCAGCGAGTCCTGGGCGTTCACCGTGCTGGTGACCGGCGCGGACCTCGAGCAGGCCGGGCCGCCGGTTTCCGGCGGGCCGCGGCGGCGCGCGCCGATGATGACCATGGGTGTCGCGCTCGGCATCACCTACGATTCCTTCGGTATCCGCTCGGACGTGGATTCGGGGGTGGCACCCGTGATCGACCTGCTCTCGCCGGTGCAGGGCGCGCAGGAGGCGGCACTCAACGACTACGACGTCGTCACGCCGCGACTCGCATCCGTCCCGGGCGTCGCTGCCGACGGCAAGCCGGCCACTACGCCCGAGGGAGAGGCACTGACCGCCGAGGCCGCGGAGCGGCTCGACGCCGTCACCCGGGGTACGGCGCCGGCCCCGGTGGCCGGAATGCCCGCGGCGAGCGCCGCGCCGCCGCCTTCGGCGGTGTCTGCCCAGCCTCGCACCGTCGCCCAGCGCCTGCGCGAGCTCAACCAGCTGCTCGAGGACGGGCTGATCACGGCGGAGGAGCACGCCGAGCTCCGGCGCAAGATCCTCTCCGAGCTCTAGGCCCGGCGCGATGGATCCGACCGGCATGCAGGAGGAACCGCTCGACCGGCTCGCTGCGTTGCGGGGCATCGTCGATCGCTACCACGATCATCGCGGCGTGCTGCGCGAGGTCTCGCACAGCACGCGGCAGGGGATCCTGCGCGCGATGGGCATCGACGTCGACGATGCGGCCTCCGTGCAGAAGGCAATTGACGACGCGGCACGCCTGAGTACCGGGCAGGTCGTGCCGCCGGCCGTCGTCTGGCGTGACGGCGAGCTCTCACTCGAGTTGGTGGTCGGCGACGGGGCGCCCGACCGACGAATCACCTGCACCCTCAATTTCGAGGGCGGCGGCCGTGAGCAGTGGCAGGCGCCGGCGGCGGGGCGGACGACGCTCCTGCAGCGCCCGGGAGCGCTGCCGCCCGGCTATCACTCCCTGGACGTGACGGTTGGCGCCGACGAGGTCCTGCGCAGCCTGCTGATCGCCGCTCCGGAAATGTGTCACCAGCCGGCCGCGCTCGCGGGCGAGGCGCGCCGCTGGGGCATCGCCGTGCAGCTCTACACGCTGCGCTCTGCCATGAACTGGGGCATCGGAGATTTCGCGGACCTGACGCGACTGGCGCGGGACGCAGGCCGCGCCGGGGCAGACTTCATTGGGCTCAATCCCCTGCACGCGCTGTTCACGGCCGATCCCGCGCAGTGCAGCCCCTACAGCCCGTCGAGCCGGCACGCCCTGAACGTGCTCTACATAGCGGTCGAGGTGCTCCCGGACTACGCGCAGTGCCCGCAGGCCCAGGAACGAGTCGCGCAGAAGTCGTTCCAGGAGGAGCTCGATCGGCTGTGCAACGAGCCGCTCGTCGACTACGCCGGCGTCGCCGCCGCGAAGCTCGAGATCCTGCGCATGCTGTTCGTGCGTTTCCGGAAGGAGGAGATTGCACGCGGCACGGCGCGGGCGCACTCCTTCGAGGCATTCTGCGCGACCCGCGGCGAGCCGATGCGCCTGCACGCACTGTTCGAGGCGCTCGACGAGGTCATGCGCAGCGAGCACCACGCGAGCGAGGGCTGGACCTCCTGGCCGCAAGCATATCGTGATCCCTCGGGCCCGGCGGTGGCCGACTTCGCCGAGCGCGAGGCGGTGCGTGTCGAGTTCCACGCCTGGCTGCAGTGGCTCGCCGAGTCCCAGCTCGCGGCCGCCGCGCGCGCCGCGAAGGACGCGGGCATGGCGATCGGGCTCTACGGCGACTATGCAGTCGGCGCGAACCCAGGCGGCTCGGAGACCTGGTCCAACCAGGCCGTGTACCGCCGGGACGCGGCGATTGGAGCGCCTCCCGACCCGCTGGCGCTCAAGGGCCAGGACTGGGGAATCCCGCCGCAGGATCCGACTGCCCTGATGGCCCAGCGATACCTGCCATTCACCCGCCTGATGCGCAGCAACATGCGCCACTTCGGCGCGCTCAGGCTCGATCACGTCATGGCGCTCTACCGCCAGTGGTGGGTCCCCGGCGGCATGCCCGCCACCGAGGGCGGCTACGTCCACTATCCGTTGCAGGACCTGCTCGGTATCGTGGCGCTCGAGAGCGAGCGCGGCCAGTGCCTGGTGATCGGCGAGGACCTAGGCACCGTGCCCGATGCGGTGCGCGAGGCCATGCAGAGTTGGGGCATCTACCACTACAAGGTCCTGTGGTTCGAGAGGACGGAAGACGACGGCTTCCGGCCGCCGCGCAAGTGGGCCCGGGCGGCGCTGGCGTCGGTGTCGACCCACGACCTGCCGACGCTCGCGAGCTGGTGGGAGGGTACGGACATCGCGCTGCGCGCGAAGCTCGACCTGTACCCTTCGGCGGAGGTGCGGGCGGAGGTCGAAGCGGAACGGGCGCGGGACCGCGAGGCGCTGCTCCAGGCGATGGCCGAGGCCGGCGTCCGGCCGCGCTGGCCCGTCGATCGTTTCGAGGAAGGCTTTGCCGGTGCGATACACGCCCTCCTGGCCAGCAGCCAGGCCGCGCTCGTTGCGGTGCAGGCCGAGGACCTGCTCGGCATGACCGAGCCCGTGAACGTTCCCGGCACCCACGGCGAGTACGCCAACTGGCGGCGCAAGCTCGACGCCGACCTCGCGGAGCTCACGACGGGGACCAAGGCCCGGCCCGTCCTCGAGGCGATGCGCAGGTACCGAACGCGCTGACGCGCAGGCTCGACGCCGCCGCCGTGATTTCAGGCACCCGGACCAGTACACTCGGCCGCCACCGGAGGACGATCTTGCACCGACTCGCCTCACCCGCGGCCGCAGCTGCCGCGCTCGCGCTGTGGTCGGCTTCGGCCCTCGCGCAGCTCGCGCCGCGAGCCCCGTCCTCGAGCCCGACGCCGTCGACGCCGACCGCCCGCGAGTGGCAGACCTCCTGCGAGGCCTACGTGCAGGTCCTGCAGGGCATCCCGCAGGTGGACGA
>LJNS01000050.1 GCA_001303245.1 Gammaproteobacteria bacterium SG8_30
AGGTGAGCCGGTCCGCCAAGGCGGTGTTCGTCGCGACGCTGGCGATCCTGGAGGCGCTGCTGGCGGGCCTGATCCTCTGGGAAGGCGACGCTCCCGGCGGGCGACCGAGCCGGATGGCAGGGGAGTCATCGCAGGCCCTGGCCGTCCTGCTTGCCCGCGTCCGGGAGATGGCCGACAGCGGACAGCTGGCATCGGTGCCTTGACCGAGAACTCGATGCACGGTGGCCTCCAACCTCGTGCAGAGCTCCGCGCCTGGCGCCCCGCACGGGCGACTGCGCGAAATGGCCCGTGTACCGGGTCTGTTATTCTTCGCGCATGACCGGCCCGACGCTCGCCTCGCCGCACCTCAACCCCAACGTCCTCGGCCTGCCACCCTCCGCGACGCTGGCCATCAACGAGCGCAGCGACGAGCTCATCGCCCAGGGGCGCAAGGTCTTCAAGCTCGGCCTCGGCCAGTCGCCCTTTCCCGTGCCGAAGCCGGTGGTGGAGGCGCTGCGGCGGGCGGCACCTGAAAAGGACTACCTGCCGGTGCGCGGCCTGCGCCCGCTGCGCGAGGAAGTGACCGAGTTCCTGCACCGGCGGCACGGCATCGAGCGTGCGCGCCGCCAGGTCCTAGTCGGTCCGGGCTCGAAGGAGCTGATCTTCATGACGCAGCTGGCCTACGCGGGCGAGCTGCTCGTGCCGAGCCCGTCGTGGGTCTCCTACGCACCGCAGGCGCGCATCATCGGCCGCCGGGTGACCTGGCTGCCGACCTCGCTCGAGGACGACTGGAAGCTGCTGCCGCAGACGCTCGATGACTACTGCAGCGCCAATCCCGGCCTGCCGCGGCTGCTCATCCTCAACTATCCGAACAACCCGACCGGCGTGAACTGCACGAACCCCGAGCTGGCCGCGCTCGCGGAGGTCGCCCGGCGCCACGGGCTGCTGGTGATCTCCGACGAGATCTACGCCGACCTCGACCACCGGGGCAGGACCGCCAGCATCGCACACCACTACCCGGAGGGGACGGTCGTCTCGACGGGGCTCAGCAAGTGGTGCGGCGCCGGAGGCTGGAGGCTCGGGCTGTTCTCGTTCCCGGAGGAGCTGGAGTGGCTCTGCGGCGCCATGGCCGCCATCGCCAGCGAGACCTTCACCTCGGTGAGCGCGCCGATTCAGCACGCCGCCATCGAGGCGTTTCGCGGCAGCCCGGAGATCGAGCGCTATCTCGAGCACTGCCGCGCCATCCTGCGCGTACTCGGTTCGCACAGCGCGAACGTGCTGCGCGAGGCGGGCTGCAGGCTGCCGAACGTCGACGGCGCGTTCTACCTGTTTCCGGACTTCGGCGCGTTGGCGCCGCGGCTCGAGGAGCGGGGTGTTCACGACTCGCAGGGGCTGGCCGAGCAGCTGCTGCAGGACACCGGCGTGGCGACGCTGCCCGGCAGCGTCTTCGGGCGTCCGGCCTCCGAGCCGACCCTGCGGCTGTCTTACGTCAACTTCGACGGCGCGGGTGCGCTCGCGGCAGCGTCGGCCGGCGAGCCAGTCGACGAGGCGTTCATCCGCAGGCATTGCCCCGACACGGTGGAGGCCATCCGCCGGATGGCGGAGTGGGCGGCCGGCTGAGCCGGCCACCAAGAGTCGCGGCGGTTGCGTGAGGCACGCATCCCCGCCCCCGCCTGGTGCCTGTCGTCCTCCGACGGCGACTCGCGGCCGCAGCCACTGTGGGACCTCGGCCGTCGGCATCGGGAGCGGCGGACTCGGGTCCCCGGCTGCATCGTTCCGGGTGCGCATTTCCATTACTACGTATTCCGATCCGGATGGAATCAGCGTACGAGCGGAGAAAAGCCTGCCATTCCGGCCGTGAAGCGGGTGGCCGACAGGATTGCGTCGGTGAATCCGATGAATCTGGGGGGAACAACTTCCTACTCGCCGTCGGCAGAGCGGACGAACCATGGGTTTGTGCCGCCAGCCGGTGGCAACCCGGCGCACGCCCCATCTGTAGAGGGCGGATCGCTGCACGGGCGCCGGACGCACCACTGGGTCAAGGTCTCGAGGCCGGGCCCATTTGAACGACTCAATCACCAATGCGCGGAGTCAAATGGCTGGCCAAGCCGGTGAGCCAGGCAGTTGCACTCGCTCTGGAACAGGGGGGGAGGATCGATCGGATGTCAGCGGTCCTGAATGATTGCCAGTCGCGCAGTCGAATGCGCGTCATCACACGGCGGCTTCGCTACTCGGCCCTGATGAGTATCGCAATCGCCACATCGTTGACTCACGCCAACCCGACGCCAAGCACGTCCGACGCTCACGCGTTCAGCGACCTCGGAGGGTCGGGTGCGGACGTCCTGCTGAGGGAGATGCTCGCCGACGAGCACTACACGATCCGGATGAGGGACGCGATGCGAGCGCGGCCAGTTGGTGCAGAGAGCGCCTCTGCTGGGTCAATCACGGCGCAGCCGGCCTACAAGTTTCCGCTCAGCGCGACCGACTTCGCCCCCGCCAGCCAGCGCGCGGCGCCAGAACGGCTCGCAGCCATGTCCGCAACACCGGAGGGGCGCGCTCAGCTCGCAGAGTTGTACCGACAGATACAGCAGGCCATCGAGGCGAGTCCGGATGTTCGAAAGAACAACCTGGCCACCGCTGTCGCGATTCTCCTTGGCTCGAGCATTCAAGTCGTGTCCCGGAGGACATTGGCTGACGCCGAGGGCGTGAGTCTCCTGCGCGCCGTCAACGATGCAATCGCTGGCGCACCGAGCTTCAAGGGGATGACGCAACAGCAGCGCACCGACGCCTACGACGCGTTTCTCGTCACCGGCGGACTGATCGCCAGTCTCCACGCCGCCGCTCAGCAGACCGAGGCCCCTGCCGCCGCCTCGCGCGCCAACGATCTCGCCGCGATCGCGCTTGACCGATTCGGGTTCCCGGTAACGTCATCGAGCCAAGACGAATCCATCTCGTCGACGAACTCTGGCGAGGCCGATCGTCCCGGTTCCCCGACGGAAGAAGCGCCCACCGCGGGCGACATGCTGGACGGCATCTATTCCGGTCTGGCGATCGGACTCCACATTTCGGCGCTCGGGACGGTGGACCGGGACGTCTCGGTGACGTACGTGACGTTCTACCCAGACGGCAAGGTATACCGACGGGTGCCGGAAGGCGGCCTGGAGGGGTGGGACAGATCCGGCGCCGAGCGAGAGAGCCCGGGACTGTGGGGCACTTATAGACCGGTGGCTCCAGGGCGCTGGCAGGTCACGTGGAACGAGTCGCACCGGGTCCGGATTGTCGAGCAGGACGGACAAGGCCTGACCTATGAAGATCGCTCCGTCTTCCCGGTCGCTTCCTGCGAGGGACTATTGCTGGAGGGGTTCTATCTGAGACCCGGGTCGCTTGACTCCGGGTACCCGCCGAGCTGGATCTCGTTTCGCCGAACCGGAGAGTTCCTGGACCATGAACTCATCGGCGAGTTGGCCTACCAGAATCTCGCGATGCCAGATCCGCGTACGATCGCCGGCGGTCAGGGCAAGTATCGCATTGGGCGCAACACGCTGTACCTCGACTACGAAGGAGGTCGCCAGGTGCGAGTCGAGATTCATGCCTCGCAGGAAGACCTGCGGATCTCGCCCGTGCCAGCCCTCTACGTCAACGGCGCCCGGCTGGTAAACGTGAGTGACGTAACCAGCGATCCCCCTTAGCGGCTTCCAGGCATCGGTAGGATCCCACGCCGGGCCAGGGGCCCGGGCCGATGCCGGAAATGGATTCGATCCCGGAGGTCGTCATGCTGCATCCCAGGTCTTCATTGGGCTCGCTGCTAGCCTTCCTTTTCGTGGTCCGCATCCCGGCCGGATTTGCTGAAACCCAGTGCGACTGCGTCGACGCCTACGACATCGCATCCCGCCGTGCCGAGGTCACTGCCGCGATTCAGGCCTACGAGAACAGCATTCGAGAGTGGTCCCGTTCCACTGCGCCGACGGCAGCAGACGAAGACCAGAGACGAGACTTCCAGGAGCGCGAAATCAAGCCCGCATTGGAGAAGGCGCGATATCTCAATGCCACGCCCGCCAGCGCCGTGACCGGTCCTGACTTGATTGGGCGATGCACGACCGAAAACTCCTCGCCCAGTGCCTGCATGAAGGAGTCCACCGACGTGCACGAGAGCGTCCATATGGCGCAATGCACGGCTCTCGGGCATCGGCGCTGGAGCAGCCTCGAGGATTACGCAAGAGAGGAGATCGCTGCCTACCATGCGGAATTGGCGTGGCTACGGGAGGCGTATCGGCGACTCCGGTCCGAGTGCGAGTTCGAGCTTGCGTTCGATTCGACGATCCATGGTTACAACGTCGTCTCGAAGTCCACCGCGGGCGCCAGGGTTTCGCTCCGGCTGGATGACAGCGGCCACTTTGAGGGCAACTCAGTGCTCGACTACCGGACAGTGGACACAGGTCCGCCTCGACGGACCCTGGGAGATCCCCTGTTGGCGGCCTTGTTGACGACACAGTGCAAGGCGCCGCCCTATTACACGTGGGAGGGATCGGGCATGACGCAGATCAGCGTTCCACGGAGTGCGTTGATGTGGGCGCAGGACCCGAGGACCGGGAATCGCCATGTGTTCATCGAGTTGAGTCTCCACGTCGGCGAGACGGAAGAGGTCCTGAGATTCAAGGACCGCAAGCGCTGTCTCCCGCCGGTACAGGAAGAAAGGGGAGCCTTCTACAGCGAAGCGTTCTACTCCGACAAGCCCGGCAAGACGATCGGCGGAACGCGCGTCGTCGAGTTCAATGACTGGTATGTGCCGGGCAGCAACGGCAGCTTTGCGGAGGCGGAACTCGTCATCAAGGGGGGCGCAGCTGGCCTTGGCGGACCGGTAAGCGCGATGAAGTCGGCAGAAGAGACGAGGCTGGTTCTCACGAGGAAGTGAAAACGCAGCGGTTTGGCGGGCATCGGGTCGGTGACGGCCAATCCCCGGAGGTCCCACGCAACCAGAATCCGCAGCCGCCGCCTGGAGCGCGACCCGAGTCGAGTTGGCTTCCAAAGATCGGATCCTGGGCCGCTCACGCGCAGAACCGGCTGCGGGGCCAGCTCGCAACAGGCGGACGAGCCGCTGCTGAGACCCATGTATCTCGGTGATGACCGGAAGGTCGTCAGCCTGTATGTGGACCGACACTTAAACCCGCCGTGCTCCGGCTTGGGCGAACGGAAGCGGCGCTGGTCGCGCCGCGCCAAGCCGTCGATTCGCAGTGGCGGGCAACTGGTATCGGTGCCCTGACCGGGGGCTCGACGCAACGGGGTGTCTGCACGATGCACAGCCCTGCGCCGCCGGCCTCGATCGACCTTACCCTCGCCCGGTCATCCCCGCCACCCTGGGCCGCGCGGCGCGATCGAGGTACGCGACGAGGTGCGCGGAGAGCTCGGCCACGTCGTCCTCGGCGCCGTGGATGAAGCTCGACTTCCTGCGACGCAGGTACGGTAGCCCCAGTACGTAGAGGCCGGGCGCGTCGACGATGCCGCGGTCGTGCCTCAGGCTTCCCCGGCGGTCGAGCACCGGCACGTCGAGCCAGGAGTAGTCGGGCCTGTAGCCTGTCGCCCAGACGACGGTGCGCACGTCCCTGCCCAGCTTCACGCCGAGCGACGGAGGCGCACCGACGTCGGTGTCCGGGTAGCGCTCCGCAGGGCCGATCCCGGTGTCGGTGCCGGTTCTCTCCGCCCACTCGTCGAAAAGCTTGAGCAGCCGGTTCATCTTGAGGTCCGCGAGTGCGCAGACGTTGCGCAGCGAGCCCGAGAACTGGGCATGGCCATCGCGGATGCCGGCCAGGCGGCCGACGAGGTCGATGCCCTGGGCCTTCAGCGCGTTCAGGTCGAGCGTCGCGCGCTCCGGGGTGCCGACGAGCTGCGGCGAGGGCACCCGCCGCGCGCGGACCGGGTCGTCGACGTCCTGGATGCGCTGGTCGAGCACGCCGGTCTCGAGCATCCACCACTGCACGTCGCGGCCGCGATAGCTGCGCGGCATCCGAACGTGCTCACCGACGGCGAGCGTCACCGGCCGGCCGCTTCCGTGGATCTCCTGGGCGAGCTGCAGGCCGGTCGCGGAGGCGCCGACCACCAGCACCCCGCCCTCCTCGAGCTGCGCGGGATTGCGATAGTCCTGCGCCGTGACCTGTGCGACTCCGCCCGGCACGCCCTCGGCCACCTTCGGCACGACGGGTACGTTGAAGGCGCCGGTGGCGAGTACGAGCGCGCGGCACAACCAGTCGCCGCGGTTCGTCTCGACGCGATAGCCGTCGGACGCCGGCTCGACGCGGGTCACGGTCGTCTGCGTGACGACCGGCGCCGCGAAGTGCCGGGCGTAACCGCCGATGAACTCGACGACCTCCCCGACCGTCATGTAGCCGTCGGGGTCGTCACCGCGGTAGCGGTACCCCGGCAGCCGGCTCATCCAGTTCGGGGTCAGCAGGCGCAGCGAGTCCCAACGCTCGGCGCGCCAGGAGTTCGCGACCTCGCCGCGCTCCAGCACCACGTGCTCGATGGAGCGCGACGAGAGCGCGTGGCTCATCGCCAGGCCGGAGTGGCCGGCACCGATGACGACGACGTCGACGATGCCGGCCAGCGGCCGCTTGATGCGTGAGACGTTCACGACTTCCTCGTGGTGACCATCACGTCGGTCGGGTTCGTCAGGATGTCGAACACGGCCGAGCGCTTCTGCGACTGCGCAACCAGTGCGGCAATCTCCTCCTCGGTAGCGTCCGCGTCGATCTCGTAATGCACCTTGATGCCGTCGAAGCCGTTGCGGACGGCATCGTCGATGCCGAGGATGCCCTGCAGGTCCATGCCTGCCTCGAGCGTCGCCTTGACGGAGCGCAGCTGGATGTTGCGGTTCTGCGCCACGGAGGCGATGCCCGCGCCGAGGCAGCCGGCCAGGCCGACGAGGATCATCTCGACCGGCGTGGCGCCGTTGTCCTCGGCCGCGAAGACCTCGGGGTGATCTGTGTCGAAGGTGAACGCCTGGCGGTGCTGCTGCTCGCCGCCGAGGCCGAAGAAGCCGTGCACGGTGGCGCGGCTGTGGGTGCCGTTCACCCACTCGCTGGTCGCGCGCCACTTGAAGCGGGCGGCCTCCGGGGCCTCGGTCAGTGCCTGGCGGGCGCCCAGCAGGGCCTCGACGTTGACGCCGTTCGCGGCCATCTTTTCCTGCATTTCCATGTGAGTTGCTCCTCGGAAGTTGGTTTGAGATTCCCCCCGGACCTCGCCGGGCAGGAGCAACTCTGGGCCGGGTCCGTTGGACCCAGCGTGGGATCGACCGTGGAATTTGCTACTCCGGGCGGAACTGCCGGAACGACCAGACCCGCTCCACCGGCATGCCGGCCTCGCGCTGCGCAATGCGCACGGACTCGGCGTCCGGGGCCCTGTACAGGCACATCATTCGCCTGCGGTCTGCCGAGAAGTACGTGCGCACGAAGCGCACGCGGTGGTTCTCGAGGCAGCCGGCCCCGGCATCCTCGATCGCCTGGATGTCTGCCAGCGCGACCGGCTCGTCGAAGCGGCGGGTGACGACCACGTTGGCGCTCTCGAGTTCTGCCTGGTTCGAGCCCGGCGCGTCGTGGATGGTGCCGGGCCAGATGCTGCCGCGCGGCGAGCCCGCCTCGTGCAGCGCGATGCGCACGGACTCGGCGTCAGGCGCCGTGAAGTGACAGAAGAGCTCGCGCCCGTCGCCCGACAGCAGGCTGCCGCGCCACTCGCAGCGGTGGATCGCGAGGCAGCCGCCGGCCGCGGCGAACAGCGCGAGCATGTCGTCGTCCGTCAGCGGCTTTTCCCAGTGTCGCTCCACGAGGATCTCGCTCATCCTTTCTTCCTCCTGCGTACTGCGCGGGCGGTCCCGTCGTCGCCCAGTCTTTCGACGATCTCGCTCGTCCACGCGGCCGCGCCCGTCGAGGCGAGGCGCGCCGCCTCCGCGGCATGCGCCTCCGCAACCTTCGCCTCCCCGCGTTTGCGGCTGGCGTGGGCCAGCACGGCGTGGGAGATCAGCATCTCGGTGGGGCGCTCGAGCAGCGTCGCGCAGTCGAGTGCCTCCCGCGCGCGCGCGACGGCGCTGTCCACCCGGCCGCGCTCGCAGTCGATGATTGCGGTCCGCGTCAGGACATAGGCGAGGCGGTGCTTGGCGTCCGCGATGCGCAGGTCGGCGAGCGCCGCGTCGAGGCCCTCGGACTCGTCGTCGATCGCGTAGTTGCACAGCCCGAGCATCGCGCGTGCGAAGGGCTCCTCGCTGCCCTCGCGGAGCTTGCCGCCGAGCATCAGCAGCTCGTTGCAGCGCTCGCGCGCCGGGATCGGCCGGCCGCGCTGCAGGTCGAGCATGGTCAGGTACTCGTTGGCCTGGTACTCGGCGACGCGGTCGCCGGCCGTCTTGCACAGCGTACGCGCCTCACGGAACAGCTCCTCCGCCTCCTCGAGGCGGTTCTCGTGGAAGCGCAGCATGCCGAGCCCGGCGGCAATGGCGTGATGGTTGAACCCCCGGCGCAGGGCGAGCGCGCTCGCCTCCATCAGCATGGCGTCCGCTTGCGACAGATCGCGCTCGAGCAGCGCGAGGCACTTGCCGGTCTCGGCGACGCCGACGATGTGCGCCTCGTCCTGGCCGCCCCTGACGACCCGCAGCGCCTGCAGACTCTGCTCGCGCGCCGCGGTCCAGTGGCCGTGCTGCCAGCGCACCGTAGCCGCCATGTGGTAGCCGAGCCGCGCGTGCGCGAGTTCGCCGTGGTCGAGCGCCCGCTCGGCGAGCGCAGCATAGTGCTGCGCAGCGGCCTCCCAGTCCGGGAGCGGCCCGGCCGCCAGCAGTATGTCGTTGAGCTCGATCTCGAGTCGCACGCGCTCGGCATCGGGCAGCGCCTCGACGAGCTGCAGCCCCTTGCGGGCAACCGAGACCGCGTCGTCGTTGGCGAAGAAGCGCAGGCACAGGCGCCCCGCCGAGACCATGGCGCGCGCGGCCAGGGCCGGATCCTCGCTCTGGGCTGCGTGGTGCGCGAGGTCCGCGGCGCGCCCGAGATCCTGCGCGGTGTCCTGCTCGAGCAGCTCGGCCACGCGGCGGTGCATGACCTGGCGGCGCATCGGCGAGATGTCGCTGTAGACGGCCCGGGCGATCATCTCGTGCGCGAAGCCGAGGCCGCGATCGGTGGCACGCAGCATGCCGTGCCGCTCGCCCTCCTCGAGCACCGCGGCCACCTTGTCGGCCGGCATGCCCGCGACCTGCGCGAGCCGGTTGAGCTCGATGCGCGGGCTCAGCACGGCCGCCCACTGCAGCACTTCGGCGGCATCCACGCCGAAGCGGGCCAGCCAGTCGCGCACCAGGTCGGCGAGGCTGCCGCTTGCTCCGCCGCGGACTTCTGCCCGGGCCAGCTCGATGGCGAGCAGCGGGTTGCCGCCCGACTCGCGGGCGAGGCGTGCGGCATCGGCACGGGGCACGAGGGAAGCGATCAGCGCGGCCGCGTCCTTCGCCGGGAGCGGCTCGAGCGGCACCTCCGTCAGCACGTTGTCGCGCCGCAGGCCGCGCAGCGCAAGCTGCATCGCCGCGTTGTCGCCGAGCTCGCCGCTCCGCGCCGCCGCCACGCCCAGCACGGGCCGGTCGCGGTTCATGCGCAGCACGTAGTGCAGCGCGGCGGCGCTCGACTCGTCGCACCAGTGCACGTCGTCGAAGATGAGCACGACCGGTCGCTCGGCAGCCTCGCGGGCCACGAGCGCGTTGAGCCCGGCGAACAGCCGGTCGCGGTTGCCCTCCTCGCCCGCGCCGAAGATCGACTCGACATGCCCGCTTCCGAGGGCGCGCAGCGCGTCGATCCAGAGCGCGAACGGCCGGATGGCATCCGACTCGAATGCGGCCGCGTGCAGCACGAAGGCGTCGCGATCGCGTGAGAGCGCGTGCAGGTGGTCGAGCAGCCGGGTCTTGCCCATCCCCGGTGCGCCGGTGAGCAGCATCAGGCCGGCGCGGCTGCGGGCAACGCCGCGCTCGAAGGTCCGCGTGACGAGCTCGACCTCTGCCTGGCGCCCGATGAGACCGCGACCGGCCGGGCGGGCGGGGGCGGCTTCCGGGCCGGGGGGCGGCAGAGCCGGCGCCCGCCTGGGCGGCGTGTCGATGCGCGGCGGGCGGCGCGCTGCGAGCAGCGCGCCCGAGGACTCGGCGCCGACCTCCTTGAGCATGCGCAGGCCGAGCTGGTACTGCTCCTCGGCCTCGGCCGGCTGGCGGGAGGCATTCAGCAGGCGGATCAGCGTCGCACGGTACGACTCCTCGTACGGGAAGAGTCCCACGAGCGCCCGTGCATGCGGCAGCGACCGTTCGGGCTCGTCCGCCAGCCGCCGCAGGAGTTCCGCAAGGAGTACGGCGCAATCGCGCAGGGCCTGCTCGCGCTCGGCCACGCACCAGGTGTGGAAGTCGTGGAAGTTCGAGAACTCGAGGCCCTCCAGGAAGTTGCCGCGGTAGCGGGCCGCTGCCTCCTCCAGCGCCGCGACAGGCACCGCGGCGAGGTCGCCGGCGACCAGCTTCCCGAGCTCGCGCACGTCGATCGACACGTCAGCCGACTCCATGCCGACGGTGTTGCGGTCCGCGACGATCCGCGGGTGCTCGCCGACGTCGACCAGCTGCCTGAGCTTGGACAGGCTCCAGCGCAGCGAGCCTCTGGGGTCGTCCGGCACCTCCCACAGGAGTTCGCACAGCTGCTCGCGGCGGAAGCGTCGCGGCTGCAGGGCGAGGTAGGCGAGGAGCGCACGCGTCTTCTTGGACGGCGGCAACTGCAGTGCCTGGCCGTCGCGGCGCACCTCGAAATCGCCGAGGAACCTGAGTTCCAGCCCCCCCATGCCGAAATCACCAGGCCAATGAGGACCTTACTTTAGACACGTCCTCGCCGGACCCACAACCCGAGGGTGCCCCGCCGCACTGCGGCAGGAAATACCACGGTCGCTCCAACGCTGGATTCACCGCTGGCCTCGCAGCATGGCGCCACGGAATTCGAAACGTGGAACCCGAAGAGGAGAACCGCCATGTACGTCGCTTCAGCCACCCGCCACAGCCTGGTCACCTTCGTCCTGCTCGCCACCATCGCCGCGTTGATGGCCACCGGCCTCGGCGCCGCCGGCCCGCGCGCCGGTTCCACGAGCACCGCGACGTCCACGGCCGCCCTGCCGCGGCTGCCCGAGGTCGTGGTGACCGCGCCGCGCCTGCCGGCTTGAGGAGATCGCCATGACCCGCTACGCCAACATCCTCGAGACGATCGGCAACACACCGCTCGTCCGGCTCGACAAGCTCTCGCCGCCGGGCGTTCACGTGTGGGGCAAGGTCGAGTCCTTCAATCCGCTGGGCTCGGTCAAGGACCGCATGGCCCGCGCGGTCATCGAGCAGGCCGAGCGCAGCGGCGAGCTCCGACCCGGCCAGACGGTCGTCGAGGCCACGAGCGGCAACACCGGCATCGGCCTCGCCATGGTCTGCGCCCGGAAGGGCTACCCGCTCGTGATCGTGATGGCGGAGAGCTTCAGTCTCGAGCGCCGCAAGCTGCTGCGCTTCCTCGGGGCGAAGGTGGTGCTGACGCCTGCCGCCGAGAAGGGCACCGGCATGCTCAACAAGGCCATCGAGCTGGCCGAGCGGCACGGGTGGTACCTGCCGCGCCAGTTCGAGAATGAGGCCAACGCCGAGATCCACACCCGCACGACGGCGCGGGAGATCCTGGACGACTTCGCCGGCGAGCCGATCCACGCCTTCGTCTCCGGCTTCGGCACCGGCGGCACGCTGCTCGGCGTGGCACGCGGGCTCAAGGCCGCCGATCCGTCCATCCGGATCGTCGCCGCCGAGCCGGACAACTCACCCGTGCTCGGCAGCGGCATTCCGCAGCCGCGGGATGCCAACGGTACGCCGAGCGAGAGCCACCCCTACTTCCGGCCCCACCTGATGCAGGGCTGGAGCCCGGACTTCGTCTCGAAGCTCACGGAGGACGCCCGGGACGAGAAGCTGATCGACGAGATCGTGCCGGTCGACGGCAACGAGGCGCTGCGTTTGGCCCGCGGGCTCGCCACCGAGGAAGGCATCTTCGCCGGTACCTCCAGCGGTGCGACGCTCGCCGCGGCGCTCGAGGTGGCGCGGCGCGCACCGCCCGGCAGCCACATCGTCTGCATGCTGCCCGACACCGGCGAGCGCTACCTCTCGACGCCGCTGTTCGAGGGCATCGGCGAGGAGATGAACGACGACGAGATCGCCATCTCGCGCTCCACGCCGGGCTATCGCTTCGACACGCAGATCGTCTGCGCCCTGCCGGCGGCGCCGGTGCAGCAGCCGGTGCAGGTTGCACCGCTCGACGCGGAGGCGGAGTCCTTCGTCATCGGCGTCGTGCAGGACTGCCCGGTCGTGATGTTCGCGCTGGAGTGGTGCGAGTTCTGCTGGGCGGTCCGCAAGCTGTTCGCGCGGCTCGGCATCGCCTACCAGAGCGTCGACCTCGACTCGGTGGCGTTCCAGAAGCGCGACCTGGGCGTGAAGATCCGCGCGGTGCTCAAGGACCGCATCGGCTCGCCGACCATCCCGCAGGTCTACATCGGCGGGAAGCACGTCGGCGGCTGCACCGAGCTGTTCGACGCCATGGCGGATGGCTCCCTGCACGAGAGGCTCGACGCCGCAGGCGTCGAGTACGACCACAGCGTCGACCTCAACCCGTACAGCCTGCTGCCGAAGTGGGTGCACCCGCGCAAGACCGCGTGAGCGGCCGCGCCAGGAGACAGTCATGATCGAGAACGTACCCGTCATCGACATCGCCGAGCTCGAGAGCCCCGCGGCACTCGACGCCATCGACCGTGCCTGCCGGGAGTGGGGCTTCTTCCAGGTCACCGGACACGGCATCGACCCGTTGCTGCTGGCGAGCATCTTCGCCGTGTCGCGCGAGTTCTTCGCGCGGCCTGCGGCCGAAAAGCGCCGGATCCACCGCGACGCCGACAACCCCTGGGGCTTCTTCGACCGGGAGCTGACCAAGAATCGGCAGGACTGGAAGGAGATCTACGACTTCGGCCCCTCCGATGGAGACAAGCTGAAGCCGCGGTGGCCAGCGGGAACGCTGCGGCTGCGCTTCGAGCCGGTGATCCGCGCCTACTACGCGAGCTGCAAGGCACTGTCCCTGCGGCTGCTGTCGGCCATCGCCGTCAACCTCGGAGTCTCCCCGGACGAGCTCACCTGGCGCTTCGAGGGAGCGCACACGAGCTTCCTGCGCCTGAACTACTATCCGAAGCATCCGCTCGCGCCTGCGGACGACGACCGGCCCTTCGGCGTGGGCGAGCACACCGACTCCGGCGCACTGACGCTGCTGCTGCAGGACTGGCAGCCGGGTCTCGAGGTTTGTCGCGACGGCGAGTGGCACCTGGTCGAGCCGCGCGCCGACGCGCTGGTCGTCAACATCGGCGACATGGTCCAGGTCTGGTCGAACGACCGGTACCGCGCGGCGGTGCATCGTGTCGTGACGCACCCCTTGCGGGACCGCTACAGCGTGCCTTTCTTCCTGAACCCGACCTGGGACACGACCTACGAGCCCCTGCCGACGACGCTCGGCGCGGGCGAGCCCGCGCGCTATCGGCGCATCCACTGGCGCGAGTTCCGCACGCTGCGGGCCGCCGGCGACTACGCCGACCTCGGCGAGGAAGTCCAGATTTCGCATTACAGACAGTGACGGAGGATCTGCATCATGGCATTCATCGACACGACGAGACCCGGGGACGCGGAAGGCGAAGTGGCCGCTATGTACCTGCGCCAGCAGGCTTCCTGGGGATACGTGCCCGACTACGCGATGGCGTTCTGCCACCGCCCGGAGGTGATGGCCCGCTGGGGACGGCTACTCGCCGAGATCAGGCGGCCGATGGACACGCGCCGCTTCGAGCTCGTGACCTTCGTCGCGGCGGTGGAGTTGGGCAATACGGCCTGCTCGCTCGCGCACGGCAAGGCGCTGCGGCCGTTCTTCAGCGACGAGCAGATCGTCGCGATCGGCGCGGGACGCCTCGACGGCGTGCTCGATACGGCCGAGCAGACGATGGTCTGCTATGCGCGCCAGGTCGCCAGGGACGCCTCGCGGGTGACGCCGGAACACGTCGCGGCGCTCAAGGCGTATGGCTTCTCGGACGCGGAGGTGTTCGACATCGCGGTGACGGCCGCTGGCCGGGCGTTCTTCACGAAAGTCCTCGACGCCCTCGGCGTCGAGGCGGACTCGCCCTTTCTCGCGGTCGATCAAGCCTTCCGGGACCCGCTCACGGTCGGTCGCCCGATCGGCACGGCCGAGCCGGAGAGGATGCCGGAGCCCGAGCCGATGGAGGCGATGGGCTGAGCAGCGGCAGGCGTCCCTCGACATCGCCCGCGCAGAATCGCTCGACGAACGCGAGCGCGAGGTCGCGGTGACTCGTCATGGGGTCATCGCGCGAGTGCACCGGGGCGCGAGCGAGGCTGGAACGTGGTGGCCGTCATGCCGCCTTTCGCGAGGCAGGCGCGGATCTGTCGGAGTGCCTGCCCGATGGCCGGCAGGAACTGCACGACGTTCAACGAGAACACGCGGTCGTAAGCGGCCGGTTTGCCAGCCTCCTCGGCGAGGCTCGCGAGGCGGACCTCGGCGCGGCCGGGTGCACCCTTCGCCCGGCGAGATGTGCCAAGGCGTCGAGAGGTCTAGGCTTGAGGTTGTCGAGGGAGCCGCGGCCGCGCGGCCGCGGGCCAGCCATGTCACTTCGGCGAGGCAACGGTCGACTCTTCTTCGCGGCGCAGTCAGCCTGGGCGGTGCTGCTCGCGGCAGCGCTCGTGTCCGGTGGATGGGCGCAGGTGGCTTCCCCGGACGCCGCAGCGCCGTCTTCCTCCCCCGCGCCTCCGGCAGAGGCGTCGGGCGGCTCGCCGGCCTGCCCCGAGGGCACCATCCACGACATCCAGCCGCAGGACGCCATCGTCGCGCGATTCTCCGGCAAGGACGCGCGGATCTTCGTCGAGTCGTGCCTGGAACACGGTCCGGCCGGGCAGACGGCCGACTTCGACCTGGTGCTGGTCCTGAGCGGCCCGGACGTCATGGGGGGCATCGTCGCAGTGATCGCGAAGGGCGAGTGCCCGCTCGGCCACAAGTTCCTCGGGCTGATGGAGTTCATCCATGCGGAGCAAATGGTGCAGCTGTTCCAGCAGCACCCGGCACTGCAGGCGGTCGAGCACCTCGACCTCGACGCGCTGACTCGACTGGCCGAGGCCGGGGAACCGGTCGCGGCGTTTCACGTCGGCTTCGCGAAGGCGATGGGCTGGGGCACGGAGCGTGACCGGCCGGGCTCGATCGCATGGCTGCGCCGCGCCGCGGAAGCCGGCTACGAGCCGGGCATGCTCGCGCTCGGCATGGCCCTCGCCGGTCCGGGTGTCCTCGATGAACAGCTCCTGCCGGTCGGCAAGGAGCGTCCGCGCGATGCCGAGACCGACCTGGTGCAGGC